>JAMCWJ010000013.1 GCA_023475105.1 Nitrospirota bacterium
CGGCCGCACGTTTCAGCCCTTCCGTACATCAGAGGCGCTTCCTTCAAGGCGTTTCTGGACGGTCTCCCTTCGGTCCTCGCAGCTTCTGATTTCAAAGCCGTTGCGGGTTCAGTGGTGAGGGCCCGCAGGAACGGGAGGCCCGTTGTCCTCGGCATGGGAGCCCATCCTATAAAGGTGGGGCTTTCGCCGGTGATAATCGACCTTATGAGGAGGGGCATCGTTACTGCCCTTGCAGCGAACGGCGCATGTATCATTCACGACTTCGAGCTCTCTTTTCTCGGAAGAACTTCCGAGGATGTTGCGGCCGAGCTCCGTACGGGAAGATTCGGCATGGCGAGGGAAACGGGAAGACAACTGAATCTGGCGATCAAGAGAGGCGTCAGGAGAGGATACGGCATAGGCCGGTCGGTCGGTGAATACATCATGAAGAGCCGGAAAAGTTCCGGGGAAAGAAGCATCTTTTCCGAAAGCGTCAGACTCGGGATCCCTGCCACGGTCCACGTAGCACTCGGTACGGACATCATCCATATGCATCCGGAGGCGGACGGAGCAATGATCGGGGAAGGGAGCCTCAGGGATTTCCGCCTCCTCGCCTCTGTCGTATCGGACCTCGAAGGAGGCGTGTATATCAATCTCGGTTCTGCGGTAATGCTTCCGGAGGTCTTTCTGAAGGCCCTGAGCGTAGCGAGGAATCTGGGCAATAAGGTGGAAGATATCACTACCGTGAACATGGATTTCGTGCAGCATTACCGGCCGAGAGAGAATGTGCTCTGCAGACCCACCATGATGAAGGGGAGATCTTTTGCCCTCACCGGGCATCACGAAATAATGCTCCCCCTTCTCGCGGGGGCGATTATAGAGGACGCCGGATGAAGGTCGTCGTCGACATCGACACGTGCATCGGGTGCGGCAGGTGCCAGGAGATTTGCCCCGCCGTGTTTCATCTCGATGAGGCGATCGGCAAGGCGGAGGTGATCGACCCTGACGCGTGTGAATACGTTGGTTGCTGCGAAGCGGCCGAGGAAAACTGCCCCGTAGAGGCGATAACGGTGGAAGAGGACTAGCCTTCGGCTTCTTTTCATGAAACTGAGCGGCTTTATCGATCTCCACAGCCATGGGTTCGGCGGCCTTGACACGAGAGGCGCCGGAGCAGAAGATGTGCTGAAGACGGCTGAAACGTGCGGCCGGAAGGGTATAACGCAACGCTGAGCCTTATCTTTCTTGCGAAGAGGCGGGACAGGATCATTCTGATCTCCGACTCGGCAAGAGACGCAGCAAAGAGAGGAAGGCCTGTCTTTGACGCCGACGGGAACCCGGCCGGAAGTGGAGTATCCCCGGCAGGTGGGGCATCGGTGTTGAAGCGGATGGGCATACCGGGCGAGACGATACAGGCTGCGGGAATCCGGAATCCTTACAGATATCTTCGCAAAGGGTCATCGTAATTGCCCTTCCTGTGCGCCTGTTGTCGAAGGCACGCCGGTGTCCCTGAAAAGTGCTTTATTTTCAGGCAGAATTGCCTTGACATGCCTTGTTTGTAATTGCTAAAGTATTGCACTTCCTGCTTGTGCGGGAACTGAGAAAACAAATCATAAATAGAGAGGAGGGGGTATATGAATGCCCTCTATCAGGGTACGGGAGAGTGAATCATTCGAAAATGCACTCAGAAAATTCAAGAAACAGTGCGAACGAGAAGGAATACTCTCTGAGATTAAGAAGAGGGAGCACTACGAAAAACCAAGCGTAAAAAAGAAGAAAAAGGCGCTTGCAGCTCGTAAGAAGGCTCTCAAAAAAGTCCGAACGATAGCGAGATAGAATGTCTCTGCTGAAGCGATTTGACGACGACCTCAAGGAAGCACTGAAGGCGGCGGACCGTGGAAAAGTCTCGATCCTCAGGATGGTGAAGGCCGCTGTCAAGAACAAGCAGATAGAGAAGGGCAGGGAACTGACGGACGACGAAGTCCTTTCGGTCCTCTCCTCCATGGTGAAGCAGGGCCGGGAGTCCATGGAGCAATTCACCGCGGCGGGCAGAATCGATCTCGCCGGAAAAGAGGAACGGGAAGTCGCTATTCTTCAGGGTTACCTGCCGGCTCAACTCACTCGTGAGGAGATTGACGGGATTATCATCGAAGCGGTGAGAGAGACGTCCGCAGGCGGTCCTCAGGACATGGGGAAGGTGATGCGCCTCGTCATGCCCCGGCTCAAAGGGGCCGCAGACGGAAAGTACGTCAATCAACGTGTGAGAGAGTTGCTGGAGCCGGGAAGCAGACCCAATCCTCATGAATCTTAGAGAACTCTACGAGAAAGCGATCTCGATCGGCATCGACAACGATCCGCGTGGAAAAGAGATCGTCCTGAATGACCTTGCCGCAAAAAAGAAGGATTTCGAATCCCTTAAATCCCTTAAAGAAAAAGAGAGCTTTGACACCGAGTCGCTCAGGAACCCTTACTCCGACTCGAGAATTCTGAACGGAACGGGCGAAGAGACGGTCGGGAGTATCCTGGTCGGAATAGACATCGAAGTCGGAGAGGTCCTTCTCTTTGACAGGCTCAGAGACAAGGGGAAGGAACTGGACCTTGTTCTTTCCCACCATCCGGGGGGGCGGGCTTACGCTAACCTTTATGATGTCATGCGAATACAGTCCGATATTTTCCACAAATTCGGGGTCCCTATCAGTACGGCGGAGGACCTCATGGAGGGCAGGATAAAAGAGGTCGAGAGGAAACTGATGCCCGCGAACCATGCGAGGACGGTCGATGCAGCGAAACTCCTCGGCATCCCCTTTGTTTGCCTTCACACCCCTGCCGACAATATGGTCGCTACGTACCTGCAGAGGAGTCTCGAGGAGAAAAGACCTTACACCGTTGCCGACGTGATGGAGATTCTGATGGCGATTCCCGAATATGGCGAGGCCGCCCGCAACGGGTCGGGACCAAAAATACTCATAGGATCGAAAACGAGGAAGGCGGGAAAGATATTTGTCGACATGACCGGGGGAACGGAGGGCGCAAAGGAGATTTTCGCGAGTATGGCCTCGAGCGGGGTCGACACGGTGGTGGCGATGCACCTCGGCGAGGAACACCGTAAGGAAGCGGAGAAGAGCCATCTCAACGTAGTGATTGCCGGACATATATCCAGCGACAACCTTGGGATGAATCTCCTCCTCGATGAAATCATGCGAGCGACGGAAGCTCGCCCTGCCGTTTGTGAATGTTCCGGGTTCCGGCGGTTCAACAGAGCGGCCGTTTAGCCGCTTTCCCCTAACCTCCCTGTTTCCGATAGAATATCCTCATGAAAGACGAGAGGCTTCTTGAAGAGCTGAAGACAAGGCTCGACATCGTCGAGCTCATATCCGATTATGTCGAACTGAGGCGGGCCGGCCGGAACTACAAGGGACTCTGTCCGTTCCATGCGGAGAAGACCCCTTCCTTCATGGTAAGCCCTGAAAAGCAGATATTCCATTGCTTCGGCTGCGACACGGGCGGCAACCTTATCCAGTTTGTGATGAAATATGAGAATCTTTCTTTTCCCGAAGCGCTGACGTTCCTTGCAAAAAAGGCGGGAATAACCCTTAAGGAATTCCGGGGGCATCAGGGAGGGCACGATGAGGCAAGGGAAAAACTCCTCGAGATACTCGAAGTGTCCTCGCAGGTATTCAGGGAAAACCTCGTGAAGTCGGGGAGGGCAACCGCCTATCTTAGGGGAAGGGGACTTTCGGAGGAGTCGCTCGGCCTGTTCTCCCTCGGTTTTGCGTTACGAGACTGGCATTATCTTTCTCATTACCTGGAGGGGAAAGAATATACCCGGACCCTCTTGCTCCGGTCGGGAGTCGTCTCTTCAGGGGAAAAGGGAATGTATGATACCTTTCGGGACAGGATCATGTTCCCCCTGTACGGCATGCAGGGAGAGACGATCGCCTTCGGGGGCAGGGTGATGGACGATGCCCAGCCGAAATACCTTAATTCTCCCGACACCCCCCTATTCAGGAAAGGCGAGACGCTCTATGACCTTCACCGTGCGAAAGAAGGAATACGCAAAGAAGGGTGCGCTCTGGTCGTCGAGGGATATTTCGACGTAATCATCTGCTCTCAATACGGGTTTCATAATGCGGTGGCCCCGCTCGGCACTGCATTGACGGCGGGCCATCTCCGGAAGTTGCGGAGGTTTACGAAGAAGGCGGTCCTGGTATTCGACGGGGACGAGGCAGGCAAATCAGCGGCAAGGAGGTCGATACCGCTGCTCCTCGAACAGGGGTTCAGTGCGTCGATACTGCTTCTCCCTCCCGATCACGACCCGGACAGCTTCCTGAGGAAGTCGGGGGCGGACCGGTTCCGCGCAGAATTGACGAAAGCCGGGTCTGCGGTCGATTTTCTCGTAGCCGTTTCGAAGGCGGACAAGACCGAGACCGTGAGGGAGACGTTACGGGTTATCTCTTGCGCCTCAGATACGATCATGAAGGAGGAACTCATCAGGGAACTTTCGGAAAAGACAGGCACACGGGAGACAGTCATACGGGAAGAGATGAAAAAGATGGGGAAAAGACCGAAGGAAATGGTGAAAACAACCCGCTCCGCCGAACGGCAGTGCCTTCCCTATGACGAAGAACTCCTGCTGTTGAGTGCGGTTATTGCCTTTCCCGAAAAGCTGGCCTATATTTTGCAAATGGTTCCTCCGGAGCAATTCAAGAACCGGACGGTAAGGAGCATACTTGAAAGGCTCGGCGCTGCAGAAGGGCGGTTCGAACCGGATTCACTGCTGCCCTCGCTCGACGAGGAGGAGCAGGCCCTTGTTAGAAAAGTGACCTTCGATCCGGGGTTCGATTACGAGGCGGTCGATAAGAACATAGAAGACTGTATCAGGAAAAAAGTGAGGGGGAAATTCGAGGAGCGTAATAAGAAGGCTCAGATGACAGGAGATCGGGAGGTGCTCAATGCCCTTCTCCTGGAAAAGCGGCGACTGTTGAGGGAGGAAAAGTGAGGGAAAGTTTCGACTATTTCGGGGAGCGCAATGAGGGTGAGGATTTCGAGTTTCTGAACGAGGAACCTACGGGGAAAATCTCCTGGGACGAAAATGCCGAGGCATACGGCGAGGCCCAGGGTGAAGAACAGAAGGTTTCGCTCGCAGAGGTTGAGTATGAGCCCGTGAGAATGTATCTCAAGGAAATGGGTACGATCCCGCTCCTGACCAAGGAAGGCGAAGTCGAACTTGCGAAGCGGATAGAGATGGGGAGGGAGAAAATGACGCGCGTCATTTTCTCCCTCCCCTTTGCGATAGAGAAACTTATCGCCCTCGGAGAATTCGTGATGAAGGGAGAGGCTCCCCTCGGCGACATCGTCCAGGACGACGGGGATGCCGAGGAGTCCCTGCTGGGTGAGAGGGAAAGGCTTTTTGCGATCACGCAAGAGATCAAGACCCTCTACCGGAGAAGGAGGCTCTCTCTCGACAGGCTGGCAAGAGCGGAGCTCGAGCAAGTCTCGCCCCGGGGAAAAAGATCGGCGGCGGCGAAGAAGGGGCGGGGAATAGGGAGCGCCGGCAGCACGGCGGATAGCGAGAAGGCCCGGCTCCTCAGGCTCCTCGAAGCCAACAGGGAGAAGATCCTCGGGAAAGTGAGAAGCCTGCGTCTGAAGGAAGACGTGATGTATGCATTTTCCGAGCAGATGGAGAGGGCCGTTGAAAAGATCGACGATCTCACCCGGAAGATGACGGTCCTCGGGAAACGGCTTAAGAGCCTTGGATGCGACATGAACGGTGCGGTTCTGAAACTGTCGCCGGACCAGAGGGTCAAGGGAAAGAGTTCTTCCGCATGCAATGCGGATTCTCTCGGAAGAAGGTATCTCGGGTATCAGGATGCGATGAGGGAAGTTGAACGTTCCATCGGCATCGCTTCCGGGGAGATAAAAAGGGCCGTGAGGGTTTTTGCCCTCGGAAAGGAAGAGATATCTACAGCGAAGAGCGCGATGATAGAAGCGAATCTCCGTCTCGTGATCAGCATCGCGAAGCGGTACATCGGAAAGGGGCTGAGCTTCCCCGACCTGATACAGGAGGGAAACATCGGACTGATGCGGGCCGTCGACAAGTTCGAATACCGGCGGGGGTACAAGTTCAGCACCTACGCCACATGGTGGATCAGGCAGTCGATCACGAGGGCCCTTGCGGACCAGTCCAGGACCATACGGATACCGGTCCATATGGTCGAGGTGATAAGCCGCATTTCGAAGGCGACGAGGGAACTGGTCCAGGAACTTGGGAATGAGCCGTCTCCCGACGACATCGCTGCACGAGTGAGCATGCCTGCGGAAAAAGTGAAGACGATACTGAAAATCACGAAGGAGCCGATTTCTCTCGAAACCCCCGTGGGCGAGGAGGAGGACAGTCATCTCAGTGACTTTATTGAAGACAAGGCGACTCTTTCCCCGCTGGACATCGCGATCAACGATGACCTGAAGGCGCAGATAGAGAAGGTGCTCTGCACCCTGAACCCGAAGGAAGCAAAGGTCATAAAGAGGCGATTCGGCATCGGAGAGGATTTCCCCCACACCCTTGAAGAACTCGGTCAGGAGTTTGACGTCACGCGCGAGCGGATCAGACAAATCGAGGTCAAGGCAATCCGCAAACTCAAGCATCCCGCCAGGAGCAAGTGGCTCAGGACGTTCATCGAAAGCACTTGACCGAAGAGCAGCAATGAGTTTATAGTAACAGGTTAGGAGTTGGCTGCTGCACACGCGAGGAGCAGTTGTCGATCCTCACCCGCTGCTCGTTACGCATTGCTGACACTCGGGCCCATAGCTCAGCTGGTAGAGCTACCGGCTCATAACCGGTTGGTCCCAGGTTCGAGTCCTGGTGGGCCCACTCGATACAACAGGGCTCTGAGAACGGGGAAACGAGAACTGGCTGCATAAGCCCCGGGTTCCCGCTTCCCGTTTCCGATTTTCTTCCACCCGGCAAGGAGGGCACGTGACAGAGGACCTGAAGGTTCTTATGGAGCTGCAGGAAATAGATTCTGCTATCGTCGAAAAAACAGATGTGGTCACAGCCATCCCCGGAAAAGTCTCTTCCGTCGAACGACCGCTGAAAGAGGCCCGGGCGGCTTATGACAAGGCGAAACAGCTCTTCGATACCCTCACAAAAAAGAAGAGGGAGAAAGAGCACCTTCTCGATGAAACAGGTGAGAAGATAAGAAAACTCAGGGGGCGTGTTTCGGAAATAAAGACGAACAAGGAGTACCAGGCACACCTGAAGGAGATAGAGTCGGTGGAGAAAGAGCAGCGGGCGGTCGAAGATGAGGTGCTCGCGGCGATGGAGGACCTCGATACGGCACAGAAAGAGATGAGAGCGCTCGCGGCGAAAGTGCAAGGAGAGCGCGCGAAGATCGATGCCTTCAAAGGAAAATTGCAGCAGGAGGCTGCGGGAATCGAAAAGGAGATAGAAGCGCTCAGGGGCCGCAGAGAAGGGTTGGTGAAAGCGTTGGACGGGGAAACCTATGACTTTTACATGAAGCTGCTCGAGGCGAAGAGAGGCTCCGCGGTCGCAGAGGCGAGAGACGAGGTATGCCGGGGGTGCAACATGAACATACCGCCCCAGCTTTTCGTCGAGATTAAGAAGAACGAGAAGATTATTCAGTGCCCGCAGTGTAACAGGATACTTTTTTGGAAGGCGGAGAAGGGCTGAGGAGAAGCCCCTTCACACGCTGGAAACGCCGCCCCGCCAAGGAAACGTCATGCCGGGTTTTGGCCTGCTTTGGAAGCTACTTGACTTATAAGAATAATAATAATACAATAAAAAAATTTAATGGTCATGGAAGATCATAAACTAAAAGTTTTTTGCACCGTCGCCGATACGAAGAGCTTCTCGAAGGCTTCAGAGATAATACATCTTACGCAGCCCGCCGTCAGCCTGCAGATACAGGCCCTCGAAGAACTCTACGAGACGAAACTCTTCGACAGGTCGTCGAGCACCGTCTCTCTCACGGCCGCAGGGGAAATCCTTTATAAATATGCGAAGGAGATACTCGCCCTCTATTCGGCGGCTGAGAAGAACATCGGGGAGCTGACGGGGCTCGTGAAGGGAAGCATAAGCGTAGGGGCGAGCACCACGATCGGCAACCACCTGCTGCCTACCGTCGTCGCCGATTTCCGGAGGACCCATCCGAAGATAAAGATCCATCTCTCCGTAGGGAACACAAAGAGGATCGTGGAGTTCCTCAATTCCGGCAACATCGACATCGGGCTCGTCGAAGGCGACGTGGCGAGACAGAAACTGATCGTCGAGAAACTCATATCCGACGAGCTTGTAGTCATCGTCCCTCCTCTGCACTCCTGGGCGAAGAAAAAGGAGATCTCGATTTATGACGTGATGAAGGAACCTTTCATTCTGAGGGAAGAGGGTTCCGGGACACGGCAGATAATAGAAAAATATCTCAACAAGCACGGCATCAGCGTCCACGACATGAAGACCTCCATGATGCTCGGGAGCACGGAGGCGATCAAGGAGGCTGTCGAATGCGGCATCGGCATATCGATTGTTTCACGCTGGGCGGCAAGGAAAGAGAACAAATACGGGAGTCTCAAACTGCTCAGTATCAAAGAAGAAAAATTTCTCAGGGAGTTCTCCCTGATCTTCCACAAGAACGCCATAGCTTCCCACGCCGTGGATGAGTTCCTCACCTACCTCAAGAGCTACCCCTTCGAAAAACTTATAGCCTAGCCCGGTCCTACCAGACAAGCAGGCCGAGGACCTTGCAGATCAACCACGCGAGGACAGCGCATGCGGGAAGGGTGAGAACCCAGGCCAGCACGATATTCCCCCCTATGCCCCATCGCACGGCAGAGAGCCTCTTCGACGCCCCTACCCCCATGATGGTCGAGGAGATGACGTGCGTTGTCGAGAGGGGGAGGCCTATCCTCGAAGCGACCTCGATCACTGTGGCCGCCGCGGTTTCGGCAGCGAATCCGTGTATGGGCCTCAGGTGGACGAGCCTCATCCCGAGGGTCTTGATCACTCTCCAGCCGCCAACTGCGGTTCCGAGGGCCATGGCTGTCGCACAGAGGACAATCACCCACAAAGGGACGTCGAAGGCGGGGAGCTTGTGATAGCTCACGAGCGCCATGGTGATGATTCCCATGGTCTTCTGCGCATCGTTGTTGCCGTGGCTGAAGGCCATATACGCCGCAGAGACGACCTGGAGCCTGCCGAACAGCTTGCTGACGAATGAAGGAGCGGCCCTCCTGAACAACCAGACGAGAAAAAGCATAAGAAGGAACCCGAGAACTATTCCTACGACGGGAGAGAAAATCAACCCTGCGAGGACCTTATAGACTCCTTTTTTGATGATGACCCCCGGGCCTGCGGTCGCGATTGCCGCTCCCACAAGACCGGAAAGGACCGCATGGCTCGAAGATGTGGGAAGGCCGAAATACCACGTGATGATGTCCCAGACGATAGCAGCCACAAGGGCGGACACAACGGTGATCTGAGTCACGGAAGCCGTCTCCACGAGGCCGGCTCCGACGGTGTGGGCGACCGCGGTCCCTGAGAGGGCGCCCACCATGTTGAGCACCGCAGACATCGAGACCGCCACCTTTGGGGACAAGACCCGTGTGGAGACCGAGGTGGCGATGGCGTTCGCTGTGTCATGGAAGCCGTTGATGAAATCAAAAACCGTGGCCAGGACTATGACGCAGACGAGCAAAAAAAACGTATCATGCATTTTTGAGGACTATGCTTTCCAGGACATTTGCGACGTCTTCGCACCTGTCGGAGGCATCTTCGAGGTGTTCATATATCTCTTTCCACTTGATGATCAAAAGAGGGTCTTTCAGATCATCGAAAAGCTTGCCGAGGGCATCCCTGAATATCCTGTCCACCTTGTTCTCGAGCCTGTTTATCTCGATACAATGTTCCTGAACATGGGAGTAATTCTTGGCGCGCAGCTCCCGTATCGTTTTCTGGAGGACCTCGGTCGTCAGGTGAAGCTCCTTTGCGAGTTCTATTGCCTCTTTCGTCGGTTCCGTTATCCTGAAAACGATCATCCTGTCGACCCCTCCCCAGACGAGATCAAGGATGTCGTCCATGCTCGAAGCGAGGGCATGGATGTCTTCTCTGTCTATGGGGGTGATGAAGGTTCTGTTCAGTTTCTTCATGATGTCGTGGGTCAGCATGTCGCCGTCCTGCTCGAGTTCGTAGATCTCCTTCGCCCTTGCTTCGAGATTGTCGAAATTCTCCATGAGCGCTACGAGCAGAGAGGTAGCCTTCGTGAGATTTGAAGCCGCCTTGTCGAATATCTCGAAAAAATCGATCTCTTTGGGAAAGAGCCTCATAACGAATGTTTAAGATATACGAAACCGGGGATAAAGTCAAATGCGCCCTCATTACCCTGGATCCACCACAGATAAGAACCGATACCTGCGTGAGGACGGCATTCTTTCTCATTCTCGCTTCGCTCCGAGGCGCCGGGCGTCTCTCTCGAAAGGGGGCGAGACAGCCCGCTGAAACCGTTCGAACGCATCCTCACGCAGAGCTGTTGCCGGATTTGGATTAATGATATAATGCATTACCGTGTATGTATATCTGAACGACAGGATCGTCCCGAGAGCGGAGGCCATGGTCTCGGTCTTCGACCACGGTTTTCTATACGGCGACGGCGTCTACGAGACGATGAGGACTTACGAAGGCGCCATCTTTATGCTCGACGAACACCTCGTGAGACTCTATCGCTCTGCGTCGATGATCGGCCTCGGCATGCCCCTCGACCAGGACCGCGTCAAGTCCGCCCTCTACGACACTCTCGGCGCAAATTCTCTGAGAAACGCGTACGTGAGACTCACCGTCTCACGCGGATCCGGAGCTGTCGGGCTCGATCCCGACCTCTGCCGGGCGCCGACCCTCGTGATTATCGCCGAGGAGATGAAGGACTATCCGAAGGCGATGTATGAGAAAGGGATAAAGCTCATTATCGCTGTCACGAGAAGAAACTCGCGGGAGGCCATAGACCCTCGGATAAAGTCCCTCAATTTCCTGAACAACATCCTGGCGAAGATCGAAGCAAAGAAGGCGGGTGCGGACGAGGCGGTCATGCTGAACGGTTCGGGATACGTTGCGGAAGGAACCGTGAGCAATATTTTTTTCTTCAGGGACGGGGTCCTCTGCACCCCCTCTGTTGCATGTGGGATCCTCGACGGCATCACGAGGGACACCGTCCTTGATCTGGCGGTGCGGGAGGGCCTGACCGTGGAAGAGGGAGAGTTTTCGAGAGATGACCTTTACGGAGCCTCCGAGGTGTTCCTCACCAACACGACTATGGAAGTCATGCCGGTGAGCCAGGTCGATTCCGTGCGGTACGGGGCAGGGGAGATCGCAGGGCTCCTGCGGAGAATGTACAGAGGAGAAGTGAAGGCGTACGTAGAAAACGTGAAGGGTCGCGGCCCTTCACTCTGGGGGTACGAGTAAGAATGAATCTTGTGTCCAGAACCCTCAATCCCGGCGGACCCTATTCCGGTATCCTGCCGAAAAGATAAAGTGTGATGCTGCCGAAGAGGGCCGGCATGGACCAGGCCGCGACGATGGGGGGGAAAATTCCCGCATATCCCATCGAGAGGCAGGCAGTATAACCGACCCAGTAGAGAAGGCTGATAAATATTCCTATGGCTGCGGTAATCAGACCGCTTCCCGACGCCCCGCTGGTTGCGAGCGCGATTCCGAGGACGAGCATGATCGCATTAATGAGAGGGTACGAGATCCTTGAGTGAATGTCGACGATCAGCTTGGTGTTCTTGAACCCGGCCTTCTTCAGTCGTTTTGTGTACGCCGCGAGTTCCCTGACGTTCATCTCGTCCGGCTTCTGCATGTCTTCCCTGAAGACTTCGGGGGGCTCGATACTATCCGTCCGAAGCTCCCTATAGTGCGTCACCGTTCCGGCGTCGATGTCATAGTCCGTGACGCCCGTGAGATACCATGTTCCCCCTCTTGTCGCGCCGGTCTCACCTGCCGAAAAGGATGCATCCGGTGACCCGGGGAGAGGTCTCCAGTCCGCGGACTCTGCTTCGATCCTTTCCGTCAGCATGTATTCATTCATTTTCATAATGCTGACCTCCTTAATGACGCTTTTGTCGGGAAGAAAGAGCCCGATCTTTACGATTGCGCCTTTCGCCTTCAGCCAGACCGTTCCCTCTTTGAAGGAAAGGATATTCTGTTTGCCGGCAAGGGAGTCCCTCAATTTGTGGGCCCGGCCGGAAAAATCAGGGACGACAAATTCGCTGAGCAGGAAGCCTGCAAGGCTCAAGACTATACCGGAAAAGACAAAAGGCATGAGGAGCGCCCTGATGCTCCCCCCCGAGGCCTTTATGGCAGTCGTCTCTTTTCTCCTTCCCGCCTGTCCAAAGACAAAGAGGCCGCTTATGAGAGCAGCCATCGGCATCAGGTATACCAAATACTGGGGCAGACTCAGGCCCGCATACAGAAGGAGGCTGTCGAAAGACGGCCTGCCCGGACCGAAATCGTTGATCTTGTTCATGAGATCCACGAGGCTGAACGTAAAACTCAGGCCGAGGACGACGATGAGGTAGAGCTTCGAGAATTCCTTAAGGTAATGTCGCTGTATGATCTTCATTACAGCGAGCCCGCCTTCCTGAACGCAAGAAAAGAGGCAACACCGATGATGGAGACGGGGGTCCAGGCCCCGACGATATGGGGGATGGTTCCAGCTCTCGCCAAGTTTTCTCCGTATACCAGGAGGATATAGAAGATCGTGAAGACCCCGATGCCTATCGTGAGTCCCCCGAGCCTGCCTGATTTTCCCGAGAGCAGTGCGAGCGGCGGTCCGAGGAACATCAGCAGCAGACAAAGAGAGGGAAGGGAGAGGCGTCTGTGGAACTCGAGAAGAAGGGCCACTTTTCCCCTCGGTTCCCTCCCCTCCGCTTCTTTCAGGAGTTCGAGCGGTGTCAGTTCGCTGCTTTTCTTCGTCGGACCTTCCAGGGCAAGATTCAGCGAGAGGCTATATCCGGCGAAAAAGACCTCTGTCGACCCTTTAGCCCGCGCGATGTGGATGAAACCGTCTTTCATGTACAGCGACAGATTGTCCTCCTTGTCGGAGGAGATCCTGCCTTCCTTTGCCACGAGGACTTTCGGTTCCTTTGCGTTCCTGCTGTCATAAATGAAGATCCCCCTCATTGTGTCGGGTGCAGGCTTTTCATGGACCAGTATGACGATATCCCTGAAAGACGTATTGAAGATGCCTGATTCAATCGCCATGGGGGCCTTCTGCGTCACCACGCGGGTAATCGTGTCTCTCACCCTTGCGGCGCCGGAGGGCCCGACAAAGAAACTGACCAGCAGGGCCGCTAGGAAGCAGAGCGTGCCGAGAATGATTACAGGAAAGGCGGCCTGTCTGAACGATATCCCTGCGGTCTTGAGAATGATCAGTTCGTTGTCCGCGTTTAATCTTCCGTAAGTGAGAAGGGTCGAAAGGAGGAGGGACATCGGAATGGTGAGCATCATAAGCTGCGGCTGGAGGTACAGAATTATCCTGGCCATGTCCGGAAGCGTTGCGCCGACCCCGGAGAGAATCCTGCTCAGCCGCATCACCTTCTCCATCATCAGGATGAAATTCAGCGCTACGAGCCCCAGGACAAAGGACTGGACGAGCTCGACCAGGATCGTCTTGTGAATCCTTTTCATTCTGTTAAGTATAGAATAGTCGGGAGTTTCCCGTCGATAGGCAAAGGCTGTATTTATAATCCACAGTGCTGTGGCAAAAAGGATACAGCCTGCCTTAGGCAGGGACGCAGGCTGCTCAGTTCATCGCTTGTCCGGCTGTCACGATAACAGTTTAAATTTGCAATATTTTCGGCATACTCCGGCAACGCTCAGCTCCTGCCCGCTTCTCTCTTGGCCCCCTTTTTGCATTAAGTCCATTTTGAGACGTTTTGAACAAAAAATTTCTTGACAAAAATGGCGGGGAATGATATAACCTCTTTACAAGTTGCAAAGCCGGTGGAGAGGGTTTTGAGTCCTACTATTATATACACGGCTTCCATGGGAGGTCAGGATTCTGTTGACGGGGAGGTGATAAGAGGGAAAGAGAGATCGGTTTCAAGCGAAAGTATTATGCAAGTTCTCAAGTCCTTTTGTAAGTCCTTATTTGTAAGAAAACCCGTTTTACGGGCAAAATCTTACTAACCTAAATCAAGGAGGGTTAGGAAGTGAAAAAATTTTTGGTCATACTTTTAGGCGCAGTTTTCGTACTTGGTTTTGCTGCCAGCGCCTTTGCCATTCACGCCGAGATACCGGCAGGTACCGCGGCGGTCGTGACAAAGGGCGTCGAGATCACGCTCGGCGGCTACGTGCGGGAGAGGGGTTTCTTCGAGAACAACACGTCGGATTTGAACGATGACAAAGCCGACCATACCTCCCTCTGGGAGACGAGCGTCGTCCTCAGTCTTGACGCAAAGATAACGCCCAATACTCAGGCGAAGATCACCATCAGGGACACGAAGAACAGCAACGGTGACGACGATATGACCTGGGGCAGCGGCGGCGGCGACGACAGGGGTATTTATCTGGCCGGTGGGAACGCCCTTGGATTTCAGGCGAATACTTTGCAGTTCATCGAAGCATGGATAATGCATTCAGGCTCAGGCCTCCTCGGCATCCCCGCAGGGATAAAGGTCGGTCATATGCCTCTGGCGCTCGGCAATAAACTCTTCTTCAGCCACACGAAGAACGGCGATGATGCCCTCGTTCTTTTTGCGAACCCTATCAAGGAACTCGAAGTTGATCTGCTCAATGTGAAGTTCCGTGAGGGGAACACAAAGCTCAATGACGATGCAGACGCATATGTCGGCCTTTTCAACTACAGGACGAAAGAGTTCGGCATAAGCGGCGACGTGACCTATGTGAACGACCAGGTCGGCTTCGGATCGTCTGCTGCTGACAAGCTCCCGATCCACCTGTGGAACTTCGGCCTGAGGGGTGACGCAAACGTGAGCGGCTTCACCTTCAAGCTCGACGGCGAAGTCCAGACAGGTGCGGCGGACGGCGCGGGCCCGGATGGCAGCGACCTTGATTTTAGCGGCTGGGCGGTTCTCGCCGGCGTCGGCTACGATCTCAGCGGCGTAAAGCTCGGACTCGAGTATGCGTATGGCAGCGGCGACAACGGAAGCGATCCCTCGAAGTATAAGGGATTTGTGACGGCCCTTGACAATGTCCAACACTACAGCTGGATATATGAGTATCGTACGGTGACCGCGGCAGGTGTTTCCCAAACCGGTATCAACAATACCCAGTACGTAAAGGCCAGCATCGGTGCAAACCTTGCGAAGGACCTCAAAGGGAACCTCGACTTTTATTGGCTCAGGGCCAATAAGCTCACGGCACTTCAAGAAGGCACGGGCGCCGATAAGACCATCGGGTTTGAAATCGATCCTTACATTACTTGGCAGATCGACAAAAACCTGGTTTACTGGGTTGAAGGCGGCTACCTCTTTGCCGGTGATTTTTATAAGGTCGTTACCGGCCCTGACAAGAGCCCGGACAACGCATACGCCATCAGGCACGGAATCAAGGTCACCTTCTAAAGTACCTGACACGGTACGCGTGACAGGTAAGGCGTAGCAGAAGAAAGGCGGGTCGATCCGACCCGCCTTTCTTATTTTACATCCCTATGAACATGTGCGCCCCAGGCAGGCAGAGCGGTCCGAAAAGCCTCTTCCGGCGATTCCTTAAGGTGGCGGAAGTGCGCCGAATTCTTGTGTTGCGACGCGATCAAGAACATGGTAATCTAAAATATAGAGCAGGTGTTCTTATGAAAGTGAAGATCGGGCTTATCATCCTGGCTGTGATGTTCGCCGTGCTCGGGTTTTCTGCTGAAGGTTTCCCTGCCGGGAAGGCTTCCCTTGAGACGAAGGATGTGACTGCCTCGGAAATCAAGGGGACTTTTTCCGTCATATTCTTCGGCGGGAGATATTATGATGATTTCGAGACGATCGCATTCCTCGACCTCGAAGCGGACCGGTATACCTTCGAACCCTATGCCCCGGATTTTGATTTCAAGATTGAGAAGGGGCTGCCCGCCAAGGAAGCCCTTGCGATAGCGGAAGAGTTTGTGAGCCAGAATTCCGACTTCTGGCGGCCTTTATTAAGCAGGATCCTGGACTACCAGGGCAAGACCGTCGGATACGAAGTGAGGCCCTTGTACATGCCCCTCACGTTCGGGACCTCCGATGTGCTCGATGTCTCATACGCACTGAAGGGCGACAAGGTCGTGATTTACATCGATCTCAAGCAATCCGTGAAGCGGCAGCTTTTTCTGAACGGCGGCGAGCGTCAGGACGGTGGCCGCTGAGCGAAGGCCGGATCTCCACGGTTGCTTTCACGTGCGAGGCGTAAAACGGACTTTTCATAGGTTGCCAACAGAGTGTTATCCGCTGTTTTCCGTCATTCTCATGCAGACGGGAATCCGGTGTTTTCAAATATTTCCGGATAACGCCTACGAAGGTATGACAGTATGAGAATCAATCATGAGACCTTTTTTCAGCAGCCTGCTGACTGCTGATAGGGTTTTCCCACTGAAGGGATGTTTCCTATGATGCTCAGAATAGGTCATATTCGATCTTCCCTCACACCTCTGTTCTGCTGATGGCAAATGAGTGAGAATGCCGTTCTCGCCAGGTATCAGTCTTTGTCTTCTTGATGGCAAAATCGAGGGCGTTGGACCCTGTTGGAGAAGATGCGGATGATTCAGGTATAATACGAGTATTATGGAAAAGACAAGACCGACCCTGAACTTTACCCTTTTTTGTGATGACGTGAGGCAGGAGACCGGAGGAAAGATAAGCCTGATGGGGATATTCGAGAATATTTATGCCACCCAGTTTCCCGCGACCCATCCGAGACTGGCGACGGTCAACGAGTGGGCCGAGGGAAGGGGAGAGTTTGACGCGACCCTGAGGATCCTTTCTCCGGACAGAAGAAACGTGCTGAGGGAAAACGTTACAAGGCTTAAACTGAGTGATGCGCGGTACAAACACAGGGATATCTCGATACATCTGAATCTGGAGTTCAGGGAGCCGGGGATATACTGGATCGAGAACTACCTCGACGGCATCCTCGTAAATTCGGTTTCCCTGCAGGTAATCCTGGTAAAAGAGAAGTCCTTTCATTGAAGAGTTCCCATATGCGGGAAGACCATCAGAGGCTGATCGAAGAGAAGATCGGCAACGCGGAAGCGAGGGCCGCAACAAGTCTTGACGTCATCAGGCGTGCGATGAAAGACTTCCTCCTCCGGCAAAAGGGGTTCGGCGATGACGAGATCGAGGCTGATGCAGAATTCCCGGTCAGCCTTGACGGCTCAACCGTGCCGGTTTCCGTCGACTATATCATCCGGATCGGTGGAAGGCGCTTCATGGCGATCAAATGCTCGCCAGGCGCCCTCGAATCCAGGGACAGACATCTCGTCTCCTTTGCGCGCGTCGTCGATTCTTACCAGATCCCATTCGTCTTTGTGACCGACGGTTCGCGGGGGCGAATGCTCGATACCGTTTCCGGAAAACTGGTGGCGGAAGGTCTCGGTTCCCTCCCCGACAGGCGGCTGGCGGGGGAAATGCTCGGGTCCATGAAACGTGTTCCCTATCCCGCAGAAAGGATAGAGAGAGAAAAAAGGATACTCCTGGCCTTCGATGCCATCAAATGCACCGAGGAATCCGGTGAATAACAACGCGCCGTGCGCCAGGGAGTAGGGAGAGCCCCATGCGGATACTTTTGGTTGAAGACGAAAAGAATGTGGCGGCCTTTATCAAGAAAGGGTTGGAAGAGGAATTCTATACGGTCGATGTCGGAGAAGACGGCGCCACGGGGTGGCTGATGGGAACCACGAACGAGTATGACCTCATGGTGCTGGACATCATGCTTCCCGAGATAAACGGAATAGAACTCTGCAAGAGACTGCGCGAAAAAGGCATAAAGACCCCCATTCTTATGCTCACCGCGATCGATTCCGTAAACAGCAAGGTGGAGGGGCTCGAAAGCGGCGCCGACGATTACCTCACAAAACCCTTTGCCTTCTCCGAGCTGCTGGCGAGGATACGGGCGCTGCTGCGAAGGGTGTCCGATTCCGTGAGCGAGCTCTGCCTTGAAGACTTGCGGATCGATCTCTTGTCCAGGAGGGTCTTCCGGGGCGAGAAGGAAATCTCCCTTACGCCCAAGGAATTCTCGCTGCTCGAATATCTGCTGAGGAACAAGGGGAGGGTACTGTCGAGAACTCAAATCATCGAGAATATCTGGGGATACAGTTTCGATCCGAACAGCAATGTGGTGGACGTGCATATCAGGTTCCTCCGAGAAAAACTCGACACGGGGTTTGAAGAAAAGCTGATCCACACAGTCAGGGGTGCGGGGTATATTTTAAAACTGGAAAATGGCAACTAAGACGTTCCGTTTGCGGCTGACGCTGGTCTATACGATCGTCGTCGTGCTGATGTTCATCATCTCCGAATTCATCATCTATGTGGAGTTCAGAAACAGGCTCTACGAGTCCGTCGACAAGAACCTCATCAGGGAAGCGACGACTGAATTCCCCCGTGACGATCCCGCGATGATAAAGTACAACGAAGAGATCATCAAGAAGGTCGGCGACGAGTATTTCCAGGTCGTGAACCGTAAGGGAGAGGTGCGCATCAGCACTCTCAGGAACAACACCCTCTGGCCGCTGAACTGGAAGCTGATGGAAAAGGCCTTCAGGGGAGTGCCGCAATTCGATACCGTCAAGTACAGGGGTGAGGGGTACCGCATCCTCTATTTTTCGCTGAACGAGGACCATATTGTGAGCATCGGGGAATCGCTGAAGGACGAAGACGAGGTGATCGGCGCCCTCTCACGGCTCTCGTTTATCTTCTTTCCCTTCATTCTCGGGATCTCGTCCGTGATGAGCTGGTTTCTCGCCGGGCGGGCGCTTTCCCCCGTGATTCAGATCAAGTCCCTCGCGGAGCAGATCCGGCATGGAAGGCTCGAAAGGAGAATCGATATCGGGGTGAAGGGGAAAGAGATCGACGACCTGGTAAAAATATTCAACGAAATGCTCGACAGCATCCAGCATTCGATGGAGGCGCAAAAGCGTTTCACCTCCGACGTATCTCATGAGATACGTTCCCCCCTCACCTCTTTGCGGGGCAGCATCGAGGTGACATTGAGGAAGAAAAGGGAAGTGTCCGAGTATGAAGAGCTGCTGAGAAACAATCTCTCCGACATTATCAGACTGTCCCGGATCGCAGACGACCTCCTGTTCCTTGCGAAGGCCGACAACAATATCCTGGAACTCCGGAAGAACTGGTTCGATATGAATCAGCTGCTGAAGGGCGTCGTCGAACGTCTGCGATATGACGGCCTTACGGTCGTCGAGAAATACGAGGAGGGCCTCGAATTTTACGGCGACAGCAGCACCCTCGAACAGGCGTTCTCGAATCTCGTAACCAATGCCGTCAAGTACACTCCCCGCGGAGGAACGGTGACGATTATGACGAAGAAGGAGAATGATTCGGTCAAGGTGGCGATAAGCGACACGGGAATCGGCATCCCCGGAAACGACATCCCCCACATCTTCGAGAGGTTCTACCGGGTCGATAAGGAGCGTTCGAGGAAGATGGGAGGAACAGGATTGGGGCTCGCAATTACCCAGTGGATCGTGCATGCCCATGGCGGCAAGATCATCGTGAAGAGTACGGTAGGTTCGGGGAGCGATTTCATCGTCGCTTTTCCGAAAGTGTGAGGAGGGGATTGGTTATCGCCGCGCTTTCCAGTAGGGAGTGGACAGTTCCTCAAAGGCGGTGAGGGCGGCGATGGAGCCCTGCGAAACAGCCACAACGATCTGTTTCACCGCTCCCGTGATATCTCCTGCAGCGTAGACCAGCGGCATCGAGGTCCTCATCATTTCATCCACCTTGATATAGCCTTCCCCGTCTATCTCGAGGCCGAGTTTTCCGGCGAGCTCGTTGTTCGGTTCGTATCCGACGGCGATAAACACCCCTTCCGTCTTCAGGTCACTGATTTTTCCCGTCGTCACTTCTTCTATCCTGACTTTCTCGACGACCTTATTCCCCACGATTTCCGCGACGCGGCTGTTCCACAGGACGGGGATGTTTCTCTGGAACACGCTCTGCTGTAATCTCTCTTCCGCCCTGAAACTGTCTCTCCTGTGCACGAGGGTGACATGCGCTCCGAGGCTTTCGAGATAGAGTGCGTCGGTGAGCGCGCTGTTTCCCCCCCCGACGACGAGCACGCTTTTTCCGTCTTTGAAGAGGTATCCGTCGCAGGTGCCGCAATAACTTACGCCTCTGCCCATGAGCCTTTTCTCCCCGGGGGCATTCAGTCTCTTGCTGTAGGCGCCCGTAGCAAGGAGAATCGCCCTGGCATTGTATATCCCTCTTCCTGTGCTCACCTCGAAGCCGCCGTTCTTCTTTTTTATCTCGCTCACGCCAACCCCCTGAAGAAGGATCGTGTATTCCATGGCCTGCTTTGCCATCAGATCGACGAGTGTCTTCCCCGCAATACTCGTAAATCCCGGATAGTTTTCGACAATCGGGGTGATGGCTATCTGCCCGCCGACGTTCGCTTTTTCGAAGATGATCGTTTTCAACCCGCTTCTCTCCGCGTAGACCGCGGCAGTCAGACCCGCAGGCCCTCCCCCAACGATCACGATGTCGTAATCTCTCAATTCCTCTCTGCCCGCGGGCATCACAAATTCCACCGGGCCTCCCTCGATGAGAGATTCCATGAAGTATTCCTCCGGCTGGAGACCCGAGGCGGTCAGGGTCTCCCCCACGAATGTCTTCGGCACCGACATGGCTGCGTATTGTTCGGCGAGGTCCCTGTTCTCGTAGATTTCTATCACTTCGGCAGAGACAAGATCGCCTCTCTCGATTGCAGCAGAGAGGGCGTAAAGGGCCTGCTGCGGGCAATAGGGGCACGTGGGACTCACAAATACCTTCACGTGTCTCTTGTCTTTCAGTCTTTTCAGCCTCTGGCGGGAGTCATCGGAGATAAAGGTTTTTCCCGTGGAGGCCATGAGCAGCGCCATAATAAAAGAACGTCCTTCTTCGCCCACGGGAGCGCCCGTGTACCGGAGGGTATATTTCCCGGGCGCGATGAGGACCGTCGGGGACCTGTGCACGTTGCGGTTTTTCGCCGCTTCATCCCCGATCCTGTAGAAGTGCGGTTTTATCTTTTCTGTAAGCTGCGATACCGTCTTTACGAGACCCGTGGCGATATCGTTGAACTCGTCATTGACCCCTTTCTGCGTGAAGACCTCGATGACGACCTCGTCCTTAAGCTCTTTGAATGTGTCCCTGAGTATTGTTTTTATGTCTTCTGTAATGATTTCCTTCTCCATGTGGATATTGTATGAATATCCGCGCCTCTTTTCAACAAGCAGGGGAAGTCAGGTATTGTGAAGAGCCGGCGGAACGGTTTACAATGAGAACAACGATGAAGGGACCTGTGCTAAACCTTTTTCCTTTTTCCCCTGTCTAAGATCCAGATGGACGAAGACCTGCATCTTGTCGACAGATATCTCCGGGGAGATGCGGACGCTGTCGAGGAGATTGTCATAAAATACGAGAGGCAGATGTATGCAGTTGCGTACCGTATGACGGGCGACAGGGAAGATGCGAAAGACCTTACCCAGAAGGCATTCGTGAGGGCAATCGAGGGCATGAGGGGCTTTCGGAGGGAGTCCTCGTTGAAGACCTGGCTCTACCAGATAGCGATCAACGTGACGCTCAATCACCTCAGGGGGAACAGGCGTGAAGAACGGGAACTTGAAGAGTCTGACGCGGCGGTTCACCCTGGAGCGCTGTCGGACATCATTGAGAAGGAAAAGAGGGAATGTGTGAAGAAGGGATTGGAGAGGCTTTCCGAGAGACAGAGGCTCGCCATCGTTCTCAGGGCATATGAAGGGCTGAGTTGCGAAGAGACTGCGCGCGTCATGGGATGCTCGGAGGGGGCGGTGAAGGCCCATTATCACAATGCCGTGAAACGGCTGAGGGAAGTTATGAAGGAGAAAGGGCATGAAGTCAGGTCATGAGATAAGGGAATCCCTCCCCGGTTACCTGAGAGGCTCTCTCCCGGAAAAGGAGAGAGGGGAGGTGTCGGTTCACTTGCGGGAATGTGAGGAGTGCCGCGCGGAGGCGGCTGTTTTGGAGGAACTGTTAAGCGTCGAGCCGCCTGATCCCGGAGAGCTTTTCTGGAGCACGCTGCCCCGCAGAGTGAGACTTTCCACCGAAGAGAAGAAGGGGCGTTCTTCTCCGGTTTTTGCGTTCGGCTTCAAAGGGCTTTTCGCTGCGGCTGCCTTTGCGGTCGTGCTGCTGATCGTATTCTCCTATCGGCTCAGGCGCGTGGGAGAGATGTCATCGGGAGACCTTTTCTTCCACGACCCCCTGTCCGCATCCGTCTCCGATTACAGCGGAGTTACCGAGAGCGATATCCCTCCGATAACCGCCGAACTGAAGGATGAAGGCTTATATCTCCACTCAGGGGACCTCATGGAGGAGTCCTACCGCAACGAGGTCGCTTCGCTGAACGGGCAGGAGATAGAGAGCGTATATGAAGCCCTGGGAAAAGAGGGACGGAAGGGCTGACGCGACGGAAGAGTCTTTCCTTTTCGCCTGTCCCCCGGGAGATACGGACCTCTCACGCTTTCTGCGGATTCGGAGAGGGATGCACCGGCGTGCTATAATTACACTTCCCTTCAGCGGTCGGGAAGCCGGAAGTCAGAAAAGAATCCAGAAGAAAGAAGGACTCATGTGAAGGCGCATAAGGACGTTCTTGACTGTATAGGCCGTACCCCCCTTGTAAAGATACATCACCTCTGTCCGCCGGGAGCGGCCGAAGTCTGGGCAAAGCTCGAGGGCTTCAATCCGGGCGGTTCCGTGAAGGACAGGATCGCCCTCTCGATGGTCGGGGACGCCGAAAGAGAGGGAAAACTTGCGCCGGGAGGCACGATCATTGAGCCTACCAGCGGAAACACCGGCATCGGTCTTGCGGTGGTCGGCGCGGTACGAGGATACAGGGTGATCCTCACCATGTCGGAGAGAATGTCGATGGAGAGGAGATATATCCTCCAGGTGTATGGGGCGCAAGTGATCCTTACGGCGGGTGAGAAGGGGATGCTCGGCGCAGTCGAAATGGCGGAGGAAATTTACAGGGACAATCCGTCATACTTTATGGCTCTCCAGTTCGAAAACCCCGCAAATCCCGGGGTACACCGGAGGACGACCGCCCCGGAGATAATCGATGCGTTGGGAGGTGTGCCTGACGCATTTGTGGCGGGCGTGGGAACAGGGGGAACCATAACCGGAGTGGGAGAAGCCTTCAGAGAAAGACGCCCCGACGTCTGGATAAGCGCGGTCGAACCGAAGGGCTCGCCGGTTCTTTCAGGAGGGGAGCCCGGACCCCACCTGATTGCAGGCATTGGTGCGGGATTCTATCCGGGAGTCCTGAACACGGCGATCTACGATGAGGTGATCCCTGTGGCTGACGAAGATGCGATCGGGACGGCGAGGCAGCTGGCGCTCCGGGAGGGCATACTTGCGGGCATTTCGTCCGGCGCGGCCTTGTGGGCGGCGGTGAACGTCGCGAAGAGACTGGGACAGGGCAGGAGAGTAGTCGTGATATTCCCCGACAGGGGCGACCGCTATCTGAGCACCGGGCTTTTCACCCGGGAGAAGGCGTAAGGAGAAATCAGACCTCCGCTCCCTTGACCCTGTTTCTCCTTTTCCCCTTCGCGCGGTAGGGAGCGTCATCAGCTCCCGCGAGGAAGGTTTCAGAGCAAACTGCAGTTGACTTTTCCCCCGCAGAACACCCGCGTTCATCTGAATCAGTTTCCTTCTGAGGTCAGCGGCATCGCGATTCCCTGATCTCTCTAAGTACAGTATACCTGCAAAGAGTTACGGCGACGAACGGGGGGTGCGCAATATCGAAACGTTATGAGCGCCGCATCGTTCCCGTGACGTCTGTGTCCCAGCTCAATAAGAAGTGGAAAGTTTGCATCGTGAAATGCTATCATAAAACGCAATCGTCCGAAGGTAGGGATATAGGGAAGAACAAGCGGACCGCTTCTGAGATGTCACGGGATTGCCCGTTCTGATCCCTCTTATGACCAGCATGCCGGAGCGCCCTTTTTCCGGAGAGCGTAAGTCTTTGCATAAAGGGGGAAAGGCGCCTTTTAAAAGACTTGACAAAAATGGTTTGTTCTGGTAAGCTTTCAAAGTTTTCCCGTAGAAACCGCGAAATCTAAGTTTCGAAAGCGAAAGCAAGAAAAACATGGAGGAAAAGTGCCGACAATAGCACAATTGGTGAGACAGGGACGCAAGAAGCTTGAGACGAAAACGAAGAGCCCCGCGCTCATGGGAAGTCCCCAAAAGAGAGGCGTCTGCGTGAGAGTGTACACCACGACTCCGAAGAAGCCGAACTCGGCATTGAGGAAGGTCGCGAGGGTGAGGCTTACGAACGGCATGGAAGTGACCTCATATATCCCCGGTGTCGGACACAATCTTCAGGAACATTCCATCGTCATGATAAGAGGCGGAAGAGTGAAAGACCTTCCGGGCGTCAGGTATCACATCATCAGGGGCACTCTGGACTCCGTGGGCGTTGCTGACAGAAGGCGCGGAAGATCGAAATACGGAGCGAAGAGGCCGAAGTAACGGAGCGAATATGCCGAGAAGAAGAGTAGCAGAAAAGAGAGAGATCCTTCCTGATCCGAAATACAACAGCAAGCTGGTGAGCAAGTTCATCAACATCATGATGGAGGACGGCAAGAAGTCAACCGCCGAAGGCGTCATTTACGGGGCCTTCGACATCATAAAGGAGAAGACGACGAACGATCCCCTCAAGGTGTTCAAGACCGCCATCGAGAATGTCAAACCTGTCCTGGAAGTGAAACCGAGAAGAGTAGGCGGCGCAACGTATCAGGTGCCGGTCGAGATACGGCAGCAGAGGCGGGCAGCACTGGCGTTCAGATGGATCATCAATTATTCCCGGGCGAGGAATGAGAAGACGATGAGGGAGAGGCTTGCCGGGGAGTTGCTGGATGCTTTTAATAACACGGGGACTTCCATAAAGAAAAAGGAAGACACTCACCGTATGGCTGAGGCAAACAAGGCCTTTGCCCATTATAGATGGTAAGAAGGATAGAGGAATTTACACGTGTCGAGATTCCCATTAGAAAAGACGCGCAATATCGGTATCATGGCGCATATCGATGCGGGGAAGACCACTACCACGGAACGCATCCTCTATTACACGGGCGTTACCTATAAGATAGGCGAGGTCCACGACGGCACTGCCGTTATGGACTGGATGGTTCAGGAGCAGGAAAGAGGCATCACTATCACCTCGGCTGCAACCACGTGTTTCTGGAAAGATCACAAGATAAATATCATTGATACTCCGGGGCATGTGGATTTCACGATAGAGGTCGAAAGGTCGTTGCGGGTCCTCGATGGCGCTGTTGCCGTCTTTGATTCAGTTGCAGGCGTTGAACCACAGTCGGAGACCGTGTGGAGACAGGCGAACAAATACGGTGTGCCGAGGATCGCCTTCATGAATAAAATGGACAGAGTGGGAGCAGATTTTTTTATGAGCGTTAAAACCATGGTCGACCGCCTCGGGGCAAGCCCCGTTCCTATCCAGATTCCGATAGGCGCTGAGGACAAATTCAGAGGTGCGATCGATCTTGTGAGGATGAAGGCGATCTATTTCGACGACGAGACCCTTGGGGCGAAATATGTGGAAGACAGCGTACCCGACGGCCTGATGCCGCAGGCGAGAGAATACAGGGAAAAGATGCTCGAGGCGCTGGCAGATGTGGACGAGGGGCTTATGGAGAAATTCCTCGGGGGCAAGGAAATCAGCGAAGAAGAGATCCGGAAGGCCTTGAGAAAGGGCACGATCGAGATGAAGCTTACTCCGGTCATTTGCGGCTCCGCTTTCAAGAACAAGGGAGTGCAGCTCCTCCTCGATGCAATTGTGGATTACCTTCCCTCCCCTTTCGATATCCCCCCTGTAAAAGGCGTCAATCCCGTCGACGGTTCCGAAGTGCTCAGGCACGCCGACGAGAGGGAACCCTTTGCGGCCCTTGCCTTTAAGGTGATGACCGACCCTTATGTGGGCCAGCTCACGTTTATAAGGGGTTATTCGGGAGTACTCAGCGCCGGCTCTTATATATACAACTCGACAAAGGACACGAGGGAACGTATCGGAAGAATCTTGAGAATGCACGCCAACAAGCGAGAGGAAGTCAAAGAGGTTGTCGCCGGCGATATCGCTGCGGCTGTCGGGTTGAAAAGCACCCTTACGGGGGATACCCTTTGCGATGAAAAGGCCCCGATAGTGCTTGAGGCGATCGAGTTTCCGGAGCCGGTGATCTCCGTCGCGATCGAGCCGAAGACGAAGGCCGACCAGGAGAAGCTTTCCCAGTCTTTGGCCAAACTTGCGCAGGAAGACCCCTCTTTCCGGGTTTCCTTCGACGAAGAGACGGGCCAGACCATTATTTCAGGTATGGGCGAACTCCATCTGGAGATTATAGTCGACAGATTACTCAGGGAGTTCAAGGTCGGCGCCAACGTCGGAAAACCCCAGGTGGCATACAAAGAGACGGTCAGGTCTGCGTCAAAGGCTGAGGGGAAGTTTGTGAGGCAGAGCGGAGGCCGCGGCCAGTACGGGCATGTCTATCTCGAACTCGAGCCCCTTGATGCCGGAAAGGGGTTTGAATTTACGAATAAAATCGTAGGAGGCACGATTCCGCGCGAGTATATCCCCGCCGTCGAAAAAGGGGTGAAAGAGGCGATGGATACGGGAGTGCTTGCCGGATATCCGATGGTCGATGTTAAAGTGACCCTTTACGACGGGTCTTACCATGAGGTTGACTCCTCGGAAATGGCTTTCAAGATCGCGGGTTCGATGGGATTCAAGGAAGCGGCGAAAAAGGCAAAGCCGGTTCTTCTCGAGCCGATTATGAGCGTAGAAGTCGTGACACCCGAAGAATATATGGGCGACGTGATGGGAGACCTCAATTCACGGAGAGGAAAAATTCATGTACACCACTATGTACGGCACCCCAACCTGCCTCGCCAGCAATATATGCTCCCGCGTCTGCGGCATCGGCCCGTCCGCCGCACTCACCACCAGTATCGCCCCGTCCATCTGCGCCGCACCCGTGATCATGTTCTTGATATAGTCCGCATGCCCCGGACAGTCTACATGCGCATAATGACGCTTGTCCGTCTCATACTCTACATGCGCCGTCGCTATCGTGATCCCCCTCGCCTTCTCCTCAGGCGCATTGTCTATGCTGTCATAGGCCCTGAACTGCGCCTTCCCCTGAAACGCCAGTACCTTCGTGATCGCCGCCGTCAATGTCGTCTTCCCATGGTCTACGTGCCCAATCGTCCCTACATTGCAATGGGGCTTCGTCCTCTCATATTTCGCCTTTGCCATCTTTCCTCCTTTATTCCCCTTTCACCTTTGCTATGATTGCATCGGCAATGCCCTTAGGCACGTCCTCATAGTGGGAAAATTGCATGGTATAAGTAGCCCTTCCCTGGGTCTTCGACCTAAGGTCAGTTGCATAGCCAAACATTTCCGAAAGAGGGACTTCAGCCCTGATCACTTGGGAGTTACCCCTTTTTTCCATCGACTGAATTTTTCCTCTCCGTGAATTGAGGTCTCCCATCACGTCGCCCATATATTCTTCGGGTGTCACGACTTCTACGCTCATAATCGGCTCGAGAAGAACCGGCTTTGCCTTTTTCGCCGCTTCCTTG
>JAMCWJ010000043.1 GCA_023475105.1 Nitrospirota bacterium
GATTCATCGCTTATCTTTATGATGGGGCCGGCCTGGGCCGCCTGTATGCCGAAACACAGCAGGAACCCCAGCACCATAAGCGATGCCCCCGCTATCATCCTTGTACGTTTCATGAACGTCTCCTTTCATTTCTCCCAAAATTCATCGAGGCCCCCTAATATCCCGGAGCAATAGGACCCCCGCCACCGCCTCCTCCGGCTCCACTTGCGTAGAGTTTGTCGGTATCGTTTATCTCTCTCGCATCGGCAGAATAGGGATTCACGATCCAGGGCGCTGCAATCTTGGAAGTATCCTGCTGGTAGGTGATGATCGCCATATATTTGGAAAGGTCAGCCCTCCAAGGAGAATCTGAAGGAAGGTTGTATGTCCCGTTCTTGTTTTTCCAGTTTGCCAATTGTCCGTTTCCGGATGAAGAGGCGTCATCTACTTTTACTTTTCCGGTCCAACCGAAGAGAGGGGCCAAAATACCGTCAGTGACAAAGAACGCCAACGACGCTCTCACTCCGCCACCTCAGGTACTGTAAGCGGTCTTGTTTGCGAGACCTAATGCCGTATATTCTGTGAGAAGCTGATCGGGCGTCTTCAACACATGCGAACCTGAGCCTGCCAGTGATATGACCGAATAGGGATCGCCCACGTTGGTCCCGGCAAGTTCCAGCTCCCAGGGTCTCCATACCGAATTATTGAACCGATATTCAAAGGCCCTCGAAAAAGTGGCTGAAACCACGGCGTTCCATTCAGTCTCGGCTCTTGTGTCCAGGATGATTGTATTGGGCACTATGCTTTGAGCTATCTTCAACATCTCTTCAAGCGGTGCCCTCACTGCATCAATATTCCCGGACATGCTGCTCACGCTGAAAGTCGAAGGAACGGGAAGAGGAGGTTCCACCGTTGTCAGCTCATAGCCTGCAGCCTTCCACACAGACTTATCCGTAGTAGCCTTCCCGTTCAGGACAAAGAGACGGTCCTGCGGAAACCCCCAGTAACGGAAAGTCCAGTAGGCCCGGGTCATCCAGTACATGTGATGCCCTGTAAAAACGACAACCGTATTCTTGTCGATGCCGAATTTCTGCACAAGCGCATCCATCTGCGGACCGTCGGACACCATCAAACTCACCATCATCGGGCCGTCAGAGCGGGTCTTCACGAGCTCATTGGAAAAATCCACGTAGAATGTGCCCGGGATATGCCCCGCCAGATAATCAGTGCGAGCATTAGGAGGAAAGCTGGTATCCAGGATAACGACCCTGTACCCTCTTTCATCCTTGTACCCGTTGTCGATCCACGACTTTAATTGTTGAGGTGATAAGAGAGAAGAGACTGATTGTCCACCCGTTACACCTGCCGGGGTGTCGAAACCACCACCTCCGCAGCTTTGGAGAAACAGGGGGGCCTGCGCCAACAGGACCGCTATGAAAAGGGCAACCCATTTCCTTTCACGAAAATGACCTTTCATCCTCGCATCCTCCTTTCTTGCATAACCCCTCTGACGGGGGTTTGACTTGTTGTTGATGGATCACTTCTGCAAAATCTCCCGTCTCACTCTTGCCAGGGTTCGCAAATCATTTTGTCCTTTCGGTATCACCTCCTTCTCTTAAACGCAAATCTCCCGTTGCTTTGCGCCGTCTCTTTTCCTGATGGTGGGCAGCCCGCCCATGACGTGATGAATTATTGTGATCTTCCAGCGAAAAGGCCCGCCTGCCTGTGAAGAAACATAAGAGGTAAGCACCTCTTCCCCCAAACGTTGCCGAGAAGCCGCTTAATAAGAAGACTTAATGAGAAGTTTCCCCGTTGGTCAAACATTACTCCCGGGGGGTGAGGTCTGTCAAGCTCTATTTATGGCTAGAGAATCTTCTAACTTTCTAAATTCATGATAAAAAGTCTCAACGCTCTTAGCCTTCAGCGGAGACTCGTGTATGTTCTTCAGGTACAGTCAGGTACAGGGTCAGGCTTGCGGTTATGCAAATGTGCAAATGGAATGATATGATAATAACAAGCATGGCACGGAAACCGCGGATACAATTTGAAGGGGCTTTTTACCACATCATCGTCCGAGGTAATCAGAGACAGGATATTTTCCTTGACGAAGAGGACCGCCGCAGCTATCTTGAACGACTGCAGAGATACAGAATCAGGTGTGGCTTTATTCTTTACGCTTATGTGCTTATGACAAATCACGTTCATCTCCTGATCGAGACACCCAATGACCCGATATCGCGCATCATGCAGATGATCAATTTTACCTATACGCAGTATTTCAACAGGAAATATGCGAAGGTTGGACACCTTTTTCAGGGGCGGTATAAATCCTACCTCTGCGACAAAGACAGCTATCTCTTGAGCCTCGTCCGTTACATTCATAACAATCCGGTGCGATCCGGTTTGGTGGGGGATGCAGGCGCATACGCATGGAGCAGCCATGGTGACTACTTTGAGGGTACGAAGGGCCTTGTCAACACGGGCAAAGTGCTCCGACTTTTCTCCGAGAGACCGGTCATTGCGAGGCTGAAATACGCGGAGTTCATGAATGACAGTGAACCCGCCAAGAGTTTCTTGCCCTATGCTGCACATGAGCAGCAGATTGTAGGCGGCGAACAGTTCATTGAAGAAGTCGAGAAGCGTGTGGAGCGGGTGGAAAGAAGGGTCAAGAAAGTGCCTGTCAAAGACTTGGTTCTCGCGATAGAAAAGGAGACGGGAATTAGCTTGTTGGAGATGGCTTCCCGGAAACGGGGTGAACGGCTTCGGACAGCTCGCGGAATCTTCGTGTTGCTGGCAAGGGAGATAGGATATAATATGATGGAGTTGCAAGGGATATTGAAACGAGATATCTCGGTTCTGTCACGGCTGGCAAGTATCGGCGAAATGTGTGCTGAGAGAAGGACATTGAAGAAAGTGAGGGGAAGACTAAATGCACAACCGCAAGCCTGACCCTCTCACTCTCTTGCGTCCGGAAAGGCCCAGCGCCATTCGAGAGCCCATCTTTTTTTCGATTACGGCGATGCGACTCGTATCGGACAAGACTCACGGAAATTCGCGGGCAACTGAAAGACATTGAACAAGAGTGACCTTGGATCCCTTATCTGAACGATTCGTGGAGAAGACTGGAAGCGAATCGGACTTCACTCCGGCCGGGGCAAAGAAAGAGAAGGTTGCTGAGATATCGTCAGGGACAAGGTTGCATCCTCTGTCGGCTCATCTGTTTTGCTCTCCTTCCCAATGACACCATGGCAGAGAAGATGAGGACTTCGCCCATGATGAACAGCGGCCAGTTGTATGAAGAGGGGACAAATGCGGCGACGCATCTCTGGAATTCAGGGTCTGCTGTGAGCGCCCAGAACCGTGAATAAAATCCTCCCTTGATAATCATGCGGGCAAAGTTCCAGACAAACGTGATGAAGATGAGCAAAGTCCCTATACCCATAAGGAGCCATTCGGAGCGCCTCATTCGCACCGCATAGCCCTTGTTGAAAAGAACCAGGAAATATCCCCCGAGCGCGATCATGGTACCTGAACAGATCACCGGCGCCAGAACAGGGCCTGTCCATGTCACGGGGATAAGGAAGAGAACATCTCACTCGAGAAGGGTTGAAGGCCAGTCAACAAGGACCTTGAGCCAGACGTAATAGAAAATGTCCCATACGCCGAAGAGTATGAGAAAAGAGAAAAACCGCCTGAGAAACCCGGAACCTGAAAGGATGCTCACAGCAATGAGCATCACCACGGTCGAAATCTCCCTGAGCGACTCGATCGACAGAAGACCGGGCGACTTGGGCACGAGGGGAAAGGCAACCCCCCCCGGGATAGAAGAGCTGTCTTAGGTAGAGGACCACGACCGATTCAAGAAAACCCATGGCAACCCCAAAGGTCGCAAGGGCGAAAAGATGTTTCAGGAGCGGCGATCGATGCAAGTTCATAAGATCATGCTATTTTGCACCCCCAGTGCATCCAAGCCGTAACGGAATTCGATTGGCTTGCGCTGTGCGCCTGATACTCAACATCCGGGATATTCCGCGTTACCGCTGGTTTCCGAATCGTAACGGATGTTAGCCTCTCACAGTTCTTGAGCCTTATTACCGTCCTTCGAGCCTCTTGATTCTTCTTTCTTGTAAACTCATCCCAATTTCAGAGAGCCTATCGAGAACTTCGTAGTACCGTCTCACTTTCTCTTTCTCCCGGCATTGCCTCAATTCTGCTTCGGTCGTGGCCCGCTCCAGGCAACCCCTCGTAATTTCCAATCCTTTCCCGAGGGTTTCGATATCTTTAATCAGTTCGCTTTTTTCCTTTTCGAGGGATGCTTCTTCTGAGAATGAAGAATGAACGAAAAAGACACAGGAGAAAAAAAGCGAAATCAACAACGAGCAAATAAATCGCAGAGATCTTTTCCTGCTCATGCGTCGCCTCCTTTAATGCGCTTTCTTTCATTCTAAATGAAAATGTTCAATCTGAGAAGACCGTCCTCTCATAACGGACATTATTCTTAAAAGGAGTTCTTTATCGGGCATCACCTGACGGAGCCACGCTTTTTTGCGGCTGAAACAGATATTTTGATTTTCGACCGGGAACGTTTCTTCCCGATTAATGCCCCGCGCTTTCCACCTGATACCCCGCACTATAGACATTTCACCAGTTCTGTTGATTCCGAAAAGTAGAACGAAACCGCTGCGGATTGTCTTTCGACATGTGGCCTTCGAGATACTCATGAGGTGATAAATGAAGAATGAAGGTTTGACCCCCCACTCTCTGCACTAAGGAGGTCATAAGTAAAAGAGCACCATGTGTCATTCACGCAAGCGAAGCGCGTCGGGAATCTCTCTGAAAACAGAGAAATCCCGCTGAGGCGGGACCGGATAAGACGAAATGACGGAATAAGAGGAGACGTCGCTTTCTTTCGACCTCATTAGTAACAGCGAAATGTCCCCAAAAGTTCTTGCCACAAGTCCTAAAAACGGTGCCGCCGACGTTGATCCGTTTTTGTCAAAGATAACGGTAACATTCAATAAACCTATGCTGGATAAAAGCTGGTCATGGAGTTATGAGGATAAAGGTTCATTCCCTCAGACCGCGGGGCAACCTTCTTACACTGACAATGGAACTACCTGTGTGATGCCGGTGAAATTGGAAGCGGGTAAACGCTATGTCACATGGATAAATACTGCGAGATTCAAGAACTTCAAGGACAGAAGTGGAAACGCAGTTGAACCATATAAACTTGTATTCACAACAAGTCAGAAATGAAACATGACGAGTTGTTCCACCGGATAGCCAATAAGGCCGGCTTACACTGAACTCATTTTTCCGTGAATAGAAGCTAAAAAACTACGACCTGTTGCAGGCATTGCCCGGAAATGTGGGAAAAGCGAGGGAGTTGACGAAACAGTCGCTACAGGAGGTTCAGTTCTTCCGCATACCTTCTGAAAAGATCGAGGCCCTTCCTGTGCTCGTACTGAAGGTCGTAGGAGATGCACTCCCAGTAGGCAACGAGTTCATCCTCGCTGAGAATGTTGAGAAGGGACGAGCCCTGTGCGAGTGACCTGAAGTCCTTCACGGCCAGGGATTTCGCCCTGTCCAGGTCTCTCTTCAGGTTCGAAAAGAGGAGCGGCTCCTGAATGCACCAGGCCCGCCTTGCGATCCAGAGGGCAAAAACGAAGGGCAGGCCGGTCTTTTCGTACCAGATGTCCGCCAGGTCGTACTTGTGAAGCTGCGGCCACCGGAGAGACTCTTTCAGCGCGTCGTCTCCGATGAGCAGATAAGCGGTATGGGTTCCTATCGCCCGCGAGAACGGGTCCGCCGTGGACTTCAGGGGACAATCGAGCTCGTAAAATTTTCTCAGGATGATGTCGAGAAGCGCCACGGAGGTCTCGGACTGCGACGAGGTAAGGACGGTCAGGCCGTCAAGGGTCTCGATCGGCTTCCTGCTGAAGAGGAGAATGCTCCGGACAGGGCCGGCAGAGCTTATCGAGTGGCCTTCGAGAACCGTGTAGAGGTCCCCGTGCCTGAGATACTCGATGGACGAAGAGGGGCTTGTCTCTATCTCCCCCTCCCTCAGTAGCCTGTTCACCACCGAGGGCGGACCGTCGATGAATTCGTAGGATGAGCAGTCCGCCGTCTTCTCGAGCATCGAAAAGATCGGAAAAAGGTTTGCGTAAGGTATCCTGCCTATTCTTGTCTGTGCTTTTGCCAAGAGACTCTCCTTGTCCACTTCTTCGTTTGCTTCGGAAACGGTGAAGCAGTGTATGCGGGGCATTTCAGGACTTCTCTCCGTTCCTTTTTCATTATACCATCCTCTTTCCCGGTTGTGACTGCCGCTTCAGTAGCTCTGCGTGCCGCACGTTGAAATGCCGGTTCACCGTGATAGAATTGAAACAGAAACACGATGAAAGGAGGATGGGTATGAGACCCGTGAAGACCGTAACCGCAGCATCTCTTTTTTCCCTTGTGCTTGCCATCGGGTGCGCTTCCGCACCCGGCAGGACCGGCGTGATCACGATAGGTCCTTCCGAAGTTCATCAGGCGTGCGTCGAAGCTGCGCCCGACGAGGCACTGGAGTACTCTTTCGAAGCATCCTTACCCGTGGCTTTCAAAATTCTTTATCGAGAGGAGGGCAGCGTATTCTATTCGTATTCGAAAGAAAACGTTTTTTCGGACAAAGGGGTGTTCTATCCCGAAAGGCTCCAGCTTTATTGCCTCGCATGGACAAACCTTCACGACAAGCCGGTAAACCTCTCTTACACATATGCCGTGAGACGATAGATAACGACGCGCCCTTGTATTAGGACCGACCTCCGGCGGCATCTGCCCACCAGAGGAGACGGAGGAAGAGAATGGAACGTTTCATCTGCATCCACGGACACTTCTATCAGCCGCCGAGGGAGAATCCCTGGCTCGAGCAGATAGAGATACAGGACTCCGCGTATCCCTACCACGACTGGAACGAACGGGTCAGTGTCGAGTGCTATGCCCCGAATTCTGCTTCCCGGCTGCTCGACGGGGAGGGCCGCATCAAGGAAATCGTGAACAACTATTCACGGATCAGTTTCAATTTCGGTCCGACTCTTCTGTCCTGGATGGAGGCGCACGCTCCCGAAGTGTACGCGGCGATCCTTGCCGCGGACAAACAGAGCGTCGAAGCGCGTTCCGGACACGGCAACGCCTTGGCACAGGCGTATAACCATCTGATCATGCCCCTCGCAAACTCTCGCGACAAGCGTACGCAAGTGCTCTGGGCGATCAGGGATTTCACGCGCAGGTTCAGGCGGCCTCCCGAAGGCATGTGGCTTCCCGAGACCGCCGTCGATGTCGAGACGCTCGACATCCTTGCGGAGTGCGGGATTCGCTTTACCGTGCTTGCGCCTCACCAGGCTGCGAGGACAAGAAAGATCGGGGAGGAGGAATGGGTAGATGCGAACGGCGGGCAGATCGACCCCTCACAGGCATATCTCTGCCCTCTCCCCTCAGGCCGCGCGCTGACGCTCTTCTTTTACGACGGACCGATAGCAAGGGCCGTTGCCTTTGAGGGGCTGCTCGGCAGTGGAAGGGACTTCGTAAACCGGCTCGTTGCGGGTTTCTCAGACGTCAGGGAAGGGGCTCAGCTCGTCACGATCGCCACGGACGGGGAATCCTACGGGCATCACCACAAGTTCGGGGATATGGCCCTCGCATACGCGCTCAACGCCATCGAGTCCGGCGGTGAGACAAAGCTGACAAACTACGGGGAATACCTCGAACAGAATCCTCCGCTCCGGGAGGTGCAGATCTATGAGAACACCTCCTGGAGCTGTGTCCACGGGATCGAGAGGTGGAGAAGCAATTGCGGGTGCAATTCCGGGGGAAATCCGGCGTGGAACCAGGAGTGGAGGGCCCCTCTCCGCGAGGCCCTCGACCGGCTCAGGGATGAACTTTCCCCGCGGTACGAGGAGAAAGCAAAGCAATACATGAGGGATCCCTGGATGGCGAGGGACGGATACATCGACGTGATCATCGACCGGTCCGAAGGGGCGAGAGAAGAGTTTTTCGGCAGGCACGCAACGAGAAGCCTGACGGAGAGCGAAAAGATCGCTGTGCTGAAACTGATGGAGCTCCAGAGGCATGCCATGCTTATGTATACGAGCTGCGGGTGGTTCTTTGGCGAACTCTCCGGGATCGAGACCGTGCAGATACTGTGCTACGCGGGAAGGGTGGTCCAGCTGGCCCTCGAACTTTTCGGCGTCGACCTCGAAGCCCCGTTCAAGGAAGGACTGGCAGAGGCAAGGTCCAATCAGGACGGACGCCGCGACGGGGCGCACGTCTATGAGGAGCTCGTAGGGCCTTCCCGGGTGGACCTCGAGAGGGTCACCGCCCATTACGCCATCAGTTCGCTTCTGGGGGGGTACGACGAAACGGCAGGGATCTACTGCTATTCGGTAAGGAAAGAGGACTATGGCAGTATGCAGTCAGGCGCGGCAAAACTCGCCCTCGGAAGGGTCGAGGTGACCTCGCAGATCACGCTCGAATCGGATACGGTCATTTTCTGCGCACTCCACCTCGGCGGGCATGTCTTCAACGGCGGCCTCAGAAAATTTTCCGACCCCGGGACATATCAGTCGATGAAGCAAGAGGTGATTGCAACCTTCGAACAGGGAGAGATCGCCGGCATGATCAGACTGATGGACAACCATTTCGGCATGCATACCTACTCCCTCATTCACCTTTTCAGGGACGAACAGCGCAAGATCCTGAATCTGGTCATCGATGAGGTGCTGGAGCAATTCGAACACGCCTCCCGTCCCCTTTTCGAGGACAACCGGACGCTGATGGCCTTTCTCGGTGAGGCGGGAATGCCGACGCCGGAGCCGTTCTGCGCGGCTGCGGCCTTCATCCTTAACCGCGATCTGAAGAAGGCCTTTTCGAAGGAGACGCCCGACATCGAAAAAATAAAGGGAATACTGAGCGAAATCGGCAGATGGGAAGTGCCTCTCGATTCCGTGAGCGCCGAGTTCATGCTGAGAAGCAGGGGGGAAGAGATGATAGCCGCGCTTTCCCGAACGCCTGCCGAGTTCTCTCTCCTCTCAGCGCTTCACCTTTTCATGGAACTGCTCCCCTCTTTGCCGGTCGAGGTGAACCTTTGGAAGATCCAGAACCTCTACTACAAAATGGCACAAACAGTCTACGGGGATTTCTCTTCGCGAGCAATAGCAAGGGGTGCGGAGGCGGCACGCTGGGTCGAACTGTTCCGGGCGATAGGGGAGAAGCTCTCCTTCAGCAAAGAAGTGACATCACCTGCCGGCTGACCTGAGGCATTATATCCCCGGTCCGCCGGTCTTCCCTGAAGAGAAAAACGCAGGTCTTAGCCCATACCGAGTCTTCGCGCTCTCTCACAATATAATGGGCTTTATTGAATGTCTGTATACAGTATGTAGTAATGCTCCGGAAACTTAAATTTTCTTTATTTTTTTCCTTGACAAGCTTTCCCCTTTCTTATATAGTGGTGGTAAATTGTGGTAAAAAGTGGGGAAAAGATGCCGGCTTTTTCGGGCAAGCATTATTACACAGTCGATGAAAAGGGAAGGCTGATGATCCCCGCCCCTTTCCGGGAAATCCTGAGCGCTCATTACAATTCCAGATTATACATCACCAACGCGGCCTTCGACCGCTGCCTGCATCTTTACCCCTACGAGGAATGGCTCAAACTTGAGGAGAAGGTGAGGACGCTTCCGAAGATGCTTGAAGAAGTACGCTTTTTCATGAGACGCGTTGTGGCCTCCGCACAGGAGTGCTCCTTTGACAAGCAGGGCAGACTCCTCATCCCTGCCGCCCAGAGAGAAGACGCGGGAATACATGGGGAAACGGTCATCGTGGGTCAGATCGAAAAGATAGAGATTTGGAACAGGGAAGAATGGGACAGCATATGCGACCTCGGCAGCATCGACAGGAAAACCGTTGAAGAGCGCTTAGCCGCCTACGGTCTCTAGATGGTCACCCACCTCCCGGTTATGGTGGCCGAGGCGACTGAGATGCTCCGTATACGTCCCGGGGGGACTTATGTCGATGCAACGGTCGGGCTCGGCGGGCACGCCGAGCGGATACGCGCCCTCGCCGGTCCCGGGGGAAAGGTGATCGGCATCGACAGAGACGAGGAGGCTCTGAAGGCGGCAAGGGCACGGCTGGCTGATCAGGGAATCATTCTGGAAAAAGGCAGGTTTTCCGACCTGGGAGACCTCCTGGCGGAGGAGGCTGAAGAGGGCATAGACGGCATCCTCTTCGACTTCGGGGCCTCGATGATGCAGTTCAAAGACCCCGGCAGGGGCTTCAGCTTCACCTCGGAGGAGCCCCTGGACATGAGGATGGACAGATCGCAAGCGGAGAAGGCCGAGGATATCGTGAATACGCGCAGCGAACGTGAACTGGAGAGGATCTTGAAAGAATACGGCGAAGAAAGGTTTGCCCCGAAGATCGCGAAGGCGATCGTGAGGTCCAGGGCGAAAAAAAAGATTGCGAGCTGCAGGGAACTCGCGGAGATCGTGAGTTCCGTATACCGTGGAAGGGGGAAACACCATCCCGCCACAAAGACCTTTCAGGCCCTGAGGATTGCGGTCAACGACGAGCTCGACGAAATACGGAAAGGGCTCGATGCCTCCCTCGGTCTTTTGAAAACGGCGGGCAGGCTTTGCACAATCTCCTACCACTCGCTGGAGGACAGGACGGTGAAGAATTTTCTGAAGGATGCGCAGAGGGAAGGTCTGGTGCGGGTGATCACGAAGAAACCGCTCACCCCCGCCGCCGATGAGAAAAGGGCAAACCCTTCGGCAAGAAGCGCCAAGTTAAGAGGAGCGGAGAAGCTATGATTAATCTGCGTCGCAGGAGTATGGTATCATATATGATAAAACCGCTGTTCATCGCCTTTCTCCTCTGCGGTTTCTTTGGCATTGTCTGGCTCAGGTCGAACTTCACCTCCATGGAGTATGCCATCAGCGAACTCGAAAACAAGAGGGCCGGAGGAATCAGGGAGATGAAGATGCTGATGGCAGAAAAGGCGTCACTCATGTCGATGCAAAAGGTCGAGAAGACCGCTGTGCGGGACCTCGGTCTCGTGTTTCCCGACAGGACGCGGGTGGTGTATGTGAAGCAGAGTAGCACCGGCCCCCAGAGGGCCTCACTCGAAACGTCTTCGGGAAGCGGACAGTAGGGATTCGGCGGTGGGCTGATGAGAAAGAGGGCGATCATCCTGAACACCGTGATAGGTTTCGGGTTCTTTATCGTCCTTCTTCGTCTCGTGGATATCATGGTGCTGAACCATGCACGGCTCTGCGAACGGGCGAAGATGCAGCAGTTAAAGGGAGAGGAAGTACAGGTAAGGCGTGGAACCATATTCGACAGGCACGGCAGGAAACTGGCTGTGAATCTCGAGCTTGAGTCCCTCTTTTGTGATCCGTCGGAGATAACCTCCGCCGAAAAAAGCGCATACGTCCTGTCGGAGATCACCGGGAAGCCTTCAAAGGCGATCTTCACCAAATTAAACTCCCGGGGACATTTCGTCTGGCTCGAGAGGAAGGTGGCGCCCGATGTCGCGAGGAAGATAAAGGAGACGAAAATCAAGGGAATCGGCTTCGTACCCGACGCAAAGAGGTTCTATCCCGAGGGCAGCCTCGCGTCCCATGTTCTCGGGTTTGTCGACATCGACAACAAGGGGATCGAGGGAGTCGAACTGAAATACCATGACTCCCTCAGCACGAGCGGAGGCAAGTTCGTGCTGAACAGGGATGCGAGCGGCAAAACCCTGTCACAGGGCGTGAATATGGAATCCCGCGGGAACAATCTCGTCCTCACCATCGACGAAGGCCTGCAGTACATGGTCGAGACGGAGCTGGACAGCGTGATGGAGAAATGGCGCGCCGCCGCCGCCGCCATCATCATGATGGACCCTTTCACGGGCGACATCCTAGCCCTCGCAGACAGGCCCTCGTTCAATCCGAACGTCATAGCGGGGAGCAGGGACTTCGAAAGAAGAAACAGGGCGATCACGGATTGTTACGAACCGGGTTCGACCTTCAAGATCGTGATCGGCACTGCGGCGCTCGAAGAGAAGATCGTTTCCCTGCATTCGACCTTCGACTGCAGCCGGGGGTCGATAGAAATCGGCAGGAGGGTGGTGCACGACGCCCACAGGCACGGCGTGCTGACCTTTGAGGAAGTGATCCAGAAGTCTTCCAATGTCGGTTCGATCATGGTAGGCATGAAACTCGGCAAAGAGAGAATATATCGCTACGCGAAGGCCTTGGGGTTCGGAGAAAAGACGGGCATCGACCTTCCCGGTGAGGTCCCGGGTCTCATACGGCCGCCCGAGCGGTGGTCCGGGGTCTCGATCGGCTCTGTGCCGATAGGGCAGGAAGTGGCGGTCACTCCGCTGCAGGTGCTGCGCGCATATGCGGCCGTCGCAAACGGGGGCTTCCTGGTGACGCCGCACGTCGTTTCCAGGATCGTGAGCCCCGGCGGCAGAACGACATGGACATTTATGAGTGAGAAGAAGAGAGTTCTTTCGCAGAAGACCGCGGAGACATTCAAGGACATTCTGAAGACGGTCACGGAGGACGGCGGCACGGCGAAGGGCGCGGCAGTAAACGGGAACTACGTGGCCGGCAAGACAGGGACGGCGCAGATGATCGATCCGCGTACGAGGAGATACTCGAAGGAGAAATACGTGAGTTCCTTTGTCGGTTTTGTCCCGGCGGACAATCCGAAAATGGCGATGATTGTGGTCATCTACGAGCCGAAAGGACAGACCTATGGCGGAGTCGTAGCAGCGCCCGCGTTCAGACAGATCGCGGAAAAGGCCCTTTCCTACCTTGACGTGCCGAGGAAAGAGGGCCGTAAAGAAATGCTGGTGTCCGCGCAATGAAGCTGAGAGATGTTCTTTCTGGATGCGGATATGAGGCGGCGCCGGGGCTGGAAATCGAAATAACGGGGATTGCCTATGATTCCCGGAAGGTTTCCCGCGGCACGCTTTTTGTTGCGGTGAAGGGGGGGCATGTCGACGGCCGTGATTTCATCGATGATGCGGTACAGAGCGGGGCGGCAGCCGTGGTGCTCGAAAGGGCGGTCACGGGCGACGGGTTCCGGGTTACGGACACGAAGCAGGACGCGCAGGTTTTCATCCGTGTCCGGGACGGCAGGGAGGCCCTCGCGTGCATCGCGAACAATTTCTACTCCCGGCCCTCTGAAAACATTTCGGTTGTCGGTGTGACGGGGACGAATGGAAAGACGACGACAAGCTATCTCGTGAAGTCGATCCTCGAGGCGTGGCAGAAGAAGACCGGTCTCATAGGCACGATACAATACCTCATCGGAGGGGCCGCATACCCGGCGCTCCATACTACTCCTGAAGCCGTGGAATTTCAGGGTCTTCTCAGGGAGATGGCCTCGGAGGGCTGCAGCCATGTCGTGACGGAGGTCTCCTCCCATGCCCTTGCGCAAAAGAGGGTGGACCATACGCGGTTTACGGTTGCGGTCTTCACGAACCTCACAAGAGACCATCTCGATTATCATGGAACAATGGAGGATTATTTCGCCGCGAAAGAGAGGCTCTTTACTCTGCTTCTGTCAAAGGCCGGGACCGCAGTGATCAACGCCGATGACGAGTGGGGGAGACGGCTGCTGAAGGCGATGGCGGTTCGGGACAACGGCAGGGGAAAGCGCCGGGTCATCACATACGGGACAGAGAACGAGGCGGATGTCTCGGCCTCGGAAATTGTCAATTCACCCTCGGGCATTTCCTTTGTCCTGACGTACAAGGGACAAAGACACCGGATCGCGTCTGCCCTGGTCGGCACTCCGAATCTCTCGAATGCGCTCGCTGCCGCCTCTGCAGGTGTCGCCCTGAATGTGCCGATGGAGACGATACGGGAAGGGTTGTCGAACGTTGGCCTCGTGAGGGGGAGGCTCGAAAAGGTCGATGCCGGCCAGGACTTCCTCTGCGTCATCGATTACGCCCATACGCCCGATGCCCTCGAAAGGCTTCTTCTCACCGCCGGGGGGCTTCTCAGGAACAAAGACAGGCCCGGCCGCATTATTACCTTGTTCGGTTGCGGGGGCGACAGGGACAGGGGGAAGAGACCCGTCATGGGGGAGATTGCATCGAGGTTGAGCGATTATGTGATAATAACTTCCGACAACCCGAGGAGCGAGGACCCCGGAGAAATACTCCGGGAGATCGTATCCGGTGTCAGGGGAGGCAGCTATCGCACGGTTCCCGACAGAAGAGAGGCGATAATCCTGGCTGTGGAGAACGCGGGTGCGGGCGATGTTGTGCTGATCGCGGGAAAAGGGCACGAGGATTACCAGGAGATAGGAGGGGTGCGCTACCCCTTCAGCGACAGACGGGTTGCGGAAGAGGCCATCAGGAAGAAAACGCAGAGGTATGTACGGAACGCAAGACAGTGAAAGAGATATGGGCGCGTTGACAGTCGGCGAAATCCTGGCGGCAACCGGCGGCAGGATGATTTTCGGGAATTCGACCGAGGCGGTTTTCACAGGCGTCTCGATAGACTCGAGGAGCATTGCCGAAGGAGAGTTGTTCGTGGCCCTGAAGGGCCGGAACTTCGACGGCCATGACTTTCTTAGGGACGCCATGACGAGGGGAAGGGGCGCTGTCGTGAGCGAGCCGCCTGTCGCGCCGGTGAAGGGCAGAGCAGTTATCTACGTAAAAAATACCCTGAAAGCGCTTCAGGACATCGCCCGTTCCATGAGGGCGAAGAGGCGTCTCACGGTGATCGGGGTGACGGGTACGAACGGGAAGACGACGACGAAGGAACTGGTCGCATCGATACTGGGAATGCGGCATTCCGTGATGAAGACCCTGGGGAACCTGAACAACCAGATAGGACTGCCGTTGAGCCTCACACGGCTGAGGGACACGGACGAATTTGCAATCCTCGAGATGGGTGCGAGCTTCAGGGGCGACATCAGAGAGCTCTGCGGTATTGCAGCCCCGGAGTATGGGGTGATCACGAATATCGGACCCGGCCACCTGGAAGGTTTCGGAAATATCGAGAAGGTCAGAGACACGAAGCTGGAGCTCTACGATGCGGTGGCGACGATCGCGGTGAACGCCGACGACGCGCTCCTCATGGAGGGGGTCCGGGGGAAAAAGGGGAGTGCGGCCGCGCCCAGGATACTCTCTTTCGGCGTTTCGGATCAGGCGGACGTCCGCGCCTGCGATATCACGCTCGAAGAGCGGCGTTCCGTCTTCACCCTCTGCATCGGGGACGGGCAGGCACGGGTCGCGATGAATGTCCCCGGAGGCTTCAACATCTCCAATGCGCTGGCTGCGGCGGCAATCTGTCATGCGCTCGGCGCCGGTCTCGGAGAAATAAGGGAAGGCGTAGAAGCCTTTCGCGGGGTCCCGATGAGGCACGAGGTGAGGGAACTTTTCGGGGCTACAGTCATAAGCGATGTCTATAACGCGAATCCTGCATCGATGGAAGAGGCGATAAAGGAGCTGGCGAGGACGGGGAAAGAAAGGACCGTGGCGGTGCTTGGCGATATGCTCGAGCTGGGCGCCTATGCGGAGGATGCCCATAGAAAGCTCGGAAGATGGATGTCGGGTCTTCACGTGGACGCGCTCATTGCAGTGGGGGAAATGATGGCGAAGACCGCGGAGGAATTCTCTGCGTCGCGGCGTGGGGGATCGTCTGCCGCCGGTAACGGAGCGGAAATGCGTACCCTGGCGCACGTCGTCACAGTGTCCGACGCCCGGGAAGCGAGGAAGGCTCTTCTCGGGTTTTGCCGGGAGGGGGACACGGTGCTCGTAAAAGGTTCTAGGGGAATGCATATGGAGAGGGTGCTGGAAGAGAACGGCGCTGTCCCTCCTTTGTCCCCGAAAGAAGAGAGGAAGAACGGCGCCAGGGAGGTGGGGAATGCTCTATAGTCTTCTTTTCAGCCTTCATGACTGGTTCTCTCCCCTCAATGTCTTCAGGTACATCACCTTCAGGACGGCCGTTGCGATACTGTCGGCGATGGTGATCACCTTTCTCGCCGGCCCCTGGGTCATTGCGAGACTCAGGAAACTGAGCGTGACACAGCAGATACGTGATGACGGACCGGGGACTCATGCGGCCAAATCGGGCACTCCCACCATGGGAGGGATCCTCATCATCGGCTCGATAGTGCTGAGCATGCTTCTCTGGGGAGACCTGAGGAACGCCTACGTATGGATAATGATCGCATCGATTCTCGGCTTCGGCGCCATAGGCCTCGTCGATGATTATCTCAAGGTAGTCAGGAGGAACCACCGGGGGCTCAGGGCCTGGCACAAGTTCGGCTCCCAGCTGCTCCTCGCCCTGCTGATCGGGGTCTTTCTCTACATGAACCCGAAGGACCCGTACAGCGATGTCCTGAGCATCCCCTTTTTCAAGAGATGGATCGTCGATCTCGGCTGGTTCTATATCCCATTTTCGATCGTCGTCATCGTCGGCTCTTCGAATGCCGTAAACCTTACGGACGGCATCGACGGTCTTGCGATCGGACTTGTCGGCATTGCGGTGCTCGCCAACGGCGCCCTTGTGTATATCTCAGGCAACAAGAACCTCGCGCAGTACCTTCAGGTCCTCTATCTGCCCGGCACGGGGGAACTCACGGTTTTCTGCGGCGCCGTGCTCGGGGCCGCCCTCGGTTTCCTCTGGTACAACTCCTATCCCGCAGATGTTTTTATGGGGGACGTGGGGTCCCTCGGTCTCGGCGGCGCGCTCGGGACATTGGCGATTATCACGAAGCACGAGATCGTCCTGGCGGTTGTGGGAGGTATTTTTGTGATAGAAACCCTGTCGGTGATCCTCCAGGTGGCATCGTTCAAGCTGACAGGGAAGAGAATATTCAGGATGGCGCCGATTCATCACCACTTTGAGTTGAAAGGATGGCCGGAACCTAAGGTGATCGTAAGGTTCTGGATCGTGGGGATCATGCTGGCCCTCCTCAGTCTTGCTACGCTAAAGGTGAGGTGACAATGAAAAAAGAGTTCCCTGTTCGACGTTCCCTGTTCGATAAGACGAGCGGACGCATGCTGCTGCTCTCGCTCCTCCTCGCTGTGTGCTCCGCATTCTCCGTTTCTTCCGGTTTTGCAGCCGATATCAGCTCGAAGGCGGCGGTCGTGATGGAGGCCTCGACGGGACGGATTCTCTATGGTAAGAACCCGAATCTCAGGCTCGCCCCTGCGAGCACGACGAAACTTATGACGGCGATGGTCGTCCTCGATAGGATGAACCTTGCCGATACCGTCGTGATAAGTGAACGGGCAGCCGGGATCTCTCCGGTAAAGGCGCATTTCAGGGCGGGCGAAAGGGTGACCGTCGCGACGCTTCTGAACGCGGCGCTTATCAAATCGGCAAACGACGCAGCCTACGCGCTTGCGGAAGGGGCGGCAGGGACGGAAGAGCAGTTTGTGGAATTCATGAACCGGAAGACGATCTCACTCGGAATGCAGGACACGCGGTTTATCAACGCCACCGGATTACCCGGCCACGGAGAGCAGCATACGACTGCCTATGACCTCGCCAAGATGCTGCGGCATGCCCTCAAATACCCCGTCATCCGGGAGATCATCAACACGAAGGCCAACCGCATATCCACAGAAGACGGGAGGACGATATTTCTGAAGAACAGCAACAGGCTTCTCTGGGCGGATGACTCGATGCTGGGCGGCAAGACGGGATATACCCGTGAGGCGAAACACTGCCTCGTCTGCGCCAGTGAACAGGGCAGCGAGACGGTGATCTCCTCCGTGCTCGGTGCGCCGAGCAGGGAGCGGTTATGGAAAGAATCGGAGGAACTCCTCGATAAGGGCTTTGCGATACTCGGTGGAAGGGAAGAGCCGGTCATGGTCTTTACGAAATCCGATTACTCCGATTACAAGGAGTCGCTCCATCCTGCCTCTTACAGCGTGAAGCACTCCGATGTGAAAGAAGCGACAAAGAAGAAGGTGCACAAGAAAGCCGCAAAGAAAAGAGCAAAAAAGGCAAGGGTCAGACATCCGAAAAAACACAAGGCCAAGAGGACGACAAACGTGAAAGCGGGCAGTCACGATGGAAGCAAAGGATAAGAAGGTTCTCATCTTCGGCCTCGGGAGGAGCGGCATCGGGGCGGCAAATCTCCTTGCTGGTGCAGGGGCAGAAGTGACGGTGACGGACCGCAAGCCGGCAGCGGAACTCGGGGAGTATCTGCGCAGTCTTTCCCCTTCGGTCGGGCTCTGCCTCGGGGGGTACCCCGGCGAGGTCGACGGTACGGACTTCGTGGTGGTAAGTCCCGGGGTGCCGATGGATATCGAGCCTCTTGTCGCGGTGCGAAAAAGAGCAATACCGGTGCTCGGCGAGCTTGAACTTGCGTACCGTTTTCTTGCGGAAGGCAAAGAGGGGGAGCGGAAGCCGGCTCCGCCCTTCCTTGCGGTCACCGGGAGCAACGGGAAATCGACCACAACGACGCTTCTCGACCTGATGCTCAGGAGGGCCGGGTTCAGGACGTTACTCGGCGGCAATATCGGGAATGCACTGACCGGGGAAATCATAAAAGGCGCGGAAGCGCAGAAGAGCGGAAGCGCAGAGGCCGAAGCGTCCGGGCTTCCGGCTTCCCTGAACAGTGATTTTGTCGTGGTCGAGGTGTCGAGTTTTCAACTGGAGTCCATAGACCGGTTCAAGCCCGGGGGCGCCGCGATTCTGAACATAACCGGCGACCACCTCGACAGGTATCATTCGATGAGAGAATACGCTGAGGCCAAGGCCGCGATCTTCAGGAATCAGGACGAAAATGATTTCCTCGTGCTGAATGCCGACGACCCTGAAACCACGGCAACGTACGCGAACTTCAAAACGGGGCGTGCCCGGTTTCCGCGAACCTTCTCTTTCAGCAGAAAGGAAGAGACGCAGGGAGTTTTTCTGAAGGAGGGGCGGCTCTATTTTCATTTTCCCGGCCTGCTGCACACTCCCTGCAAGGGTGAGGTAATCGGTGCCGAAGAGATCAGGATTCGAGGGGTCCATAACCTGGAGAATGCCATGGCCTCCGCGGCCATGGCTCTCCTTGCAGGCTGTTCGCCTGACGCCGTGGCCGAGGTCCTCAGGGAATTCCCCGGCCTCGAGCACAGGCTCGAGTTCGTGCGGGAACTGGACGGCGTCAGATATATCAACGATTCAAAAGGTACGAATGTCGGCGCCGTCACGAAATCCCTTGAGGGGTTCTCGGAGCCTGTCCACCTCATTGCAGGGGGAAGGGACAAGGCCGGAGACTTCACTCAGCTGCGCCCCCTCGTGAAGGAAAGGGTGAAGACGCTGATCCTCATCGGAGAGGCGGCTGAAAAGATGAAAAAGGCCCTCGGCGACCTCGCAACGACCCTTTTTGCACCGGACCTGGAAGAAGCGGTCCGGACCGCGAAAAGGGCGGCGAAGAAAGGGGAGGTCGTTCTCCTGTCGCCCGCCTGCGCGAGTTTCGACATGTTCAGGGATTTTGAAGACCGGGGCGAACAGTTCAAAAAAATCGTCGGAGGGCTTTCCTGATGGTGGTGAACAGCCGATACCATGACAGGTGGCTTCTCCTCCTCACCGCCGGGCTGATTCTTTTCGGGGCGATTATGATCTACAGCTCGACGTCGGTCGTGACCCCGGTTCTCGCGAAGAAGAATGTCACCCCTTTCTTTTATTTCAAAAGACACGTTACCACGATGCTCGCCGGCACGTTTTTTATGTATGCCGCCTTCAGGGCGCGCACGGAAACGCTGAAGAGGACCGCCGTTGTTCTCCTGGCAGTGTCCTTTGTATTGCTCATTCTCGTCTTTCTCCCCAAGATCGGGGTCAGTGCAGGGGGAGCGAGAAGATGGCTGCGGCTGTGGCCCTCTACATTTCAACCCTCGGAACTGGTGAAGCTCGCGATGGTAATATTCCTTGCAAAATACATGTCGCTGCCGGAATACAGGACGGACTGCATCTCCTGTTTCCTCATGCCAATCGGAATAATGGGCGTGTTTCAGATCGTGTTTCTCAAACAGCCTGACTTCGGGGCGGCCATGAGCCTCGGCATTCTTACCGTGGCGATGCTCATCCTCTCCGGCATGCGGCTGCGATACGTCATGATGCTGGGCGCCCTGCTCGTGCCCCTCGGGGTGAAACTCATCATGGAACCGTACCGCCTGCGGAGGGTCCTCGCCTTCCTCGACCCCTGGAAAGACCCGCAGGGCTCGGGCTTTCAGCTCGTGCAGTCCTTTATCGCCCTGGGCAGCGGCGGCATCGCGGGCGTCGGGCTCGGGGAGAGCAAACAAAAGCTCGCCTTTCTTCCTGAATCGCACACCGATTTTATCTTTTCCCTTGTCGGAGAGGAACTCGGACTTATCGGCGCGCTTGTGGTCGTCTGTCTGTTCTTTCTTCTTTTCCTGAGGGGCATCGCCATTGCAAACAAAACCAAAGATCCTTTCGGATATTACCTGGCCTCAGGTCTCTCGATGATGATCGCGCTGCAGGCGCTCATCAATTTCTGCGTGACAACGGGGCTCGTGCCGACCAAGGGGCTTCCCCTTCCCTTTATCAGTTACGGCGGCTCGTCCCTTTTGATCAATATGACCGCGATCGGGATCCTCCTCAGACTTTCGAAGGGCGACGGGCCGAGAACGGTCGCCGACAAGACGGAAGGACTGATCGAAAGGAAGAAGGCAGTGATGTCGGTATACGGCCGCAGGCGTGCGCTCAGCGGGTTCGGAAGAACGGATGGTCAGGGTAATTCATGAGAGTGGTGATCGCGGGCGGCGGGACAGGGGGGCACCTCTTCCCCGGCATAGCTGTCGCAGAGGAGCTGAAGAGGATGGACGGGTCGGTGGAGGTGATCTTCGTCGGGACCGAGCACGGCATCGAGGCGTCGATCGTGCCGAGAGAGGGGTATCCCCTTCGGTATGTACGGGCTGAAGGCGTTGTCGGGAGATCTCCGGTGAAAACGGTGAAGGCGGGCATAAAGACCCTTCTTTCATTGTATGACTCCCGCACGCTGCTGAGGCAGCTGCGGCCGGATGCACTTGTCGGTCTCGGCGGATACGCGTCCTTTGGTCCCCTCCTGACGGGAGCGCTGATGTCCATCCCCACGGTGATCATGGAGCAGAATTCCGTGCCGGGTTCGGCGAACAGGGTGCTCGGCAGGCTCGTCGATGCCGTCTGCGCCACGTACCATGAGAGCATCTCCTTTTTTCCGAAGAACAAGACCTACATCACAGGGAATCCGGTGAGACGGGAGATCGTCTCCGCAGGCAGGGAGGAGGCGTATGAACTCTTCGGTCTCGAAAGGGGCAAGTTCACTATTCTTGTATTCGGCGGGAGCGCGGGCGCAAGGAGGATAAACAGCGCCGTCTGCGGTTCCTTCGCCCACCTCCACGACTTGAAGGAAAAAATACAATTTCTCCATCAGGCGGGAAAGAGCGACTTCGAGACGGTCAGGGAGACTTACAGGAAATGGGGGTTCAGGGGAACCGTGGCGGCCTTCGTGCACCAGATGGCCGAGGCCTATGCCGTGGCGGATCTCGTGATATCGAGGGCGGGGGCCACCACCCTCGCGGAGTTAACCGCAGTCGGCAGGCCGGCGATACTTGTTCCCTACCCGTTTGCCGCAGCGAATCACCAGGAGATGAATGCGCAGAGGCTTGCCGAAATGGGAGCGGCGCGCGTGATTTCCGACCGCGAGCTCGACCCGGAAATCCTCGCGGCGAATATCAGAGGCCTTTACGACGACCCGGGGATGCGGCACGAGATGCAGAGGTCGAGCAGGTCCCTCGGGAAACCGGATGCGGCGCAAAAGGTCGCGGAGATCGTAACGAGCCTGCTGAAGAGGGGAAAACCGGGACAGGGGAAGACGGCCGGGGCATCCAGGGAGAACCATGTTTGAGCGTTACCGGACAATCCATTTCGTAGGCATAGGAGGCATCGGGATGAGCGGCATCGCCGAAGTCCTTCACAATCTGGGATACGAGGTGACGGGCTCCGATGTGAAGGAGTCCGAAACGATCATGAGGCTCAGGTATCTCGGCATGAAGGTCTTCATAGGGCACAGACCGGAAAATGTCGATGACGCCCACGTAGTCGTTTTTTCGTCTGCCGTGTCGCGGGACAACGTCGAGATTGGGTACGCGAGAAAGAGGAATATCCCGGTGATCCCGAGGGCTGAGATGCTGGCCGAACTGGGAAGACTGAAATATTCAGTTCTCGTTTCCGGATCGCACGGCAAGACGACAACGACTTCGCTCATCGCGACGGTGCTGTCTCAGGCCGGCTATGACCCGACAGTCGTTATAGGCGGAAAAGTAAAGGCCTTCGGCAGCAACGCGAGACTCGGGCGGGGCGATTTCATGGTGGCGGAAGCAGACGAGTCGGACGGCTCGCTCCTGAAGCTGAATCCGACTATAGCCGTCGTGACCAATATAGATAGGGAGCATATGGACTTCTTTAAGACAATGGGCTCTCTCCGGAGCGCCTTTGCGACATTCATAAACAAGATACCGTTTTACGGAATTTCGGTATTATGCGTGGACGATGACAATGTGAGAGAGCTCCTGCCGGAGGCGCAGAAAAGGCCTTTTCTCACCTACGGCTTTTCCGAAGACGCGGTTCTTCAGGCGCAGAACGTGAAACAAGAGGGGACGCATACGAGTTTCGATGCCGTCTTCAGGGGAGATCGCATAGGGAATTTCAAGCTTGCTCTTCATGGTCTGCACAATGTGCTCAACGGTCTTGCAGGTATCGGGGTCGCCCTGAGCATCCCGGTGGACCTCGAGAGAATACGGGAGGCCTTTTACGGTTTCGAAGGCATACAGAGAAGACTCGAGCTGAAGGGCGAGGCGAACGGCATAAGGATCTATGATGACTATGGCCATCATCCGACGGAGATCAGGGCGACTCTCAGGGCTGCGAGGGAATCCTTTGCCGGAGGCAGGCTCGTGGTCGTATTTCAGCCGCACCGCTTCACGCGGACTAAAATCCTTTCCCATGAGTTCGCGGCCTCTTTTGGGGATGCCGATCTCCTGTTCCTCATGGATATCTATCCTGCAAGCGAATCGCCGATTGAGGGGGTGACATCGGAAGCTCTCAGCAGGAGAATCTTGAAAAAGCATAAGCGGACGTTGTACGTTGCGGACCGGCATGAGCTTGTCGAGAGGATTTGCTCTGAGGTGAAGGCCGGAGATGTCGTCCTTACCCTCGGCGCCGGCGATGTCTGGAAGACAGGCGAGGAAGTGCTCGGAAAAATGAAGGAAGAAACGAGATGATCCAGCAAGTATCGGAGAGAAGGATAAAGGAGATGCTGGCAGAGGGTTTCTCTGCAGGGGACGCTTCCGCCGGCGAGCCGATGAAAAACCACACCACTCTCAGGATAGGGGGACCGGCGGATCTGTATGTGGCGCCGAAGAGCCTTTCTTCGCTGAGGGACGTCCTTGCCCTCCTGTGCGAGGAAGGTATCGCGGCAATGCCTGTCGGGGGCGGCAGTAATATCCTGGTCGCAGACGAAGGGATCGAAGGGGCGGTCGTCTCGACACGCTCTTTCAACCGCATCGAGATCATCGAGGAGGACGGCGATGAAGTCAGACTTTTTGTGGAGGCGGGGACCCTGCTGCGGAAGCTTGTGAGCCTCTCGGCAGAGAAAGGGTATGAAGGCGTGGAGGGATTGGCCGGAATCCCCGGATTTGTCGGAGGTGCGCTCCGGGGTAATGCCGGCTCCTTCGGTTGCGCGATCGGAGACGTTGTCGAAACGGCGACCTTTATCGATGTTGAGGGGAGGACGGCCAGCAGGGGAAGAGAGGTCCTCTCCTTCGGATACAGGACGTCCGCCATTCCCGCTGGGTCGGTCATCGTCGGCGCGCATCTCCGCGTGAGAAAGGGGGAGCCGGATTCGATAACGAAGAAAACGGAGGATTGTCTCCGGGAGAAAATGAGAAAGCAGCCCGTGGCGAAGCTTTCTGCGGGGTGTGTCTTCAAGAACCCCCCGGGGGCGCATGCGGGCAGACTTATCGATGAGGCCGGATGCAAGGGAATGAGAAGGGGAGACGTCGAAGTGAGCAGTCTGCACGCGAACTTTTTTATCAACAGGGGGGACGGCACCGCCTCTCAGTTTCTGGGGCTGATGGAAGACGTGAAGGAGAGAGTCATGAAATCCTTCGGGGCCGAACTGGAGCCCGAGATAAGGATCGTGGGAGGACGCGGTCTGTGCCGGTGACGAATAAGAAGATAGGCGTCATAATGGGAGGGACGTCCGCCGAAAGGGAGATCTCGATAAAAAGCGGTACGGCGGTCTTCAACGCCCTTAGGGGCCTTGGGTGCGACGCCGTTTCTCTCGATGCCGGTAACGGCATCTGCGAGGCGCTGAAGAAGGAGAACATCGAGGTCGCATTCCTGATACTCCACGGAGGCTGCGGCGAGGACGGTTCCATCCAGGGGCTCCTGGAGGTGCTCGGCATTCCCTATACCGGCTCCGGCGTGCTCGCTTCCGCATTGGCAATGGACAAGGAGGCCTCAAAAAAGGTCTTTGTCTATCACGGCATCCCTGTCGCTCCGTTTCTGGTTCTTCAGAGCGCGGACTTTGGCAACGGGGACGCCCGGGAGAACAAGCTGAAGGCGCTCTGCAGCAGACTGAGAGCCGGGTTCGAAATGCCCTGGGTCGTCAAGCCCGCCACCGAGGGCTCAAGCATCGGGGTCAGCATCGTGAGGGATGAGTCTTCTCTTTCGCCCGCCGTCGAAAAGGCTTTTGGGTTTGGAAGAAGGGCGGTCATAGAGAAATATATTAAAGGCAGGGAAATCCAGGTCGGTATCCTGAACAACAGGGTCCTCGGCTCGGTCGAGGTACGGCCGAAGAGCGAGTTCTACAGCTACGAAGCAAAGTATATAGCGGGACTTACCGAATATATCCTCCCTCCCGAAGTGGGGCCGGAGGCGCTCCGGAAGGCCGAGGCGACCGCACTGTCGGCGCATACGGCCCTCGACTGCAGGGGGGCTACGCGCGTCGATCTCATCTTGGACGGGGAATGCAACCCCTATGTCCTCGAAGTGAACACGATTCCGGGAATGACGGAGACGAGTCTCTTGCCGAAAATCGCAGGGCTTTCCGGACTTGATTTTCCGGCGCTGCTGGAGGAGATCCTGAGAGAAGCGCTCATGAGAGGCGGAAGGGGATGAAGACCTTCCGGAAGCCGGGGAAGAGCCGGTCAGCGGCAGGGAAAGCGGGCGCCTCCCGAAAGAGGGCCTTCTCTGGCCGCCCTTTTTCCCTCGTTCTCTTCCTCCTTTTTACGGGGACGCTGGTCTTCCTGGGCGTCCGGGCCTACAAGGCAAGCGCGAAATTGTTTCCCCTGAAAGAGGTCGTCTTTTACGGAAACAGGCATCTCGGTGACGGCGAACTCAGGGCGATCGCCGGTCTCGACAAAGGGGAGAGCCTCCTTACGGTCTCCGCAAAGGGCGTTTCCGCAAGGCTCCTGCAGTCTCCCTGGATCAGGGAGGTGAGTGTGAGGAAGGATTTCCCCGGCAGGATGATCGTCAGAATTTCCGAAACCTCGCCCTTCGCAATCCTCGAAACGAAGGGCCGGGCTTTCCTGATCGACGACAGGGGGAAAATGCTCGAAGAGATGAAAGGCTCGGTTCCCTTTCTCCCGGTGATTACGGCCGATCCTCTCAGGAACCGGGAGAGTTTTTCCGAGGCCCTCCAGCTCGCAAAAGTGGTGAGCGAAAGGAAGATAGCGACGGAGAGAAACCGGGTTGAGATTGTGGCGGACAAGGGTCCCGAGAGTCTCTCGATGGTACTGGACGACGTGTTAGTCAAGATAGGGCAAGGAGATTACGAGCAGAAACTCGGGAGGCTCTTTTCGCTTGAAGACGAGATAAAGAAACGCGCAATCGCCGTTGATTATGTGGACCTCAGGTTTGCGAACAAGGTGGTCGTGAAGCCGATCAGCGAGGTCGTGAAATGACCGGGAATCGAAGCGGGGAGCGGTTTATCGTCGGCTTGGATGTCGGTACGACCAAGATATGCGCCCTTGCCGGCAGAAGGGAACGGGGAAAGACGAGGATTCTCTCAATCGGGGCCGTTCCCTCGCACGGGCTGAGGAAGGGCATCGTTGTCGATGCAGGGCTGGCCTCCGAATCGATACGAAAGGCGCTGAGGAATGCCGAGAACACCCTGGGGCTCAAGATACCTTCCGTCGTGGCCGGCATCGCAGGCGGGCATATCAAGGGGTTCAGCGGGCGCGGGGCCGTCGGAGTAAAAGGGGGTGTTGTGACAGAGGACGATGTGGACAGACTGATGGATTCTGCGAGCGCCGTGTATGTCCCGGTCGATCGGGAGATCCTCCATGTCGTCCCGGGGAGCTTCAGACTCGATGGGACGAACAGCATACAGGACCCTGTCGGGATGCCGGGAGAGAGGCTCGAGGCGAGGGTGCACATCGTCACGGGTTCCGTGACCTCGGTCCGGAGCCTTGTAGAGTGTTGCGAACGTGCGGAAGTCGAAGTCTCCGATATCGTCTTCGAACCTCTCGCGTCCGCTGAGGCGGTGCTTACGCACGAGGAAAGAGAGCGGGGAGTGGCCCTCGTCGACATCGGAGGGGGCACTACCGATATTGCCGTATACCGAAAGGGCGCGCTGAGACATACAGCGGTACTCGCTCTCGGCGGGAACCATATTACCAATGACGTCACGGTCGGACTCGGAATTTCCGCAGAAGAGGGGGAGAGGCTCAAGAAGGAATACGGACATGCCGTTGCAGGGATGCTCGATGAGACGGGCTATGCAGACACGAAAGACGAGAACGGACATGCGGCAAAGGTCCGGATGAAACACCTTTTCGAGATCATACAGCCCAGGTGCGAAGAACTTATGATGCTCGTCGCAAAGGAGTTGCAGGGCGTGCCGAAGGTCTTCGGCGAGAAAGGGGGCTTTCCCCTGTCCTCGGTTGTGCTCACCGGCGGCACTTCCCTGCTCAGGGGCCTCGACGCGCTGGCAGAAAAGGTTTTCGGAGTCCCGGTCAGGGTAGGGATTCCGGGGAACATAATAAACACGGAGTTCGTGGGCGGTCCCGAATATGCGACGGGCGTCGGACTCCTTCAGTACGGTCTCGATTGCGAGGAAGCCAGGGGCGGGGAACCGCAGGGGCAGGCCGGGAAGCGGCTCAGCCCGGGCGGAATATTCGAGCGCATGAGATTTTGGGTCAAGGAATACTTTTTTAAATACAATCGTGAGAGAGAGGAGGAGTGGCATGTTTGAGATTGATGACGTGAAGGGGCAGGCAGCACGGATAAAGGTCGTCGGTGTCGGGGGGGCGGGAGGCAACGCAATCAATAACATGATCGCTTCCAACCTTCAGGGGGTCGAATTCATCGCCGTCAATACCGACACCCAGGTCCTCGAGACCTCCCTCGCGCCGGTCAAGGTGCAAATCGGCGCATCGATCACGAGGGGTCTCGGTGCGGGGTCCGATCCGCAGATCGGCAGGCAGTCGGCGCTGGAGGACAGGGCCGCAGTTGTGGATGTCCTGGGAGGAGCCGACATGGTCTTCATAACGGCCGGAATGGGAGGGGGCACCGGGACAGGGGCCTGCCCCGTCATTGCAAGCGCAGCAAAGGAGATGGGAGCTCTCACAGTCGCAATCGTCACGAAGCCTTTTTTTTTACGCGGCGAA
>JAMCWJ010000027.1 GCA_023475105.1 Nitrospirota bacterium
GTACCCCTTTCAGAGAATCAGGTCCCTGAAGACATTCCGGGATGCCCTCATCGAGAAACTGCCCTTTATCGCGCTAAGTATTGCTTCGTCAATACTGACCGTCTTCGCACAAAAAGCAGGGGATGCCCTTTTATCGGTACAGTCCGTGCCGTTGCCCACCCGGGTCCTCGTTGCTGCCCAGTCCCTCATCGCATATTTCGGAAAAATGATTTTCCCTGTGAATTTGGTCCCTTTCTATCCCTACCCTGCTCACGTTTCTCTTTCTTCTTTCGAGTATCTTTTCTCCGTTCTCCTGGTGCTCGGGATCACCATAATCCCCCTGGTTTTCCGGCGGAAACAGAAATTATGGCCTGCGGTGTGGAGTTACTATGCGGTGACCTTAATTCCCGTCGTAGGTATCGTTCAGGTCGGGGCTCAGGCCATGGCGGACAGATATACCTATCTGCCGAGTATCGGGCCCTTCCTCATCGCAGGACTGGGGGCCGCATGGCTAATCAGGAGATCCGGCAGGATGTCGGGCCTGGGTCGCACGAGCAAGCTCTTGAGCGCTGCTGCCGCCCTCTTTCTGCTTGTTTCGATGAGCGCTTTGACGGTCAGGCAAATCGGCATATGGAAGAACAACATCGACTTGTGGAATTACGTAATCGACAGGGAGCCGCGGACCTATTTTGCGTACAACAATCGAGGCACGACTCTGTACGCTATGGGTCAGCTTGACAGGGCTATAGAAGACTACGAAAAGGCGATTGCCTTATATCCGGCATATCCCAAGGGCCATTACAATCTCGGGTTGGCTTTGTTTGAGAAAGGCCTGCTGGAGCAGGCGATCGGGGAATATGAAATCGCTGTGCGATTGGAACCCCGGAATGTCGATGCCCACCTGAATCTCGGAATCGCCTACGCAAAGAAAGGGCTGCGGGATAAATCCATCGAGGAATATCGGACCGTAGAACGGTTAAGCGCCGGTTCCGCAGAGCCTTATTATCAACTCGGGTCCTTCTTCAGCAATAGAGGACTCGTGGCCGAGGCAACAGAGCTCCTGGAGATTGCCGTGAGGATCAAACCCGATTTTGCCGACGCGCAGAGTAATCTCGCAGCCGCTCTTTTCAGAGAGGGCCGTGTGGCGGATGCGCTGGAGCACTACCTCGTCTACTCCCGACTTCGCCCCGACGACCCGGCCGCGTATCTGAACCTAGGCTCTGCGTATGCGGCGTCGGGCTTTCTTGATAGCGCGATTGAACAGTTTCAGATCGCCGTACGTCTGAATCCCGCTTTCGCCGATGCCCATTATAACCTCGGGCTGGCTTATCAGGCGAAGGGGCTGATGGATCAGGCAGTGGGGCACCTGGAAGCCGCGGCCCGCTTAAACCCTGCGGATGCGGCGATCAGGAATGATCTTGTCAAGGTCTATCGCCTGAGGAACTCTTCAGGCAGACCTTGAGGCGCGCCTGATATGAAGGGGCAACAGCACTCCCGGTAGCTCCCGGTAGGATAAAGAGGCCGCGTGGTCATAAGAAGCTTGAGGTTGATGAAAAAGCAGCACCTTAAATATTATCTTGCAGCAGCCGTTTCACTCCTTACCTTCGGGGTCTATCTTTACGCGCTTCACAATGATTTCGTCGAGTGGGATGACAGCGCGTATGTCTATGCAAATCCGCATATCCGTGCATTCAGCCCGGCCTTTTTCAGGTGGGCTTTTTTCGATTTTTACGCGAGCAACTGGCACCCGCTTACGTGGATATCGCATGCCCTGGATTATGCCCTTTGGGGGTTGAACCCCCTTGGGCACCATCTGACCGGCAATATCCTCCATGCGGCCAATACGTTCATTGTGGTAGTGCTGGTTGCGAAGTTGCTGGAGGTTGCGGAGGAATTCTCCGGATTTGTCATTCCCGCAAGCGCAGCGCGTCGGGAATCCTTTCGAACTGCCCTGAAAGATTCCGGACAAGCCGGAATGACAGAAAACGGAAGGATGTTTTCAGGTAAAGGAGCGTTGATCGCCGCCGCGACAACGGGCCTGCTCTTCGGGCTTCATCCTCTGCACGTCGAGTCCGTCGCATGGGTCGCGGAAAGAAAAGACCTCCTCTGCGCCCTGTTCTTCCTGTTGAGTGTCCGCTCCTATATGTCCTATGCGGCCAAAGCGCGCTATAAGTCTTATAGGGCTTATAAGACTTATTCCCTTTCCCTTTGCCTGTTTGTCCTTGCCCTCCTGAGCAAGCCGATGGCGGTCAGTCTTCCGTTGGTGCTTTTGATTCTGGATTGGTACCCCTTTCAGAGAATCAGGTCCCTGAAGACATTCCGGGATGCCCTCATCGAGAAACTGCCCTTTATCGCGCTAAGTATTGCTTCGTCAATACTGACCGTCTTCGCACAAAAAGCAGGGGATGCCATGGAGGCGATGAGGTTCGTGCCTTTGCCGGTTCGCCTGCTTGCAGGCGCGAAATCCCTTTTCGCCTACCTTTGGAAAATGATACTCCCTATGAATCTGGTCCCTTTCTATCCCTATCCGAATGATGTGTCGCTGTTCTCATTCGGATATCTCTTTGCCCTTTTTCTTTTTGTTGCGATTACCGTAATCTGCTTCACTGTCGCGAGAAAATATAAATTGTGGTTGTCGGTATGGAGTTACTATCTGATAACCCTGTTTCCCGTGCTCGGCATTATCCAGGTCGGAAGCCAGGCAATGGCCGACAGGTACGCGTATCTGCCCAGTCTCGGGCCCTTTCTCGTCGCAGGCCTCGTCGCCGCAAGGATTTATAAAAATGCCGCCGCGTTAAAACAATGGAAATCGACTCTGAGAATGGCCGGGATTGCAGCAGCAGTTGCCGTGATGGTCGCCCTGTCATATGGTACCCTGCGGCAAATCGGTATCTGGAAGAACGGTCTTGCGCTCTGGAATTATGTGATCGAAGAGGAGCCGTTGAAGGTCCCTCACGCATACAATAATCGAGGCTTCATTTTGTTGGGAAAGGGCCTGATAGACGAGGCGGCGGAGCAATTCCGGATCGCGATCAGCCTGGACCCCGGCTATGCGGATGCATATAACAACCTCTGTCTTGCCTACAAATCCAAAGGTCTCTTTGCCAGCGCGATAGAACAGTGCAGGACCGCAGTCGGCTTAAAGCCGGATTACGCCGAGGCCCATAATAATCTCGGCGTCGCCTATAAGTCCGAAGGTCTGAGCGAACAGGCAATGGAACAATACAGGACGGCATTGACTCTGAAACCCGATTACGCGGAGGCGTACTTCAATCTCGGGATCATTTACCTCGAACGGGGCGACAGGGACATGGCCCGGCGGAGCTTCGAATCAGGGCTGAGGATAAAACCCGACGATTACAAGGCGCAGCAGGTCCTCAATTACCTCATCCCGCCCTCCGGAAACGAATAGGCCTTCCGCGCCCCTCAGGGGCCACGGACGAGGGTGACACATTGCGGGATACATCACCGGTTCCATAACGGTCAGCCGGTCTTTTGCGCATCGCTCGGGAGCCTGCGGGGGCCATCGCCGCCGGGACGACAAAGGGTATTGATCGGAGGGCACACTATGGTAAAATAACTCACTTCGAATGCATGGTATTCAGAAGAAGTAATCTGACCGGATGGGAAGGCCTGTAGGGTAATGGCGGGACAGTTTGCCGCAGGAGGACTTCAGGGGGAGAAGCAGTGGGGCACGCTCCGACAATAAATCCAGTTGAAAAACGCGACAGCATCGAAGTCCTGTCGCGGCGCCGGACTCCTTTTGCTTTTCTCTTGTTTGTCTGCCTTGCCGCTTATGCATTGAACGCCAATCCCTTTGCCGGACGGACAGTGGCGCCTTTCGACCGGCTGCTTGAATTTTCCGGATGGTCCTCGGTGCAGAGCAATGTCAAAGCCGTTCATGCGGAACGCAGCGACATACTCGATTCGCAGCTCCCTACCTGGATAACCCTTAAAGATCAGATCAGAAAAGGAGAGAGTCCCCTCTGGTACCCCAACGGGGCGGGCGGTCAACCCATATCGCTTGAGCTCTGCAACCCGACATTCCTCCTCTTCCTCCTCGTAAGGGACAACGCACTCGCCTATTATCTGGTCAGTTTGGCGAAGCTCGTTATTTCCGGTTTCGGGGCCTTCCTGCTTTTCAGGATTTTCTTGCGATGGCTGCCGTCGGTCTGGGGCGGAATTGTGTTCATGCTGTGCGGTTTCAACGCCGCCTGGTTTTTCTGGGAGCAGGTTACGACTGCAATGTGGCTTCCCTGGCTTCTGTGGGCCACGGTCATGTATCTCAAGACAGAGGACAGGAAATGGCTGCCGGCGATAACTATTGCCTCTCTTTTGCTCATATTCGGCGGCTTTCCCGCCGTTGCCGGCTTCAGCTTCTACGCCTTTTCGCTGCTCCTCCTCGTCTGGAACATGCATAGCGCCATTGCGGGGAATCTACGCCCGGCCTTTAAAGACAAGGAGCGTATAAAGCTCGCCCTAGAGAAGACGGCCCTGCCGCTGCTGGCGGTCGGACTGGCGTTCCTGCTGTCCGCGGTCGCTCTTATTCCTTTCATCGACACTATGTCCTCGTTCAATCTCGGATACAGGACCAGCGGAGGGATTCCGTTGCGCATTCATGACCTGCTGCTCCTTCTTACCTACGAGGACCCCCCGCGGGTTGAGAATACCGCATATGTCGGCATGCTCGCCTGCGTATTCTCCCTTGTCGGCATAATTGCGGCGTTTAGCGGGAATGATACGCACACGAGGTTATTCGTTTTCTTTCATGCATTGCTTGCGGCGGTCACCCTCTCGATAGCATTCGGTCTGTTGCCCCATCGGCTCGTGGAGGCGCTGCCTGTTTTTAAAAACAACCCTAAATGGGGCAGGTTACTGGTAGTCACGCTTTTGGGTCTGGCCGGTTTATCGACTGCCGGTCTGGATTTCGGCGCCGCAAAGCTGCAGGCATTCTCCGGCGGCCACCTCAAATTAACGCCGTTGAATGCCCGGCGGATGGTTGCTGTTGCATTGATCGGAATTATTGCGATTCAGTTTCACACCCAGAAGAAACTTTTTAACAGGTTCAACGCGGTCGTCCCTTCTGCATGGTTTTATCCTTTGACGCCGAGTATCGAGTATGTTAAAGAACACCTCCGGCCGTTGCAATCGGTAATTGCCGATTATTCCTATTGGTTCGCTGGGACTCTCGGGGCTTACGGCATTCCGGAGTGGTATGCGCACAGTTTTCGAACGGACAGGGAAAAAGAGGTCCTCGGCGAGCTGGTCCTTAACCCTTTCTCATCCCCGACCTCGATGTTCATAGTCGGAAGCAACATCCGGTTTGATTCGCCCTGGATGAACAAGCTTGCGATCAAGTATTTGCTTGTCAACGGAGAGGCTCTGCGGAACAGGGCGCTCCTTTCGTTGCCGGAATTGTCCCGTGACGCCGCGCCGCCTCTGCCTTACAACTCCTGGAAGCAGCATATCTCCCTGCCGGCTGACATGGTTGTCGGGGCCATCGGATTTTCTTTCGGGACCTTCGGCGAGCGGCATGCTCCGGCAAACGTCCGGTTGACCCTTTATGCGGACGATGGGAAAAAATGTTCTCTGGAGTCGGGACTCGACGGGAATCAAATAGGCGACAATCAGTGGGCCTTTTTCGAGTTTCCCGGCGGACTTTTTTTGCCCAAAGGGGGGTATTCCCTGGTATTGTCGCTCCCCGGTTACACCGGACCGGGGCGTTTGACGGCGTGGGCCACGAAACCTCGCGGAAATACGGGCAGCTTCCTCGAAATAAACGGGAAACGAACGGATTATTCGCTTACATGGAAAATAGGCTATTACCAGGAAATGGACCTGTCCCTTCTGAAGAAGAAGTGGAATGTGATGAACCTCGAAAAAGATATCGTACTATTCGAGAATAGACAGGTAACCGATAGCGCCTATTTCGTTAAAACTCTCGATGCCTCCAATGAGCAGACAGATTTTTCGGGAATCAAGGTCGTACAACAGTCTCCCGACTTTATAAAAATCGACTATGCAAAAGGAGAGGCCGGCTGGATAGTCCTCCCGATGCATCTCCATTCCGGCTGGAAGGCTTACGCGGGCAAGCGGAAGGTCGGCTACGACGCCTATATGGGCATGCTGCCCGCGATACCGGTGAGCGGCCCGGTTCAGCTGACATTCAGATATCAACCGGCATCGTTCCGGAAAGGGTTGATCGTGAGCTCGGTCGGCCTGTTGATGTTCCTGGCATTCTCAGGACTCTGCCTGAGAAAGGTCAAAAAGAGATCATGATCTTCCCGGTTATGTTACCGTATAGAGTTTTTGCAGGAGAGATCGCCGAAGGCGGGAGAATCCGTCCTCTCCTCCGCTGCCTGAGACGGAAAGGGCAAGGGGAGATGTTCAGGTAAAGATCCCACTTTGAAATCGTTACCATGAAGCTTATAATTCAAATACCCTGTTACAACGAGGAGGACAGTCTTCCTGCTGCGCTGAGAGGACTTCCGGCTGAGTTGGACGGCTTCGACGAAGTCGAATGGCTCGTGATCGACGACGGAAGTACGGACAGGACCGTCGAGACGGCGAAGGCCAATGGTGTCCGTCACGTCGTCAGTTTCACGAAGAATCAGGGATTGGCACGGGCCTTTATGGCAGGGCTGGATGCGTGCCTCAGGCTTGGAGCGGACGTGATAGTCAATACCGATGCCGACAATCAATACTGCGCCTCCGACATCCCTCTCCTTGTGGCTCCGATCCTGGCCGGCAGGGCGGAAATTGTCGTTGGTGCAAGGCCTATAGCGGAAATACGACATTTTTCCCCGATGAAAAGACTTTTACAAAAGCTCGGGAGCTGGGTCGTGAGACTTACGAGCAGGACCGATATTCCCGATGCGCCGAGCGGATTCCGCGCACTCAGCCGCGAAGCAGCGCTCCGGCTCAACGTGTTCAATGATTATACCTATACCCTTGAGACTATTATCCAGGCCGGTCAAAAGAACATGGCCATCGTTTCGGTGCCGGTCCGGGTGAACGAAGAGGTAAGGCCGTCCCGCCTCGTAAAAAGCATCCCCAGCTATCTGAAAAAGTCGATGCTTACGATAGCCCGCATTTTCGTGGTCTATAAACCTTTCCGTTTTTTCATGACGATAGGCTCGCTCTTGTTTGCTTCGGGCCTCGTCATCGGCCTCAGGTTTCTCTATTTTTATTTCAGGAACGGCGGCGAAGGACATGTCCAGTCCCTCATTCTTGCCTCCATCCTTCTCGGCATAGGCTTTCAGACGATGCTCGTTGCATTCCTCGCGGACCTGCTCGCCGTCAACAGGAGGCTGATGGAAGACATACAGTACCGGGTGAGGACCATGGAAAGCACAAAAGATGATTCTGCAAAGTGAATCGAGCTTCACCGTACGGATGCGGCTTTGGGCAGCGGGCGACCGGGATACGAAGACCCCTTCTTGCCCGCCGGGGAGATCATAGGCCATGCGTAAGGACTTTCTGGTTTTCGGGCAACCCCTGATCGAACGGGATGAAATGGATGAAGTACTCGATTCGATGAGCAAGGCATGGCTCGGCACCGGCGCGAAAGTACATCAGTTCGAAAAAGATTTCGCCCGGTATAAAACAATTCCCCATGCCGCAGCGGTGAATTCCTGCACCGCGGCCCTGCACTTGTCCTGCCTTTCCCTGGGGCTCGCCCCGGGGGATGAAGTCATCACCACCCCGATGACGTTTTGCGCCACGGTAAACGCCGTTATCCATACAGGCGCCCGCCCTATCCTGGCGGATATCGATCCGGTCACGCTGAATATCGCTCTGCCGGAGATCGAGAAAAAGATCACCTCCAGGACAAAGGCCCTGATCGTCGTCCATTTTGCCGGCCGCCCCTGCGATATGGACCCCATCGTCGAACTCGCCGGGTCGCGTGGCATTGCGATAATTGAAGATTGCGCCCATGCGATAGAGACCGAATACCGAGGGAAAAAGGCCGGCGCGATCGGCGATCTGGGATGTTTCAGCTTCTACGCGACCAAGAATATCACGACAGGAGAAGGGGGCATGGTAATCAGCCGCGACGAAGACAGGATATCTCGCATCAGAATCATGGCGCTCCACGGGCTAAGCCATGACGCATGGAAACGTTTTTTCGACTCCGGCTTCAAGCACTACTACGTGGAAGAGGCCGGGTTTAAGTACAACATGATGGATTTGCAGGCGGCGATCGGCATCCACCAGCTGAAGAGAATAGAGGAATACTGGAAACGACGGGAGCGCGTATGGAAGAGATACATGGAGGCATTCAGCGATTTGCCGATCGGCCTGCCCGCTCCGGTCGGGCAAGACACCCGGCATGCCTATCACCTGTTCACGGTGAGGATCGATTCCGCCAGGACCGGCATAAGCAGGGACGCCTTTCTGGATGCGATGACCGGAGAGAAGATAGGGGTCGGTGTCCATTATGTATCGCTCCCCGAGCACCCCTATTATCAGAGGGCCTTCTCATGGAGGGCGGAGGACTATCCCCATGCCCATGCCTTCGGCAGGGAAACGGTGAGCTTGCCTGTTTCCCCCAAACTTACGGACCGGGACGTCGAAGATGTCATCAGCGCCGTCCGCTCTGTTTTGGTGAAGAAATACGTCCGTTGAACATCCATATTATCACGAGCTCCTATCCTGCAAACCCCGACGATCCTTCCGGGACTGCGGGGTTGTTCGTGAGACAATTTGCCCTGGAGCTTGCGGCTTTGGGGCACGGTGTTGTGGTGCAGCCCGTCGCAAGAAAGAGGGTCTACGCGCGGGAGCCCGGCATTTCGATCGTCCCCTCTCCATGGAGAGGCGGAGACCGGGAACTGGCCTCCATGAACTTGATGAGTCCGGGGAACTGGCCGGTTTTCCTCCCTTTCCTTGTCAACGGCATCCGCAACACGCTCGAAATAGATGACCGATACCATATAGAGAGAACCCTTTGCATGTGGGCGGTCCCTTCGGGAATCTTCGGATTGATCGGAAAGCGGAAAAGGAAGATCCCGTATGATATTTGGGCCTTGGGATCGGACATATGGAAAATCAGGAAGATCCCTCTCATCGGGAAAAGGGTCCTGAGAACCGTTGCAAGAAATGCGGACAGGGTGTTTGCCGACGGCATCCGGTTATGCGAAGAGGTAAAGGACCTTACCGGCGTGCCCTGCACATTCCTCCCCTCCGCCAGAAAACTTCCTCCCCCGAAGGAAAAGATCGTTTTCGCGGACTCAGGAACGTTGAAGCATTTTCTGTTCGTCGGACGGTATCACGTGAACAAAGGGCCTGACCTGCTCGTAAAGGCTGCCGCGCGTCTGCCGCTCGATATACGGGAATCGGTCCGGATCCATATGTTCGGTGTCGGGCCTTTGGAAAAGGAACTTCGAAGCATGATCGCGAAGCTCGGACTGGAAAGATATATCGATCTGAATGGTCCTATTCAGGCCCAGGAGTTCTCAAACTATCTGGCCGGAGTTTCCTTCCTGGTTATCCCGTCGAGGATCGAGAGCATCCCCGTCGTCTTCTCCGATTCCCTTCAAACCGGCACGCCTGTCGTATCTATGCCGGTCGGCGACTTGACGAACCTTATACGAGAATCCCGGTGCGGGATCGTCGCGGAAGAGGTGAGCGCCGGGGCACTGGCCTCCGCCATCGAGGAGGCGGCGGCAATGGACAAAGGGTTTTTTCGTGAGGGAACGGCCAGGGCATACGAACGGTTCGAAGTGAAAAAAGCCGTAGACAGGTGGTTGCATTTTGGTTCTGCAGGTAGATGAAATCTTTGAGAGAAGACGGCATGGCGGATGCTGCCGGGACAAGGCGGTAACGTGATCAGGAAGATACGGAAAGCGACCGACGAGGAGTGGGACCGCATGGTCTACTCCGTCGGGTCCGCCATTTATTTTCAGACGAGGGAGTGGTTCGATATATGGGCAGAGCATGCCGGCTTCAAAAGCGATACGAAGCTCATTCTCTTTGACAGCGGGAAAAGCGTCCTTCTCCCCCTGGCGAGCATCACCTTGAAGGGTCTGGTCAAATGTTATTTCACCGCCCCGAAGGGCATGGGGGGGTTCGTGAGCGCGGATGAGCTGGATTCCGAAGAAAAGAGAGAACTCTTTGAGGTTCTGAAGAAGATGAAGATGCTTTATTGCGCGGCCAATCCCTACGATCCATTGACGAATGAATTCGACGGGTTCAACGACGAGGATTTTACCCAGGTATTGGATCTGGGCGCGGGTTTCGACGCTCTGTTCAAGAAGTGGACCTGGGGACATTACAGCAGGACGAGAAAAGCGCTGCGGGAGGGGCTGACCGCGGAGGAAGCAGCGACGGAAAATGACTGGAAGGCCTATTTTGAGCTCTATCAGGATACCCTGGCCCGATGGGGCGAGAAGGCGACCAATACGTATACATGGGATTTGTTCGCAACAATGTACAGGAAAAAATCTCCCGGGATCAGACTGTGGCTGGCAAGACATCAGGGGCAGATAATCTCAGGCGCGTTATGTTTCTATCACAACAGGCACGTTGCCTACTGGCACAGTGCGACGGCGCAGCAGTTCTTCAAAAAACTGAACGCCACCCATGTATTGCAGTATGCAATCATCAAGGACGCCTGCGAAAAAAGGTTCCTGCTGTATGATTTCTTGCCCAGCAGCGGGATCGAAGGAGTGATCGATTTCAAGAGTGGCTTTTCGCCCCAGAGGAAACCGGTGCATATCTATATGTCATCGCTGATGAAGCTGTCGGATACGATGAGGAAAAGGCTGCGGAACAGCATGGTGTACAAGTTCCTCATGAAAGGTACAGGATTTTGAGGGAATACGTGCGGAAATGAACGTGGGTCACCTGAGTCACGAACGCTGCCCTGTCTGCGAGACGGAACTGAATGCCGGCCCTCCGGCCCCGATGGTCCTCACCACCCCCCGGGGAAAGCAGGAGTGGGTGAAATGTCCCGCGTGCCGGTCATTCTTCGCAGATGAGGGATACGATCCGGAACAGGAAGTCGACCATACCCGCACTCGGCCCTGGGGCACAGTCGAAAGCGGCGTTGCGCTGAACGATGAAAAAGGACCCTTGTTCGAGACCGTCCTTCGGGTCCTCCGCCGCTGCGCGCCGCCGGGGGCCACGCTCCTGGACATCGGCTGCTCCTACGGCGGCTTCCTCCTGCAGGCGCAAAACGAGGGATACGATGTCCGTGGGATGGACATTGTCCCGGAGGCTGTCCGGTACGTGCGCAGCCGGGGCATTCCGTGCGACCGTGCGGGGTCTGTCCGGGACCTGGACGTTCCCGAAAATTCACTGGAGGTCATCTCCGTCCTCGACTGCAACTATTATTGGCCGCGTCAGAGAGAAGAACTGCGCGCCATCAGATCCCGTCTCTGTCCGGGCGGACTGCTCGTGATGCGTACGGTCGATACGTCATGGGCGGTGCAAATCGGACTCTGGCTGGGCAAGTGGCTTCCCGAAACAGGCCGGCGCCTGTCTGAAAAGGCGGTGTACGACCACCGGGTCTCGATCCCTGTCCGCTCGCTTCTGCGCCTGGTGCGGCAGGAGGGATTCGATATCCTCTATGCGTCTCCGCAAGACGCAATGCCTTTTCGCCGCAACAGCCTCAAGGTGAGGACCGCCTACGCGATCGGCGGGCTTGCCTGGCGGACCGCCGGATACAACCTTGCGCCGGGCTTCCTTTTCCTGGCCGGAAAGAAGGCCTTATGATTCCCCGTCATAGTCTGCCCTTCGGCCCCGGCACGGCTTTCTCCTTCCTTGTTTCTTCCGCACCCGCGCCGCATTTGTCTGATACCGAGAAGGCCTACGCAGACACGCTCGGGGTGCGCGCGGTCCTTCTCCTTCCGAGTGTGCGCGCGGGGATCCATATGGTAATCCGCGCCGCATACAGTCCCGCCGGGGTCGTCGTGGCTCCGGCTTACACCTGCGGCAGCGTACATCAGGCACTGGCCCTGAGCGGAGTGTCTGCGCGGCTGGTCGATTCCGCTCCAGGTGCTTTTCTGATGGCACCGGAAGATATCTGCGCCGCCTGCGAGTCCGGTTGCGCACTTGTTCTGAGCGAGGTCTACGGCATCCCGTATGCAAGGGAACTACCGGACGGAGGATGCGGGAAAAGGGCCCGCGTCAGGGTCCTGGACATGGCGATGAGCATTCCTTCAGCCGGGAGGCTGGCGCATTTAAAAGCCTCAGACATCGGGCTGTTCAGCTTCGGCTGGGGCAAGCCGATGTATGCGGGCTGGGGAGGCATCGCCTGCTTTCAGGACGCCGAACTTGCAGGCAGGGTCCGTGAAATAAGGGACCGATGGACCTCCCCGGAATCATCCGGCCTCCGGTTTCAGCATGCCTGCTCGACCCTCCTCCGGGTCGCGATGAATCAACGTCGCATTTACGGACTGTTGCATCAACGGCATCTTTACCGCCTTCTGAGAACCGTTGCCTCCGCAGGGCATAAAAGGCAGTACCCCGCGCCGCCGGGCGAGACCGCTTCCCATACCGCTCCGGACGAGGCGCCGCCGGCACTGCCCCGGGAATGGACCCGTCCTCCGACGGCCCTGAACCGGAAACTTGCACTGTACGATCTGCATAATGCGGTGCAAAATGCGGATCTTCGGCAACGCCAGGCGGAGACCTATTTCAGGCTCCTGGTAGAGCCTGGCATGGTATGCGGGCCGGGGGGCAATGCATTGCCGCAAAGCCATTTTCCCCTACGGCTCCCCTCTGCCGCCCGCGACAGGATGTGCGATTATTTGAGAAGCCGTGGCATCGATACAAGCACGCTCTTTCCCTTTCCTGCGGGGGTAAGTAGAGGCCTTTTCCCCAATGCGGCCAAGGCCTCCGATGAGGTGATCGCGCTTCCCCTCGGCCCGGCGCTCACCCTGGACGAGGTGCGGGCTGTCTCGAAATGCGTCGAAGACGGAATGCGGGAGCTTGCCTGACATGGAAAAGACAAACAACTTCACCTATTATCTTGCAGGCTCAGTTTCTCTCATAGCATTTGCGGAGAGAAAGAACGGGCGGGAGCAATAAGCATATGCTCAGAAAGACACTAAGGATCTTCATTACCCTCTCGGTCATTGTCCTGATCGGATATTTTTATTTCCTGGAATTCAGGAAGAACTGGGATTCGCTCCAGAATTTCAGTTTTGTCGTCAAGAGATACTGCTTGCTTTTTTCCCTGTTCCTGTATCTCCTCTCCTATCTCCTCGAAACATTTACCTGGAAGGTCTGCATCAATACGCACCTCGGCCGGAAGGAGCTTAATTTTTTTCAGAGTATCGCCGTAGTAAATGCGAGCGGTCTCTTCAAGTATCTGCCCGGCCGGATATGGACCTATACGGCACAACTGGTCTGGCTGAAAAAGTATCGCATCTCAAAACCTGTCGTCCTTTACGTGAATCTGATCTGCATTGCCGGCTCGGTCATGGTATCATCGTATCTCGGTCTCTTCTATCTGGCTTTCTATACGAATATTATAAGTACCACGGCTATCCTGCTCCTGTCCGCTGCGTTGGTCGCGTTCAACATAGCGTATATTGTCTGGAATTCCTGGTTGATGAACAGGGTGATTGCCGTAGCAGGCCGTCTCTTCAAACGGGAGATACAGCCGGTCGGCGGTTCGAAATCGCTGATCGTTTTCATTCAATTCATGTATGCGTGCAGTTGGGCCTTTATGGGTTTCGGCGGATATTTCCTGGCCAAAGGGATCGGGCTGCCTCTCCTTTTTTCGAGTGTCCTGGGGCTCCTTGCATCGATGTCCTTGTCATGGATGGCCGGTTATTTCGCCGTAGTTTCTCCCGGAGGGTTGGGTATCCGTGAAGGGCTGATGCTCCTGATGCTGAACAACATCGTATCCGTCCAGACGGCTTTGCTCTTTCCGATCTTGTCCCGTTTCATGTACCTGATAGCAGAAGCGCTGCTCGGACTCGCAGCGTTGGTGTTCGGCATTAAATACAAGGTCTTTGTTTCGGAAAAAGTACCCGCAGAATGAAGGGATGAACGGGCAAGCACTCAATCCGCATGCGGGTACCCGGCGTGTTGCCCGGCCGGCGGCCCTGTCCCGGAGCTTGTCATCGTCCGTGTCCGCTTCCTGTATGGGGCCGTCTTGATATATGATAGGTGATGCTGCTTTTTGAAAAGAGAATTCAAGGAGGAAAGATGAAAAGGGTCTCTTTATGGAAGGTCTTCATCCTGGCGGTGCTCGCCGTGAGTCTGTCGGCTCTTTCATGTTCGAAGGAGAAAACGGAGAACAAGGGGATGCCGCCCGGACATGAGAAAATGGTGGAAGAGTATCAGAAGAGCATCAAGGAGTCCAGGAAAACCGTGGTCGCGAGAGTGAACGGGGCCGACATCACGATGTATGACCTTTCGGGCAGGATGAGGCAGATCCTTCCCCAATATATCCAGGGCGGCCGGCAGATGACGCCGGAGATCGAACAGAGGGCGAGGCAGGACGCCCTCGATGCGCTCATATTCAGGGAGCTCGCCGTACAGGAAGCGCTCAGGAGGAAGATGAAGGCGCCTCAGGAAAAGGTCGATGCGGCGCTTCAGCAGCTCAAGGCGAAGATGGGGTCGGAGAAGGAGTATCGGGCCTATCTCAAGAGGGAGGACCTGACCGAGGCCTGGCTGAGAAACCAGATCGAGAAGGACCAACTCTTTAATATGATAGTCGGTGCGGAGATCCTTGCCAAGATCAAGGTCGACGAGAAACAGATCAGGGATATTTATGCGAAGGAGAAGAAGGAGTTCGTAATGCCTGAGGTCTTCGAGGTTGTCGATGTCGTCTTTCCTAAAGGGCGTGACGATGAAGCAGCGATGAAGAAGGCGAAGGAGGTCCTCCCCCTTGTGAGGAAAAACAGCAATGACGTCTCGAAACTGCCGAAGGACAAGACCTTTATGGTCAGGGAGGGCTTCGTCGAGAAACAGGAGTACCCTGCGCTCTTTGCGGCGCTGACGAAGATGAAACAGGGAGAGGTGAGTGATGTGATCAGGGAGGAGGACGGTCTTCATATCGTCAGGATGAAGAAAAAGGAACCCGCGCGACCGATGACTTTTGAAGAGGCCGGGAGCGTCATCGGCAGGCAGATGCAGGCGTCGCTTGCAGAACAGAGAAAAGAGGAGTGGGAAAAAGAGCTGAAGAAAAACGCGAAGATCGAGATAGTGCCCGCCGGTGTCGCACAACAACTGTCCGGGGAGACGAGCAAGGGCCGGTAGCTGAGGGCCCTTGTCGGCCATCGCTGCAAAAGTCTTTTCGGACTACCCTGCCCGCCCCACCAGCCTCCCGGAGACCCCGTCCCGCCTGCATCAGATCCGGCCGTATACTTCGAAAACCCGGGAGAGGTGTCCGACTCGAAGGGCAAAGCCTGTCACGCGTTCCCGCCCTGTGCTTTTTTGAAGAGACTTGATTTATACTAAAAAATCTGCACTATGATGAGGCGCTTAAGCAAGAAAACCATGTGCGTTCCGCCGCTCTGCCGCTCCACACAGGGAGATAGATGAAAAAGAAATTGATCATCGGACTCGGCCTTGTGATGTTACTGGTTGTCCTGTGCGGGGGGTATGTCTTCAGAAGTCTGACCGTCATATCAACCGAGGAAAAAATCAAGGACCGGCAGCAGGCGATCCTGAACAGGTACGACCGGATGCTCTATCACCTCCAACGGGCACAGACAGGATTGTACGGGTACGAAGCGGGGCATGAAAAGAATACGGAGAGGCTTGCCGGACCTGTGGACCGGGTGACGGAATTGATTTCCCTGACCATAGGTGAATACGCATTGTACGCAGACAAGACAGCGTGTAATTACTGCCACTTCGAAAAAACAAAGAACGTCGCCGACGGAATTGCCGGGAGAATACATAAGCATGACGCGACGCTCGCGAGCGTCGGCGAAAAGGTCGGCGCATACAGGGAAGCGATACGCCGAGTTGCGGCGTCACACGATGCGGGGCTTTCCCGCTCTCTTGTGAAAGAGGCCGCGAAGGACGGCGAGAGGACCATAGCCCTTATCGACACTCTGAGAAGCAGCATGCTGAAGATGAACGAGCGCATGCAAAACTATGAGCTGGGATTGGTAAAACGTTCGATGTATTCGATCATGCTCGTTATTGCCCTGAGCGTTCTGCTCTGCACAATAATCGCGGTAGTGCTGGTACGGTCGATCACTAGACCGGTAAATATGCTGGTCCACGGCATCGAAAGGGTATCTTCAGGGGATTATAATTCGAAGGTGGTCGTCGAAGCGGAGGATGAGATAGGGTTCCTTGCGCGGACCTTCAATAGGATGACGGACAATCTCACTGAGGTGACGAAACAAAAAGAGACGCTCCTGGCCGAACTGAGGGACCTGAACAGCGGCCTTGAGCAGCGCGTTCACGAGGCGAAGGAGCAGTTGAGGATCGCCCACGAGAGGATGCTGAGGAACGAAACGCTCTCTGCAATCGGGACCCTTGCCTCGGGCGTAGCCCACGAACTGGCCACGCCCATATCCTCCATAATGAACTACTTTCAGCTTGTGAAGGACAGGATCCCCGGGCAGGACGGCCTTGCAGAGGACATTCAGATAATAGAGAACGAACTCCGGCGGTGCAACGGCATTCTCAGGGGCATGCTCGACTTTGCGAGGGCCTCGGAAAAGGAACGGGTGTTAACGGATATCAACACCCTCGTGCGGGACGTGCTTGCGCTCATAAAATACCAGCCCGAATACAAGAGCAGAATAGCGATAAAGGAAGACCTCTGGCCCGGCAGACTCGCGATCTCCGTTATCGCAGGGCAGCTCAAACAGGTCCTGACGAATGTAATCGTGAACGCCCTTCAGTCCATGCCGGAGGGCGGACATCTCGATGTTTCGACGTCCCTGACCGCCGACCGCGAGAAGGTTCTTATCAGTGTATCCGACACGGGCAACGGCATCCCCGGGGACGAGTTGGAAAAGATATCCCAGCCGTTTTATACGACCAGAAAATCAGGCACGGGCCTCGGTCTTTCGATTAGTTATGAGATTATCAGGGCCCATAACGGCGATATAGAAATCACCAGCGAACCCGGTAAAGGCACGACCGTCCAAATCAGCCTCCCGGCATTCCAGGAAAGGCGCCATGAAGGCGCCGGCGGGAACGACGAAGGCGACTTGTCTGTGGAAGGACGGCGTCTGCCGAAGATGCAGGCATGAGTCCAGGGAAAATGAGGTTGTCGAATTGAAGAGAAAGCTGCTCATCGTTGACGACGACGAGGTCTTCTGCAGGCTGCTGCAGAGGAACTTCGAAGGGGAGTATGCAGTGACCGCTTTTTCGGACCCCGGGAAGGCGGCGGCATATATAAGGGGAAATTCCGTCGATGTCGTGCTGACCGACCTCAGCATGCCCGGGATGGACGGCATCGGGGTCCTCAAGGTCGTGAAGTCGGAGAGTCCCGGAGCGGATGTGATCATCATGACCGCCTATGCAAAGGTGGAGTCTGCGGTCGAGGCGATGAAAAAAGGCGCCTACGACTATATCGTCAAGCCTTTCGCCATGGATGAGCTGTCGATGCAGCTCAGGAACCTCTTCGAAAAAAGAAGGCTCACCGAGGAGAATATCAACCTCAGGCAGTTCATCGGGACCGGGTACCGACCGGAGAACATTATCGGCGAGAGCGAGGCGATGCGGGAGGTCCGCACCTTCGTCGAACGCGTTTCGCAGACGGACGCAACGGTGCTCATCACAGGGGAGAGCGGCACAGGCAAGGAGCTGGTCGCAAAGGCGATCCATTCGTCCGGCAAGAGGAAAGGCCGGGGGTTCCTTCTGGTGCACTGCGGGGCATTGCCTGAAGAGGTACTCGAGAGTGAGTTGTTCGGCCGTGGAGACGGTGGGAGTCTTCCGGCGGCAAAGGAGAGGATCGGTCTCTTCGGAGGAGCAGAGGGAGGCACCCTTGTCCTCGATGAAATAGGGGACATGGCCCCGGCCCTGCAGGCCAAATTGCTCGGGATCCTCGAAAACAGGGCCGTACGACGAGGTGAAAACCAGCCTGAAGCGGTCTCGGATGTCAGGGTGATAGCAACGACGAACAGGGACCTCGGCAAGCTCCGGCGCGAGGGAAGATTCCGTGAGGACCTTTTTTTCAGGCTCAGCGTTTTCAGCATCAGGATACCTCCTCTTAGGGAGCGAAAAGGAGATATCCCTCTCCTTGCGGAGCACTTCTTCACGCAGTACAGGAACGAATTCGACAGACAGTCGATGCATTTGTCCCGGGAGGCTCTCGATGTTCTCGCAACCTACAACTGGCCGGGAAACGTGAGGGAACTGAAGAGTTTTTTTGCGAAGGTCTGCCTGCTCGTCGATTCCGATACGATCAGTCCGAGGCACTTGCTCGAAAGGCTCCCCGGGCCCGGGGAAGAGCTCGTTTCCTATATCGATTCGGGCCGGTCGCTCGGCGATATCGAGAAAAACCTTATCCGGGAGACATTGAGGAAGGCAAGAGGCAATATGGCCTCGGCGGCGAAGCTTCTCAATATCAGTTATGACACGCTCAGGTACAGGATGAAGAAATTCGGCATCAGGGCAGAAACCTACAGGGCAGGGCATGAGGTATAAGGCAAAGAGTTCACGCCTTCGCGCATTGCATCTTATGCTCCCCCGGGCGCGCCGTCGGTGCGGCTCCGCACAAAGAAGACGCAGTTGAAGAGAAAGCTGCTCATCGTTGACGACGACGAGGTCTTCTGCAGGCTGCTGCAGAGGAACTTCGAAGGGGAGTATGCAGTGACCGCTTTTTCGGATCCCGGGAAGGCGGCGGCATATATAAGGGGAAATTCCGTCGATGTCGTGCTGACCGACCTCAGCATGCCCGGGATGGACGGCATCGGGGTCCTCAAGGTCGTGAAGTCGGAGAGTCCCGGAGCGGATGTGATCATCATGACCGCCTATGCAAAGGTGGAGTCTGCGGTCGAGGCGATGAAAAAAGGCGCCTACGACTATATCGTCAAGCCTTTCGCCATGGATGAGCTGTCGATGCAGCTCAGGAACCTCTTCGAAAAAAGAAGGCTCACCGAGGAGAATATCAACCTCAGGCAGTTCATCGGGACCGGGTACCGACCGGAGAACATTATCGGAGAAAGCGAGGCGATGCAGAATGTCTACCGGTTCATCGAACGCGTTTCGCAGACGGACGCAACGGTGCTCATCACAGGGGAGAGCGGCACGGGCAAGGAGCTGGTCGCAAAGGCGATCCATTTTTCCGGCACGAGGAAAGGCCAGAGGTTTGTTGCCGTCAACTGCTCCGCCATACCGGAAACACTTCTCGAGTCGGAGCTTTTCGGGTACGCTCAGGGCGCTTTTTCCGGCGCCTCGGGCCACAAGCAGGGACTTTTTGAATACGCCGACGGGGGCACCATTTTCCTGGACGAAATAGCGGACACCCCTCCAGCTATTCAGGCCAAGCTTCTGCGGGTGCTGCAGGAGCGGAGCTTCATGCCGATAGGCAGCACTGCAGAGACGAAAGTCGATGTGAGAGTGATAGCGGCGACGAACAGGGACCCGGAGAAATTGATAAGGAGCAACGGCTTCAGGGAAGACCTCTATTACAGGATCAATGTATTGTCCGTTCGTCTTCCCGCGTTGAAAGAGCGGAAGGAAGACATACCCCTTCTCATCAAACGTTTTCTCGGCGACAGGAAAAAAATCAATCCCACCGCGTTGAGTGTTCTCTCTCATTACGGCTGGCCGGGCAATGTAAGGGAGATGAAAAATCTGATGGAGAGGCTCGCCACTTTCACGGACGCAGACACCATAATGCCCGACGACCTTCCCCCCGAGATACTCAGGGTCTCCTACGTCCTGGACGACGAAGGGTCCTCTTACGGCGAGGCAAAGAAAAAAGTCCTCGATGAATTCAACCGCTCGATTGTCGGCAGATACCTCCTCAAATACGGAGGCAATGTCACGAAAGCCTCGGAAGAGCTCGGTCTGGATAGGGCAAACCTCCAGCGACTGATGCGGAGATACGGGATCGTTTCGAGGGATTTTAAGGAAATGAACGGGGACCGGGACCCGAAAGCGCAATCTCCGGGTTAGATGAATCAGCTCTTCGCCACTGCGTCAACAATGACACGGAAGCAGGGGATTTAAACTGTCTCGAAAATTGCTTCCTCACCGGAGAGAATAACTCTCTAAGTTCCTGAAATATAGACCTTTCTAACATATTACTTCCCATCATCAGTTTCAGTCGCATACCAAAGTCTGATCTTCCCTGAAACGGGTTTTGTCCAAATCATCTTTTAAAATTAAGATCTTTTAATGTTGGCATATCTATTGCTTTTACCCGGGTACCCCCAATTTTCAGTTTTAATGGCAGACAGCATTAAAGGAGGTGTTGGCAAAGAAAGAAGGAAGCATCGAACACTCGAAGCACTAAAGCACAGACTTAAGAAAATCCCAGAATAACTCAAGAAGGAGACAAAAATATGAGATTGAGCACTAAAATGCTTTTAGTGGTTGCTCTTTCTGTCCTGGTCTTGCCGCTGATGACTGCGGCCAACGCCGGTGCGGTCACAGCAACCAGCGGCACGTACAATACGGATGCCGCAGTTCAGAATGCCAGTGGAGGCTGGAGCCGGCCGTCGAATTTTTATTGCATCGGCGCGCCCTTGGGCTGGACCCCTACCGACGGGGACCTGACCGGCCATGATGCGGTAGCTCGTGACGATCTTGCGACTACTTGCAATGCTGCGGATCCTTTCTGCAGCACTTGTAAAATTTCAGGGGCAGTTGCAAATGCCGTGAAGTATTCCGACTATCCGACCGATACGGTATTAAGGACTTCAGACGACTGCGTCACTCATGGGTATGCATGGAGCGGTTATTCACAGTCCTGCGGCGCATCCACCTGGACCACAGACGACCCTGACAGCAGCCCTCTGCCGTATTACACGGACCACAAGGGCTGCCTCAGATGCCACAATGAAGCATATATAAACAGCGGCAGTCATGCCGGCGACACCTGGGCTATGAAGGAGAGTTACCTTCAGGGCGGCCATAAGAACATGCTCAGGAAAGTCACCCCGGGGCTTCCGTGGGCGCTCCCCGGCACGACAACGCCGTACACTGTCGACGGCAGCGGAAACGCCTTCGATTGGACAAACGGTACGATCAACATTTCCGGCACGGACTATACCATGTACTGGATATACGGCGGAAACGGCCTCGAGGGAACTACGCCGTCCGCTATATCCTCGAAGGGAGGTTCGTATAGCTGTGGCCGCTGCCACGCGACCGGTTGGACGAGCGATGCGGCCATCAACACTGAGAAAGAGCCGGAAGCCTCTTTCCCGGGTATTCTCTCGCAGGTACCCGCTATCAATGTTAGAGGCGGCGTAACCGGCGACTCCAACAACTACGCTTCCTGGGACCGCTATGGCATCCAGTGCTCCAGGTGCCATCATGCGACTGGTGGTCCTACCGGGGCCGAAGCAGGCCCATACAGCAGCGGCCATACGACCTTCCCTGAAGCCACCTCAACGGGCGGCGACGTAATTGCCCTCTGCATGAACTGCCACAGGCAGGAAGCGAGCGGAGTGCCCGATGTTATAGCCGGCTATAAGATCCCCGCGAACAGCCCTGCCTCGACGCTCGTGATCGGATCGAGCCACGGAGGCCCGGTCGGGTTTGTCAGCCACTCTCACGGTACCCAGTTCCTGAACAGCCCTCACGCGAGGATGAGCGGGACATGGGGCCAGATAGGCTGCCCGCCGATCTCTATCAGCCCCGCCGGTACAGCCGGCTGTGACAGCAGCATGAGCACATATAACAGTGACTTCGGAGTAGCTGCAGTTGCCAACGGCCTGTCGTCTGCAACCGGCGAATTCACGGGCCAGTACTCCGTAGCAGGCGGCTGTACAACCTGCCATGACGTACATAAGACGGTGCTTGAGAATACCGCCGGCCAGAGTGACGGCTCGACAGTAGCCTGCACCGTATGCCACAGCAATCCGTCCGACCCCGGCATCACCCCTCAGATTGACCTTGCTAATATCAAGCACCCTGTGGGACCGGGAACGCCTTTGGGTTATGATAACCCTTGTGCAGTCTGCCATATGCCAGGCGGACAACATATCTTCAGGATCAGCACGGATGCCTACTACACGGAGTTCCCGGCTGTCACGGCAGATTCTCCCGCACCTACGAAACTTGATGACGACGGCTTCCCCGCGGTATGGGTCGACGTCGACAAGGCATGCGGCCAGTGCCACGGCGGAAGCGCCGGGACAACGGCGACCAAGAACAGCGCGCCATACTACAGCAAGCGCTATTTGGCGATGTGGGCTAATGGCATGCACAGCCCCACAAACAGCGTCACCAACAGCAACCCTACCCCCGGCGCCGATGTCTCGATAAATGGTATGGATGCAACCGTTATCGACTACTCGACAGATCCGGTCTCGAATGTGCCGAGCGGATTTAATACGGGCGCCGTAGTGATTAACTGGGGCGATGGAAATTCCGACACGATCGACAACCTTGGGACTGCGCTCCACACTTACGCAGCTGCGGGTCCCTACTCTATCACGCAGACCGTTACGGACAAGGCGGGGCTAAGCAGCAGCAGGATCTACTCAATAATTGCGAGGGCTCCGACAGTGACTCTGACCGTCAACTTCTCGCCTTCACCCATATCTACCACCAATGGGTACATCTATCTGAAGAAGGTGACAGGAACGACGATCAAGTACGCCGCAACCAAGACGGGCGTGGTTTGGTCCGGAATCACACCGGGGACCTACAAGGTGCAGGCCTACAAGTCTGGCATGACCTTCCTCTGCACGGACGGAGTGGCGGCGGCAGCCAATCCGGTCACGATCAATTTAAGTGCAGACACGACGGTGACCTGTACGAAGCAGTAGTTTCATTCTCTGCTTGAGAAGGCAGGCGGGTTTCCCGCCTGCCTTTTTTTTCGACCGGATGAGCTACTCTTGTCTCAGGAGAGGCATCCGTCCCCCGGCAAGACAATAGCCCAATAGCCCTTTTTGGCTCTGCCGGCAGCTATGCCCCTCACCCATGATATTCATGAATTCCCGGCGGGACAGAATCCCCGTGCTCATTCTCGCTCCGCTCCGAGGCTTTTGACACCATGCCCTCATCAAATCGTATCGCATCGAAAGGGTTAGGGACGCGCTGTCCGTCGTTATGCAACATGAGGGTTTATGAGCAGGTTCCAGCCCCGTCCTCTCCATACCCTGAGAATACCCCTCGAGGGTGATTTACCGGCCCCCTGCAAAGTTGTATCTTTTGTAGTATGATGGAAAGGCAACAGAGAAGGGGAAACGTTTTTTTCGGACCGACGAAACAAGATGACGCAGCGTTTTGAGCCGACACCTACCTGGGTAGGATTGATTACGGGTTCGTGCCCGCGCTATGCTTTATGCGGGTTACAGCTTTTTTGACAGCGAAGGTTCTCATTTGCAATGCATCGGTATCGGAAGTGATGCAGGAACTTATTTTAGAGGGGATTCCTATCGTCAGGGAGTTCTCAGGGAGGGAAAGATGAAGTTAGCGAGCAAAGTTTTTCTGGGGATGTTTCTTGTCCTGGCAATCCAGCTTGCATATACGGCCGATGCCGGGGCCGTGTTTCTGCAGATATACAACGGCGACGGAGCGGTGAACAATCCCACTGTCCCGCCCGGCGGATGGCTGGTGCCTGCCGACGTGTACGGCTTCTCCTGTCTTGCATGCCACAACGCAGGGCAGGCCAACGGTGCACCCGACATGACAAGTTATCTTTTGACGGGGCACAAGAATATGCTGAGGGCAGTCCAGCCCGGTATTCCGCTGACAGGACCTGACGGACATGCATATGTTGCGGATCAATCCGGCAACGTCTTCGACTGGAGCGGGGGCACGATCAACATACTCGGTTTTTGCACAGACCCGGCGTTTACGGACCAACCCGCCTGTATAGCCGGCGGAGGAGTATGGATTGACGGCCCCAGAGATCTCTATTATATCTTTGACGGCTGGATGGGTGAGCCCGCAGCCCCGAGGGCGCTCTATGACGGCAGCTACGTACAGGGGACGCAGAAGACCGCGGTATCTTACAGCTGCGCCCGCTGTCACACCACCGGGTATACCATGGACGCGTCCATCCTGCCTCCGGTGTTCGTTATCCAGTATTGCAGCCTGCCGGCCTACACGACCCCCGCTACATGCTCCGGCGGCGGCGGCACCTGGCATATCGATGGCGTGTCTTGCCGTGCGCCTGAGTTTTATCTCGGAGGAATTACCTGGACCCCTGCCAACACCTCGGGTCAGATCGACTTCGACCCTGACGGAAACGGTCCTGCCGTGGCCGGTTCCTGGGCGGTGAGCTGCAACAGCTCACAGTCGCTCGAGGGCATTCAGTGCGAGAGGTGTCATGACGCCTCTCATCATTTTCCTCTTCCGAACAAGCCGGTTGTCCAGAGGGGCGCAGCTGCGACAGCCCTTTGCCTCCAGTGTCACAGGCAGGAGCATACCCTCTCCTATGGCAGCGGAGGGATCGGCGCAAACATCAAACCCACACCCTTCTCCGATAACTATCCTGCCCCGCCTGCTTCCGAGCCGGTCTATGCGCTTCCGGCAATTGAAGTGGGAGGCCATGGGGGCTACGCTCCGGAATTCTACAGCCATTCCACGGGGATGGAGTTCCTGAACAGCACGCATGCTCGCTTCTCCGGCAATTTCCAGGAGATAACAGACCCTTCAAAGTACGGCAGTCCTTTCACGGACGGAACCTGCAGTATAGGGGGGTACCTGGACCAGGAGGCGTGCCAGATTGGGGGAGGGGTATGGACCTCTTTCCAGGGCGGCTGCACCACGTGCCATGATGTCCACCAGAGCACCGTGACCTCCCTGAATGCCACACCGATAAAAAGGGAATGCGGCATCGCATGTCATACCTTCGAAGCGGCGAACATCATGACCGATATCAAGCATCCTTACGGACCGGGAACGCCGCTCGGCGACCTGTCCGACCTGCCCCGCGCATGCGCGGCCTGCCATATGCCGAAGCCGAATGACGGCGAGGGCCTTGCAGCCCACATTTGGAGGATAAGCACAGACCCGAACTACAGCACATTTCCGACAGCCGACCAGTTCGCTTCAGGGCAGAAGACAGCCAATACCGCTCCTGACGGGACGTACACAAACGCTGTCTGGATAGACATCGACCTCGCATGCGGCCAGTGCCACGGCGGAAGCGCCGGGCCTGCGGGCACCAGGAACAATGCCCCGTACTACTCAAAAAGCTATCTGGCCGGGTGGGCGGCAGGCATGCATACAGGCGCCAGACTCTCGAACCAGCCGCCGACTGCATCTGCCTCAATAGTGACAACCGGTCTTTCGACCACTCTCTCGGACACCTCGAGCGATCCGGCGACCAACCTTCCCTACGGCTTCGCTCCGGGCGCGGTAACGATAGACTGGGGCGACCGCTCGCCCGTCGAGACGGGAGATGCGGGAGCGTCCTTCAACCACACCTATGCGGCTGCGGGGACTTATAAGGTCCTGCAGACCGTTACCGACGTGGCCGGACTCACGGGCAGCAAGTACTACTCGGTAACGGCAGTTGTTCCGAAAGTAAGCGTGACCGTCAATTTCTCCCCTTCACCCATATCCACCACAAACGGGTATCTCTACCTGAAGACGGTCTCCGGCACAACCCTTAAGATGGCTTCGACCAAAACCGGCGTTACATGGACCGGCCTCAATCCGGGCAATTACAAGGTGCAGGCATACAAGTCGGGCATGACCTTCCGCTGCACGGACGGGGTGGCGACTCCTGCCAACCCGGTCGTGATAAACCTTAATACCGACAAGACCGTGACCTGCACGAAGCAGTAGCCTGCCTTCCCCCCGAAAAGCAGGCGGGAAATCCCGCCTGCTTTTTTTTTCGATTGCAGGACCGGATTCGCTGATCTTTTTCCCGGATAAATCCTTGAATTTTCCCGGTTGCCCATGTTATCGTTCATGTTATGAACAATATCCCGGAGCCCGGCGAGCATAGGTCCCTCCAGATCCTGACCGAGCTTTCGACGGACGACTCGCTTACGCAGAGAGACCTCAGCAGCCGCCTCGGCATCGCCCTGGGGCTTGTCAACTCCTACATCAGGAACCTCATGGCAAAGGGGTTTATCACGGTCAAATCGATTCCTCCGAGAAGGTATGCGTACTTCCTCACCCCCAAAGGCTTTACGGAAAAGACGCGACTCACCTATCATCTGCTTCAGGACTATACGAGGATCTACCGGGAGGCAAGGGCGAATCTCAAGCGTCTGTTCGCTGACCTCCGCATTGGAGGGGCAAGGAGGGTCGTCTTCGCCGGGGCGGACGAAGTCGCGGAAATCGCTTTCCTCACCCTCCAGGAAACGGATATCGAGCTCGCCGGCATCGTCGACGAAGAGATGGCGGGCAAGAAATTTCTCGGCAGGGATGTGCGGCCCCTTTCATCGGTGAACTCCGGGGAATTCTCATATGATTACATCGTGATCACTTCCTATCTCAAGAAAGAGATGATCTATAAGAAGCTTCTCGACGCCGGCACGCCGGAGGAGCATCTAAAGGTTATCTTTTCGATACAGTAAACAGGAAAAAGTGAAGAGAACATAAGAAATATTAGGCAGAAAGGCAGGAAGTTTTCTGACTGCCTGCTGCTTTCTCCTTGCCGCTTGCTTCTGAAGGCAGACGGCTGACTGGTCCCGTGCGTATGAAGACGGGAAACGATATACCGCTGAGACAGGCCCGCTCGGACCTGAACGGCGGTAGCCCGCCCAATTGGCGGCTGGTGACTGACAAGCGAACAAGCTGACAAGCTCACAAGCGACAAACAGCACGGCGCGATAAGCCTCTGTCCGTCATTCCCGCGCAGACGGGAATCCAGTGTTTTTTAGTAATTAGCCAATGGTGAATAGCAAAATGACGACCATGGACGAGGGCAGAATGGAGAACTATCTTGCCGGGGCGATAGCTGCTGCAGGAGAGGCAGGCGCAGCGGTTCTTGACGTCTACAATACGGATTTTGCGGTCTCGTACAAGGAGGACCGCTCTCCCCTGACCGAAGCGGACCGGGAGTCTCACGCGATAATCCTCGGCTGCCTCAACAGTCTTTCTCCCCGGTTCCCGGTCCTGTCGGAAGAAGGCGCCGACATTCCCTATGAAACGAGAAGGCGATGGGAATACTTCTGGCTCGTCGACCCCCTCGACGGCACGAAGGAGTTCGTGAAGAGGAACGGAGAATTCACCGTAAACATCGCTCTGATCCACAAAAACAGGCCGGTTATCGGCGTGGTCTACCTCCCGGTGACGAGCGCCTGTTATTTCGCCGCCGAAGGGTTCGGCGCGTACCGGCACGTTCGCGGAGATGCCGCGACGCAGAATCCGTCCCTTGAGGTCCTGCTGAAGAACAGCCGGCGTCTGCCTCTCTCGCTTCGGGTCGGCGGGTCAGTCGTCGTGGTCGCAAGCCGCTCGCACAGGACCGGGGAAGGGGAAGCGTTTGTCGAAGAGTTGAGGGAGAGATACGATCGCGTCGATCTCGTCTCGGCGGGCAGCTCGCTGAAGTTCTGCCTTGTTGCCGAGGGGACGGCAGATATCTACCCGC
>JAMCWJ010000109.1:0-289 GCA_023475105.1 Nitrospirota bacterium
TGCCCTGTGCGTCGCGGTTATACTGCATGAAGACGAGGTTCCAGATTTCGAGATACCTGTCGCAGTCGCACCCCACCGAGCAGTCCGGTCTCCCGCAGCCGATTGCCGGGCCCTGGTCGATGATGATCTCGGAGCACGGTCCGCACGGTCCGGTGTCGCCCATCTGCCAGAAGTTGTCCTTCGCCCCGAGCCGTACGATGCGAGCCTCGGGTATTCCGGTGAGCTCCTGCCACAGTACGGCAGCCTCATCGTCCTCCTCAAAGACGGATACGAAGAGCTTCTCTTTCGG
>JAMCWJ010000109.1:299-27477 GCA_023475105.1 Nitrospirota bacterium
ACGAAGGAGAAGTTGCCGAGCATCTCAAAGAAGGTGTGATGTCTCGCCGTATGGCCCACGTTTTCGATATCGCTGTGTTTTCCCCCGGCCCGCAGACATTTCTGGCAGGACGTTGCCCTGGTATAGGGCCTCGCTTCTTCACCGAGAAAGACCGATTTGAACTGCACCATACCTGCATTCGTGAAGAGCAGGGTAGGGTCTCCCTTCGGGATGAGAGGGGAGCTTTTCACGACTGTATGCCCCTTGCTTCTGAAGTAGTCGAGGAATAAGGCCCGTATCTCGTTGCTTTTCATTATCTCGTTCCTGTCTCTGCTTTCTCTATTTCTGCTCCACGGGCTGCTGCTGTTGCTGCGGGGTCTCCTGCTGCTGTTGCGGCTGCAGCGATTGCTGCTCCGGCTCCGCCTGAGGCTGTGCTTTCGGCTCCGGGAAGATGTCCCAGACTTTGCCGTCCACGAAGATCAGCCTCCTCTGCATAAATACGCCGATAGTGGAATAGATCCATTCCTCCCTCGACCTTCCTTCCTGCGTAGGAGCGAGCACGTTTACTACATTCGGAGGACCCCAGGCATATCGTACCTGCTGGGTCGTCATGCCGACCATCACGTTGCCCTTCATGATCGCATCCTGGATCGGCTGGGGGTAATCCTTGATCTCCTCCTGCGAGTACCGTACGGCAGTGGAACACGCAGTCAGTGTGAGAAAAACAAGAACCAAAGGCAGAACGTAAAAAAGACCTTTTCTCATTCATCCTCCTCGTCTCTGAACTGTCTCAGAATTTCTTTTATGGCCTCAGAGGGATATCCTCTTCGGTAGAGTAGTCCGTACAGCTTTTTGAATGCAAGGGCGTCCGCTTCCGAGTCCCGCGGGGAACCCCGCTTTCGCCACGACGCGATCTTTCGCTCGACGAGCCTCCTGGCGACCGCTGTCTCGTCGATCTGCTTCAGGGCCTCTTCAGCGATCTCCCGCGGAACGCCCCGTTCGGCAAGCAATCTCTTTGTTCCCGCTACGCTGAGGAGCTTCGATTCCCCTGCGTACCTCGTGAGGGACTCCGCCAGTTTCCTGTCGTCGAGAAATCCCTGCTCCTTTAGCCGGACGACGACTCCTTCGATATCACGCCCTTCAAAGCCCTTCATCGTCAGTTTCTTGACTATCTCGGCCTCGCTCCTGCCTCTGTATCCGAGGAGTTTGTAAGCATAGCGAAGAGCTGCCCGGCGGGAATCCGGAACGGTCATTTCGCGAATCGTTCAATCTCTATTCCGGCCTTTTTCTGCTCGGTCTGCTCGTCATAGGTTAAATCGCTGGTGGAACGGACGCCCTTTACCCTGAGAATGAAGTCGTCGGGGTTTGACGCCCTTCTCAGGGCCTCTTCGTAGGAGATCAGACCGGACTTGAAAAGGTCGAAGATCGACTGGTCGAAGGTCTGCATCCCGTAGTGGATCTTGCCCTGTGCGATCACATCCGGGATCAGTTTCGTCTTATCCTGGTCAAGGATGCAATCCTTGATGGTTGCTGTGGCGATGAGCACCTCGACCGCCGGCACCCTGCCCCCGCCGTCGGCCTTCGGAATGAGTCTCATCGATATTATCCCCTTGATCACGGAAGACAGCTGCATCCTCACCTGTTTGTGCTGATAGGGAGGGAAGACCGCGATGATCCTGTTCACCGTCTCGGCGGCGTCTATCGTATGCAGCGTACTGAAAACGAGATGGCCTGTTTCGGCTGCAGTGAGAGCAGTCTGTATCGTCTCGAAGTCGCGCATCTCGCCGACGAGGACCACATCGGGGTCCTGTCTCAGCGCAGAGCGCAGCGCCTTGGCAAAGGATTCCGTGTCGCTTCCGACCTCACGCTGGTTCACGATGCTCTTCTTGTCGCGGTGGAGATACTCGATGGGGTCTTCTATGGTGATGATATTGCATGTCCTGCCCATATTGATAAAATCGACCATCGCTGCGAGGGTCGTTGATTTCCCGCTCCCTGTCGTTCCCGTAACGAGGACAAGGCCCCTCTCTTCCATAGCGATTTTCTGCAGCACCTGCGGCAGGTTGAGTTCATCGAATGAGGGGATCCTCATCGGGATGACCCTGAAAACGAGGCCGATCGTCCCCCTTTGGATGAAGACGTTGCATCTGAACCTTCCGAGTCCCGGGACGCTGTAGGCAAGGTCGAGTTCGTTCTTCTGCTTGAATATCTCCCTCTGTCCCGGGCTCATCACGGCAAACGCTATCTTCATCGCTTCCTGCTGGGAGATCCTGTCTTCGGAGGTCATCGGGATCAATTCCCCCGTCACGCGTATAATCGGCGACGACCCCACTTTTATGTGAAGGTCTGAGGCGTTTTGGGAAATCGCCATCTTAAGGAGTTCGTTTATCTCCATGGGTCATCTCCTTATCTTTGCTTCTGTTATTCGCTGCCGGACCGTTTCACACGCTTCGGGATTGTTCTTCAGAAATTCCTTTGCATTCTCTCTTCCCTGACCGATCCTCGTCCCGCTGAAGCTGTACCACGCTCCGGACTTCTCGATTATCCCGTTTTCGACCCCCAGGTCGACAAGCTCGCCTGCCCTCGAGATTCCTTCATTAAAGTATATATCAAACTCAGCCTGTTTAAAAGGTGGCGCAACCTTGTTTTTTACGACCTTGACCCTCACTCTTCCACCGACGGTCTCCTGATTTTCCTTTATGTTGTCTATCCTTCGTATATCCAGCCTCATGGAGGAATAGAATTTGAGCGCGTTTCCTCCCGTGGTCGTCTCCGGATTGCCGAACATCACGCCGATCTTCATCCTGATCTGGTTGATGAATATCAGTGTGGTGAGAGATTTCGAAATCGCCGCGGTAAGTTTGCGCATCGCCTGGCTCATCAGCCTGGCCTGAAGCCCCGGAAGCGAATCCCCCATTTCGCCCTCTATTTCGGCCTTCGGAACAAGGGCGGCTACGGAGTCGATTACGATAATGTCGAGGGCTCCGCTTCGTACAAGGGCCTCCGCCACTTCCAGTGCCTGTTCCCCTGTGTCGGGCTGCGAGATCAGGAGGTCTTCGATCTTCACGCCGATTTTCTGCGCATAGGTTATGTCGAGGGCATGCTCGGCATCGATAAACGCCGCGACCCCTCCTGCCTTTTGGGCCTCCGCTATTGCGGTGAGGGCGAGGGTCGTCTTTCCCGAAGATTCGGGTCCGAATATCTCGACGACCCTTCCCCTGGGATATCCGCCGACCCCCGTAGCAATGTCCAGGGTCAGGGAGCCCGTCGGTATTACCTGAATGCCTTCCGCCACCTGGGCTGCACCGAGCTTCATGATCGCCCCTTTTCCGAAATTCCTCTCGATCTGCGAAATGGCCATGTCCAGGGCCTTTATCTTGTCCTTATTGGTCATTACTCCTCCTTGTTGAGGGGAAACTCAGCCACAGACGTATACTGAGCCCCTGCCGGTTTTAGATCACTTCTCATCAAATAGATTTTATCGACCCTTATATTACCAAAATCCTTATCTTTTAGTGGCTTCATGGCCCTAAGGAGAAAATCTTTGTTTTTCGGCGAACGCACTCTGCCGATAGTAAGATGAGGTGAGAAAGACCTAGCTTCTTTGGGAAATCCATAACTTATGAGATAGTCTTCAACTGATGCTTGAAGGTTCATCAACCGGTCCGGCCCAAGTATATCTATCCAGACGATCCTCGGCCTTTTTTCATCCGGGAATACACCCACACCATACAGAGCAATCTCAAAAGGACTGAATTTGTTAGAAATATCAGAGAGACTTTCCTTTATCCCTGCCGCCGCACTTTCGTCAGTTTCGCCCAGGAACTTAAGGGTAATATGAAGATTCACGGCGGGGACCCACTTTACATCTGCATTCCCTTTCTTCAACGGTTCAATCGAAGCCTCTATAGACTTCTTAAGCGGTTCCTCAAGGTTTATGGCGACAAAACACCTCATGCCCATGTCTCGCTCACCTCGATGAGGAATTCCAAAGCGGCCAGTGCAGCCTGATACTTGATCGCTTCCCTTGCGCCTTCGAATACCATGCCTTTCGAAACGGTCTCCCTTTTCCAATCGACTGCCATATATACGAGACCGACCCGCTTGTCCTCCATGACACCAGGCCCCAGGTTGCCGGTTATCGCAACAGAGAAATCCGTCTTTCTTTTCTCTCTGACCCCCGTAGCCATGGCCCTTGCGACTTCCTCGCTCACCGCGCCGTATTTCTTAAGCAAAGAACTTCTGACGCCGAGGAACTTCACCTTGGATTCAACGGAGTACGTGACGACCGAGGAATCGAAAAAAAGAGACGCCCCGGGAATATTGGTTATTAGGTGACTGATAAGCCCCCCCGTACAAGACTCCGCGGCGCTCAGCGTCAACCGGGAGCCCCTAAAATGTGTATGAATTCTTGCTACCAGTTCAGCGCCAGTAGTATCCATAGCCGCAGCAACACATTCGTATACACTCCTGCCATCAAGTCGTCCGACATGACGCCAACCCCTCCGGGGAGAACCCTCTCCATCCACCCAATCGGCGGTGGCTTTAGTATATCGAAAAAGCGGAATAAAAGGAAACCTGCAGCGAGATAGGGAATTGTGGCCGGCAGGGAAAGCATGGACAGGACATAACCCGTAAATTCGTCGATTACAATATGTCTGCTGTCTTTTTCCTTCAGGATTGTTCCGGCCCTGGCGGAAGCTATTGTGCCTATCACGACGAGCGCGATAAATAAGAGAACCTGCACGGCCGGAGACGGCCTTAGAAGAAAGAAAAAAATCAGCGCTGCAAGAGTCCCGACCGTGCCCGGCGCGACGGGGAAATACCCGATAAAGCCCAGTGTCGCGATATTCTTGAGCAGACTCGATATCATACAAGCGTAGATTATCATAAAGCGTGTGCCCTGCGATAGCACGGCAAGCGTCGAGGTTCTTTCATCGTCTTCCCCGGTAAAGCGAGGGAGAGACAGGTAAATAAGCGAAACAATACAGGAGCCTGAAAGAAGCTGTCTATGTAAGGAAGCAAGACAAGGGGAATTTCCTTCTTTTCTTGTCGAATCAGTCGTAATCGGATGTTTTCAAACCAGGCAAAGGGTTGCGAATGAGCTGCGCATATACCAATATAAAGATGCGTATAAGTATTTCATGAGAAGAGGTGATAATTGTGAAAAGCTTATACTCTTTGGTGGTTTTTTTAGTAGCAATGAGTCTGATTTTGATGCCGGGTGCTGCCTATGCGCAGCAGTATACAAATTCGGACAGCACGGACAATAATCCCCCCATTTCACAGCCTCTGGTGCGGGAAGGATCGTTTGCGGTAAAGCTCGTGGATGCGCTCCGGCTGGGGACGGCCTCGGACGAGGCGCAGGCGGAAAGCATGCTCGTCTCCATCGGTATAGCGCCGCGTAACGGCTGGATCTCAGATTATCCCGTGACTCCTGATATTGCCGTTGAATTGAGGAGTGCCGTAAGTGACGCTGCCGACGCCGGACAATTACCCGTAGGAAAAGACGAGGCTTTGGAGGCTTTTCAGAGCGTCCTGGTGGCATTTGGCTTGTCGGTAAGTCCCCCCGATGTTGCGCAGGCTGAGGGCAACGCGCCGAGTTATAGTCCGGATTCGACAGTGATAAACAATTACTATTATGATTACGGTCCTCCTGTGGTCACCTACTATGCGCCGCCTCCGGATTTTTACTATCTGTACACCTGGGTGCCTTATCCGTTCTGGTGGTGGGACTTCTGGTTTCCGGGATTCTTTATCCTTGCAGACTTTGTTATCGATTTGGATGTGCACGGACACCATCATCACTGGCACGGGGAACAGGGCGGAATTGTGAGCAATCACTTCCGGGACCCTGCGACAAACAGGATTGAACGCATCGATCCTGTTCACAGGGCGAACGGCGGGACATTTTCCGCCAGGAGGGGAGGCACAGGATGGGCAAGTCCTTCCGCAAGGCGAAGTGCTGAGGCAATTTTGGCCGGCAATCGCAACTTCACAAGAAGCGGTAATGCTGTCGCCCCGTCCCGTAGCGGGAGTGTATCCGGTCCGTTTTCAGGAAGCAGGACGTTCAGTCCGCATTCCGGCGCAAGAGGGACGGGTCCGGGCGCGCAGGGTGGTAGAACGTTCACCGCACCGTCCACTACCCGAAGGTCAACTGTTCCTTCATTTTTGGGAGGCAGGACCTTCAGCGGGTCCGTCGCGAACAAGAGGAGTTTTGCCGCTCCCTCCGGCGTGAGCAGATCGAATCGGCCCTCTTCTGAGGGCAGGTCTTTTGCTGCGCCTTCGCACAGCGTCAGGACGTACACTTCACCCTCTTTCGGCAGCAGGTCCTCTGCTCCGTCCCATGGCGCGGCTGGATCTTTCGGTTCTTTCTCCGGCGGGAGGACATTCAGCGGTTCTTCCGGCATAGCCAGGACCTTCGGAGGCGCGGGTGGACAGATGGGTTCCTTCAGAGGGTTTCACAGGTAAGAGAGGCGGCTTACCCTTGAGGGAAGGGGAACGACCACCCTATCCCTCAAGTATTCTATAGGCAAAAGAGATCTTTGCGACACCTTCGATGGTGGCCTTCACCGAGCAGTACTTGTCCATCGAGAGATCGACAGCTCTTTTCACCGCTTCTTCCGAGAGGGCTCGGCCGGTCACAATGAACTCGATCGTAATGTCTGTGAATTTTTTCGGATGGTCTTCAGCTCTCTGGCCTTTGACGGTAATTTCGAGTTTTCTCACGTCCTGCCTTTTCTTCTTGAGGATCGAGATTACATCCATGCCCGAGCAGCCGCCGAGCCCCACCAGAAGCAGTTCGGTCGGCCTTAACCCTGTATTTTTCCCCCCGTATTCCGGATCGCCGTCCATCACGACTGCGTGTCCCGATGAAGCTTCTCCCAGAAAGCGAAGTCCGTCCACATAGGTTACTTTAGCTTCCATACCTGTCCTCCCTTGCCGGCGAATTGCCGGTTTCGCTATGGCCTCTCAGAGTGAGAGTATGAAATCCGAATCCGCGAGCGCATACCCGGCAGCCAGACTCAGTTCAAGGATACGTAAGCTGCAGCCTCTGTATGGCAGTCGCTTTTCCCGTCTTAGCATCGATCTCGATCACTGCCGCCGAGAAGACCGCCGGCCCCTTGGCCGTCTCAAACTTTCTCGGGATCTGGTAGAGAAACCTTTCGATGATCTCTTCCTTCTCTATTCCCAGAACGGAAACGGCGGGGCCGGTCATTCCGACATCCGTGATGTACGCCGTACCGCCGGACAATATCTTTTCATCGGCAGTCTGGACATGGGTATGGGTGCCGACAATCGCACTCACCTTTCCGTCCGCAAAATAGCCGAAGGCGATTTTTTCCGAGGTCGCCTCAGCATGAAAATCGACGATGATGAGGCTGGTCTCTTCCCTGAGGCGCTCTATCTCCGACATGCCGACTCTGAAAGGACAATCGATACTCGCCATGAAGACCCTTCCTGAAATATTGAGCACGCCCGCCTTTACTCCCGAGGGAAGGGTGATGAGGACGCTCCCGTATCCGGGTACTCCCGGCGGATAGTTTGCGGGACGCAGCAGACGGTTCTCTTTTGCGATGTAAGAGAGCGATTCTTTCTTGTCCCAGATGTGGTTGCCGCTCGTGATGACATGCACCCCGTAACCGAAGATCTCGTCCGCGACCCTTTCTGTTATGCCGAAGCCGCCGGCTGCATTTTCACCGTTCGCGATAACAAAATCGAGTTTGTACCTGTCGAGCAGGACCGGCAACAGGCCCTTCAGGGCGGCCCTCCCTGACGTGCCGACTATATCGCCTATGAAAAGGACTTTCATGCCATGAGTGTCCGGGGAGTTAAGCGTTTAAGGAAAACACTATACCGTGTGCGTTCCCGGGGCAGGTCACCTGAATCCCTGAACCCCGGGACCACTGATCTATTTTGCATATTCGACAAATCGCGATTCCCTGATGACCGTTACCTTTATCTGGCCCGGATAGCTCATTTCCGCTTCGATCTTCCTTGAGAGATCCCTGGAGAGCATCGACGCCATGTCATCGCTGACGTCATCCGGTTTTACGATGATCCTGACTTCCCTTCCCGCCTGTATGGCGTAACATTTTTCGACCCCGTCGTAAGACATCGCCATCTGTTCGAGCTTTTCGAGGCGCTTCAGATAGTTTTCGATGCTCTCCCTCCTCACGCCGGGTCTTGCCGCCGAAAGGGCGTCCGCTGCCGCGACAAGGGCCGCCTCGACAGTGGAGGGTTCCTCGTCCCCGTGATGCACGAATATCGCATTGATCACCTTATGGTTCTCAGCGTATTTTTTCGCGATATTGGCGCCTATCTCCTGGTGGGAACCCTCGATCTCGTGGTCGACGGCCTTCCCGATATCATGGAGGAGCCCCCCCCTCTTTGCGAGCTTCACGTCCACACCCAGTTCTGCAGCCATCATTCCCGCAAGATAGGCGACCTCCCTCGAATGCTGGAGCATGTTCTGTCCGTAGGAGGTCCTGTATTTCAGTCTTCCGAGTAGCTTGATTATTTCGGGATGAATGCCCGAAAGCCCGAGGTCGAAGACAGCCTTTTCTCCTTCTTCCTTGATCGTCGCGTCCACTTCCTTTTTCACCTTTTCGACGACCTCTTCGATTCTCGTAGGATGTATCCTTCCATCGGTGATCAGCCTTTCGAGCGACATCCTGGCGATCTCTCTTCTCACGGGATCAAACGCAGAGAGGGTGACGAGCTCGGGGGTGTCATCGACAATAAGATCTACGCCGGTTGCAGCCTCAAGCGCCCTGATATTTCTCCCCTCTCTCCCGATGATCCTTCCCTTCATTTCGTCATTCGGGAGACTTACTGCGGTCACCGTGCCGTCCGCTACGTAATCGCTTGCATACCTCTGTATAGCAAGGCTTACGATCTCTTTCGCTTTCTTGTCCGCGGCTTCGCGCGCCTCGTCCTCAATTCTCTTCGCCAGCTTCGATGACTCAAAACGCATTTCTTCCTCGACTCTTCGCAGTAGCTCCTGTCTGGCTTCGTCGCTGCTCAGTTCCGACAGCCGTTCGAGCACGGCCATCTGATCTTTAATAAGCTGCGTGTACTGGTTTTCCCTGTCCTGCAGAGCCCTTTCCTTTGCGTTATACTCCTTTTCCCTCTTGTTGAGGTCGTGCTCCCTTTTCTCGGTCTGACTGACCCTTCTCTCGATCGTCTCTTCTTTCTGTCTCAGTCTCCTGTCGAGCTGATTGAGCTCATGACGTCTCTCCCGTATCTCTTTTTCCGCTTCCGATTTCGCCTGGTATACAAGGTCCTTCGCCTCTACCGCCGCTTCTTTTCCGATGACATCCGCGGCCTTTCTTGCCTCCGCAAGAATGTCTTCTTTTTCTTTTTGCAGGGCCAACTGCTGGACTTTGAGGGAACGCTTGTAGATAAGGCTCAGGACTGCACCGACCGAAATGCCGACCAAAACCGCAATGAGCGAATACCACGCCGCAGTTATCACTTTGATCCCCCTTTCGTACTCTCTTTCCGTTAAGGGTAGGGCGGGCTTATCGTGCGGTGAAATTATTGCGAGGAGGGTGGGAGAAAGAGAAAACCTGGAAAATGAAAGGAATCTTCCCGGAAAGTCCTGTTTCCCGGATTGCCTGAAACGGTATCGACAGCGACGCAGGTAGGCATTCTACCAGACTCCTCTATTTTTCTATTTAAATTCCTCGCAACAAACATGACTGTCAAAAAGACCCGCATAATAAACCCGCCCTGCCGTGCAAGTGAATAATTAGATCCGCCTATTAAATAGGTGGGTGTCTTGAAAAGGCCTTTAGGCTTCCGTGCAGAAGACTGCCCGGCATGCACACCGTGCCTTTTACGCTGACTCCCGAAAGATCTAATTTGCCGGATCAACTTTGTTCACCATCACAAACAGGGCAGGCAAACTGCCCTCAAACATATTCTATGTATATTTATAGCAGAAACCGAAGTGTTTGGGCAAGAGAAAAGTGCGTACCTTGACCTGTATAATTTCATAAACTCAGGAGAGGTGTCCGGGCCGTGAGGCAAGATTTCGGGTTATGAGCCGGTCCGCAAGAGCGGACCTTGCCGACTCCCGCTCCCTAAGAAATAATTACCCCTGCATAGCCGACCACGGAGTCGTAGTCCCCGCTCACTTCCCCTGAAGTCGCGTACTTGACCAGTCGTGCCGTCCTTGCCCCGAGGGCCTTTGCCGCGCAGAGCATGATCGTCGCGGGCAGATACCCGCACATCGATATGCGCTCTCCCCGCACTGTTTCAAACAATCCTTCCGGGTCGAGAGCCAGAATTCTGTCCAGCGCCATCTTGTCCTTTGCCCTCGCTACGGAGTCCGAAACATAATGAGACATGTCGGAACTCGCAACCGTAACAACCGCGTAGGGAGTGTCCCTGACTGCCCGTGCAACGGCGTTGCCCAAGGACGCGCATTCCTCCAGCGTGGCCACCATCACCGTCAGCGGCACGATCCGTGCGCCTTTCGCAAAATGGGCGATAAAGGGGAGCTGGACCTCGATGGAATGTTCAAAGAGATGGGCCTGCGAGTCATTCGCTACCAATGGGGAGCCCGACTGGATTCTCTTTGCAAGTCCGGCATCGATCCGGAAGATGCCGGTGGGGATCTCCCATTCTCCTTCTGCCATCAGGGAGATCCTCGCGCCCAGGCCGGTATGATTAGGACCGATCAAAAGAAAGGTCTCAGGCATTACAAGCCCCGAGTAGACCTCGCCCGCAACCGCGCCCGAGTAAATGAGTCCCGCATGAGGGGACAGCACCCCGATCGCACGCTCCCTGTGCGAAGGGTGGGTCACATATTGCTGGACCTGATGGCTCAGCTTTGCGGGCGCTTCATGGTAGAATTGTCCCGCAACCGCAGCTTTTCTCCTCATCTTCCCCCTTTGTGCGATGAGCCGGCGGTTACTTTTTCACTGCCTTCATGAACCGCTCATATTTCTCGGCGCCGACGCATTCCTTGGCAGCCGGACACCACTGAAGGCAGGTGAAACCCATCTGTCTGGTAATCGTCTTGCCGCAACCCTTGCAGACCGTCTCGGTCTCGTCGCTCCATATCTCGTTGGGCAGGTCGCACCAGAAGCACCGTATCTCCTCAGGATAGGGGCTCCTGATCTCGCTGCTTCCCGGGCATCCTTCCTTAAGCATACTTCTATTTTAGCAGATTCTCTGCGTAATGGTATGAGCTGTGTCATACGCGTTCCCCCGCATTCATTTCTTCTTGCAAACTTTCCCCAAGCGTGATAAAAATAAATCAGGAGTAGTGAAGGATAACCGCGGAGGCGCGGTGGTGGCAAGATGACTGCAGTAAGGATGAAAGGAGAAGACATGAAGAAGATATATCCGTTCATTATCCTGCTTGTGGCAGGGCTTGCGACGTTGGGAATAGCGGCGGAAAAAAGCTTCAAGGCGACACTCTCCGGAGGCGAAGAGACTCCGCCTGCGATGACAGCGGCAAAAGGAGAGGCGACTTTTACGCTCGGCAAAGGCGGCACAGAATTGATGTATAAGGTGACGGTTTCCGGCATCGAGAACGTGACCGCGGCCCACATTCACTCCGGGAAGAAAGGCAAGGAAGGACCGGTCGTTGTCGTTCTCTATGCGGGACCGAAGAAAGAAGGTGCGTTCAGCGGGACGCTTTCCGAAGGAACAGTTACCGGGAAGGACCTGAAAGGATCGCTGGCAGGTAAGCCCCTGAGCGCCCTTGTCGGGATGATCGAATCGGGAGACGCTTACGTGAACGTGCACACGACAAAGCACCCGTCGGGAGAGATCCGCGGGCAGATTCTGTAGCGATAAGTCCGCCCCGTCGGGATCAAAGGGCAAGAGGGTTCTTCAAGACCCTCTTGCCCTTTTCTTTACTGCAGGTCCCCCGGGTCTCTTTTCTTGCTCAGTGCCCCATCTCCTGTAGAGCTTATGGGAAACGCCGAAGCAATCAAGTATCTTGCCGGCGACGAAATTCACGAGCTCGTCGAGGTCTTTCGGCCTGGGATAAAACGCAGGGACAGGGGGTGCGATCCTCACGCCGAGCCTGGCGAGTCTCAGCATGTTTTCGAGGTGTATCGCGCTGAAAGGCATTTCTCTGGGGGACAGAAGCAGGGGCCGGCCTTCCTTGAGAGTTACATCCGCCGCACGTTCCGCAAGTGTATTTGTATACCCGTTGGCGATGCCCGCCAGCGTTTTCATCGAGCACGGCACCACGAGCATGCCCTCCGTGACGAAGGAACCGCTCGACAGGGGGGCGGCAAGGTCGCGCTCGTTGTAATAGTAGATCCGCGGCGATCTGAAATGGGACTGTATTCTCCGCTCTGTCTCGGCATCGCTTCCCCCCGACCAATCGAGACCCGTCTCGTGCAGCAGGATCGGGAAGGACTGTGACGATAAGGTGAGGTGCACTTCGGCTATTCCGATAAGGCCTTCGAGGACCCTGAGGCCGAACAGAGAGCCGCTGGCCCCCGTTATGGCGAGGATATACCTTTTCACTCCATAAAGTCTGCTTTGAACTCTTCCGATTCGACCAGTTCTCTTATAAGTTTCAGGGCCTCATTGCCGGCTTCCCTGTCTATCTTCTGGATCGCGAATCCCGCGTGTACGATGACGAAATCCCCTACTTCGACCTCTTCGGGAAGAAGCATAAGGCTTATATCCCGCCGCGCGCCGTAGACATCTACGGTCGCCAGAAGGGCATTTATGCCGACGATTCGTGAGGGGATTGCAAGGCACATTCTATTTTCCACTCCTTTAGTGTAATGATGAGCAGACCGATAAGCTCTTCCATTTTACCGCCTATGCACTCGGTCACGTCAAGTCCGACCTCGAGAGACTCGGGCTGGATGCCGATAAGACGCATGTCGGAAGGCGTCACGCCCAGCAGTTTAGCCGCATAGAGGACATCGGAAAGGCCGATGTGATGGACCGAGAGCTTCGCGGAAATGGTCGATGGAATCTGGTCGTCCCTGAGCACGCCGATATAGCCCGGCTCTTTACCGAAATCGATCGCATCGACGAGGAGGAGCCTGTCCTTCCCTTCAATGAGGGGAAGGAGGTCGAGGCCGAGCGTGCCACCGTCGATGATCTCCACTTCGGGAGAACAGGAAAACCTTTCCCTGACGGCGTTCACCACATGGACCCCGACCCCCTCGTCCCTGAGCAGTATATTCCCGAGACCTATGACGGCGGTAACCAATATCCCTCTGTTACTCCTCGATCGACTTGTATCCGCTGAATATAGAGCTTGTGAGACCGGTTCTCTCAGCTATGTCGTTGTGCCATGAGATGTAGACGTGGACGATGACGAAGACGGCGATCACGTACATGATGAGATGGTGGATAAGCCGGACCACTCCGACGTTCAGCACCGAAAGAAGCCACCCGCCCCATATGGTCCACGTCACCCCGACGTGACTTTGTGAATACAGGGCAAATCCGGTGATTATCTCGGCCAGGAATACGAGGAACATGAAGAGATAGGTCGCCCCGGCGATCCCCGTGTGCCCGATGACATGAGGGCACTTCTCCCTCAGAAAACAGTAGTATGCCGTTGTGCCGAAGAGGTTCTCGATTCTCTCCCTGCTGACGGGAATGAACTGGTCCCAGTGCGAAAAGCGGTTGCCGGCAAACATCCAGTAGATCCTGAGGAGAAAGCTCGCGGTGAAAACGTAGGCCGCTATGAAGTGCGCGAACCGCATCTGCGCCATGATGAACTGGTCTTCGTGGATTGCGAAGAGAAAAGGCGACCCGACGTACAAGCCGGTTACCGCCAGCACCAGGATGCTCAGGAAATTCAGCCAGTGAGTCAGTCTTACCGGAAATTCCCAGACATACACCCTCTTAATCATGGCTCCTCCTATGTTACCCTGACTTTGATGATCTCGTCCTTGTTCGCATCGACCACATGGATCGCACAGGCCATGCAGGGGTCGAAGGAATGGATCGTCCGGAGTATCTCAAGGGGCTTGTTCGGGTCCTTCACCGGAGTATCGAGAAGGGCCGCTTCATACGGTCCCCGCTGGCCTTTCGCGTCTCTCGGTCCGGCATTCCATGTGCCTGGGACGACGCACTGATAATTTGCGACCTTGCCGTCTTTGATCTTGACCCAGTGGCAGAGGGACCCGCGGGGCGCTTCGTGGAAGCCGTATCCCTTCGCCTCTTTCGGCCATGTCGAAGGTTCCCACTTGGAGTTGTCATGGACGCGAAGGTCTCCTCCCTTGATCTTTGCCGCGAGTTCGTCGATCCAGACCGGCAGCATCTCGGCGGTGACGAGGGTCTCGATGCCTCTTCCCGCAGTGCGGCCGAGTGTCGAAAAGAGGGCCGCAGGACCAACGCCGAGTTTCTGGAGCACCATGTTCACGACTTCCTTGATTCTCTTGTGGCCGGATGCATATGCCACAAGCATCCTCGAAAGGGGACCCACCTCCGTCCTCAAGCCGTCATAACTTACTCCCTTCACCCAACTGTACTTCTTGTTCGTATCGAGGAATTCATAGGGCGGCTTGGGTCCGGTATAATCCGGGTTCGTTTCCCCTTCATATGGATGAAGGGCCTTCTGGTCTCCGCCGCTGTACTTGTACCAGGCGTGCGCAGCATCTTCAGTGACCTTCATGTGGTCGACAGGTTCGACCTTGCTGAGGTTCTTGTTCCTGATGAAGCCCCGGGGCAGCCAGGTGTTCGCTGTGTTGCTCACATTGTCGTTCTGAAACTCGCCGTAGGAGAGATAATTCCCCACCCCTCCTCCGATGCCCGCCCATTCCTTATAGAACGACGCGACAGCCAGGAGGTCCGGTATGTATACCTTCTCGACGAAGGCGTGCGCCTTTTTTGCCATTTCATTCATAAACGCGATGCTTCCCGCGTTCAGTGCCTGCTCGCTGTTCGGATCGACAGGGATCGCCATTCCTCCGACGAGCCATGTCTGGGGATGCGGGTTCTTGGCGCCGAGCAGCGCCTGCATCCTGATCACGTCCTTTTGCCAGTCGAGCGCCTCGAGGTAATGGGCGACAGCCATTAGGTTTGCCTCCGGCGGAAGTTTATATGCCGGATGTCCCCAGTAGCCGCTCGCGAAGGGACCAAGCTGGCCGCTTTCGACAAACGCCTTGAGCTTGCCGGCTATGGCCTTGAAATAGGTGGGACTCGAGTTATCCCAGTCCGATATCGATTGGGCAAGGGCGGCCGTTTTTGCGGGATCCGCCTTCAGGGCGCTGACGACATCGACCCAGTCCAGGGCATGGAGGTGGTAAAAATGTATTACGTGGTCCTGAACATACTGAATTCCGTTGATAAGATTCCTGATGATTCTTGCGTTGTCAGGGATCGTTGCGCCTACTGCATTTTCCACGGCTCTCACGGAGCTCTGTGCGTGGACCGTTGTTCAGACCCCTCATATTCGCGAGGCGAATGCCCAGCACTCCCTGGGGTCCCTCCCTTTCAGGATGATCTCGATGCCTCTGAACATGGTGCCGGAGGACCAGGCATCAGTCACCTTGCCGCCGTCGACCTGGGCCTCAACCCTCAGGTGTCCCTCGATTCTCGTGATGGGATCAATTGCGATCTTTGCCATACTCTCCTCCTTTTATCCTTTATTTTTTCTCTTCTTCTTTGGGTTGACCTTTTATCGCCCGTCCGACTGCATGGATCGCCACGCCGGCTGCGGTCACCGCCACTGCGGCGAGGCCTATCTTATCAGCGGTTGTCTGGTACCCTGCACCCGGCACGTTTTCGAGCCTTGAATAGAGCGGTCCATAGGCATCCCAGTTATTGGTGCTCGCGCATGCGAAACAGGGATGTCCCGCTCTTACCGGCCAGTTCGTTCCGCCGTTCCATCGTATGGTCGGACAATTGAAATGAGCCTCGGGCCCCTTGCAGCCCATCTGGTAGAGACACCAGCCGTGGCGGTGTCCATAGTCGCCCCACTGTCTCACAAACTGCCCCGCGTCGAAGTGTGCGCGCCTCTCGCAATTATTATGAATGATCTGGCCGTGTGCGAAAAGGGGGCGGTGCTCGCCGTCAAGGGCCGGCAGCGCGCCGAAGGTGAGATAATGCACTATCGTTGCCGTTACGTTTTCCACGTTCATGGGGCAACCGGGGAGATTCACGTAGGTGATTCCCGATACGGCCTTCCCGACTCCGACGGCGCCCGTAGGGTTCGGCTTTGCGCTGGCGATCCCTCCCCAGCTCGAGCAAGATCCGACATTGAGAGTCATGGCCGCGTTTCCGCAGACTTCCTTCGCGATATCGATGGCGGTCCTTCCGGCGATCGTGCAATAGACGCCACCGTCATTCATGGGGATGGCGCCCTCGATGATGGCGATGTACTTGCCTTTTTGATTCTTTACTACGTCGTCCCTAGCCTTTTCAGCCGCCTTTCCCGCCCCTGCCATAATGGTCTCGTGGTAGTCGAGCGATATGACATCCAGGACCATCTCCGCAATAGTCGGCTTGGTGGCGCGGAGGATCGATTCCGAGTCACCGGCGCAATCCTGAAATTCAAGCCAGAGCACATACGGCTTCTGCTTTTTCTCGAGGGCATCCACTATCTTTGGAACGACACTTGACGGTAACGCCAACGCGGCGGCCATCGTGCTGCAAAACTTGATGAAGTCCCTCCTCGATACCCCTTTTCTGGCCAGGCCTGCCCATATGCTTCTGTCGTCATCACTGACTTTACTCATAAGGACCTCCTCCGATGATTGAGATATGCTTTTGCGGGAAAGAGTTGCCTTAAAACCCTTTGAAAACGCGTCCCTACAAAGAAAAAAACCGCTTCTTTCTCCCATATGGGCAATGTTATCAAAAGCTATGGGGACTGTCAAGAACTATTCTAACGCCATCAAAAAAGCTTATTGATTGCCTTTCCTCCTGGTTTGTCTTGCCCGGGTGTTGTTTTTTGCGCGCCGGACCTGGAAGAACCCCGCAAACAGCGGAGGCGCAATGACGGGAAGACAAGTATTTCTGAAGCATAACGGATATTTATGATAGAATAGAAAATCCGAAACATCTGCGATGAACGTGATCATCAAAGACATAAAGGAAGCGGAATGCGCATGCGACGCCCTTGTCCTCACTCTCTGCGAAGGGGAGAAAGCGGACGTATACGGTGAGACCGATGCCTCCCTGAAAGGACTCCTCTCGCACGTCATCTCGACGAAGGAATTCGAAGGCAAACAAAACCAGCTCTGCCTCCTCCACAGCATGAACTCCGCAGGACCGGAGAGAGTCCTCCTCGCCGGACTCGGGAAAAAAGAGGAGATCACGCCGGAGCGGGTGAGACAAGCCGGCGGCAAGGCAGTCTCGTATCTCTTCGGGCTCGGCGTGAAGGACATCGCGCTTTCTTCTGCACATCTCCTTCCCCTCGGTCAGTCCCCGATGCCGTTCATTGAAGGCGGGCTTCTTTCGCTCTACCGGTTCAGGAAATATAAGAAGGATAAGGAAAACGCCGAGGGTCTCGAAAGGTTCACCATAGTCGGGAAGCCGGACAAGACGCTCTTTGAGGCTGCGGGGAGCGTGGTGGCGACCGTCTCCGCAGTCAATCTGGCGCGGGACCTGGTCAACACGCCATCGAACGACATGACGCCGGCGGTCCTTGCAAAGACTGCCAAGGGGATTGCCAGGGGCAAGGTCTCACTGAAGGTCCTTGAAAGGAGTGATGCGGAAAAGGAAGGGATGGGCGCTTACCTGTCCGTCGCGAGGGGTTCGCATGAACCTCCGAAGTTCATTGTCCTCAGATATGAAGGCGTAAAGGGTGTTCCTGTTGCGCTGGTCGGCAAATCCATAACGTTCGACAGCGGAGGCATCTCGATCAAGCCGGGCGAAGGCATGGAGAAGATGAAGTACGACATGGCAGGCGGGGCGGTGGTGCTTGCGGTGATAAAGGCCGCTGCCGAGATGAGACTCCCGGCCCATCTCCTCGGTGTCCTTCCGGCCGCAGAAAACCTTCCCGGAGGCGGCGCTTCAAAGCCCGGGGACGTAGTGAGTACGACAGCGGGGAAGACAGTCGAGATCATAAGCACGGACGCAGAGGGGAGGCTGGCGCTCGCAGACGCCATAGCGTATGTGAAAAAATTCAGGCCGGCGGTTATAATAGACATAGCGACTCTGACAGGCGCATGCGGTGTGGCCCTGGGTAACGAGGCAATCGCCATGATGGGAAACGATGAGGCGACGATGGAGAGGCTGGAGGCTGCGGGCGATGCGGTATACGAAAGAGTGTGGAAGATGCCCCTTTATGACGAATATCTCGAATATATCAAGAGCGATGTCGCCGACCTGAAGAACTCGGGAGGAAGATCGGGCTCCCTCGTTACGGCCGGATATTTTTTAAAAGAGTTTGTCGGCGAGACACCCTGGGTTCATCTCGATATCGCGGGAACGGCCTGGACGGAAAAGGACAGACCGTATATGACCAAAGGCGCCACGGGCTTCGGCGTCAGGTTGCTGCTGAATTTCTTAGGGAGATGAAATAATGAAGATTTTTAAATCACTGCTTCTGCTCTCTTTTGTTCTGGCGCCGTCCCTTGCCTTCGCATGGGGTCCGCTTACCCACATGTACCTCGGAAACGAGATTTTTTCACTGGGACCGTTTCTCCCGGCGGGGATATACGCCCTGGTCAGGAAATACCGGCATGATTTTCTTTACGGAAACCTGATGGCGGACATCATCCTCGGCAAGAAGTTCCTTCCTGAAGACAAAAACTCCCACAGCTGGGACGTCGCATTGAGCCTTCTCGACTCTGCGAAGACGGGGCAGCAGAAGGCCTTCGTGTATGGCTATATGGGGCATCTCGCCGCGGACACTGTCGCCCATGGAACGTTCACAAAAACGAAGAAGAACATCGGCCATACCCTCGTCGAACTGAGGGCCGACAGCATGATCGACAAAAAATACTGGTTCCAGGCGGTCACAATCGATAGGGAAGTGCAGACACGCAACGACGTTTTCCTCGAGAGGTCCCTCGAAAGGGTCTTTTTTTCGTTCAAGACAAACAAAAGAATCTTCAAGGGCGTGCTCTTTCTCTCCTGTTTCAATAAGGAAAGGTTCGGAGATTTCATCCAGCGGAACGCGATCGATCCTGCGACGCTCACGCAAAAGAACATTAAACGTCTCCAGCTGAAGTCGATCGACAGGATGGTGGATATTCTCTGTAACGGAAGGGCATCGGGGGTGCTGCTTGAAAGCCCGATGGTCGGTATCAGGCGTCCCTCCACCGACTGCTCATTTAACTTCCCGTGTAAGGATTCACGGGCCAAGGGGAAGGGGAAAAGAGAATGTATCAGCATATGACCCATCTACCCGTCGGATCACCAAACCCTTTTTGACTATGCGCGACATGCTCGGAAGAGAAGATGCGGTTTCCGTCGCAGAGGCGCAGAGACGCATGGCCGAAAAGACGGTTTTTAGAGAACTCCCGCGTTTTTCCCTGCCTCTTGAAGATTCCTACGGAAGGGTTCTGGCTCAGGACGTCTTTTCGCCTGAGAACCTGCCGTCCTTCGCACGCTCGACCGTCGACGGCTTTGCGGTGTCGTCCTCCGATACCTTCGGAGCGAGCGAGAGCATTCCCGCCTATCTGGATGTGGTTAATGAGGTTTTTATGGGCAAGGAGGCCGATTTCGCGCTGAAAAAAGGCTCAGCCGCAAGAATGCCTACCGGCGGCATGCTTCCGGCGGGCGCCGATGCGGTCGTGATGCTCGAACATGTACAGTCCGTGAATGACCTGCTCATAGAGGTGCTGAAACCTGTTGCACCGGGGGAGAACGTCATCTCAGTGGGGGAAGACATTAAGAAAGGAGAGTTGATGCTCGGGAAGGGCCATCTTCTCAGGGCCCAGGACGTCGCCGCCCTGGCGGGGGTCGGCTTGACGGAGGCGACGGTTTTTGGGAAGCCCGCGGTGTCGATCATCTCTACCGGCGACGAAATAGTGAGGCCCGGACAGCCCCTCCTCCCGGGCCAGGTACGCGACATAAATAGCTTCAACCTTGCGGGCCTTGTCCTCGAAAACGGAGGCGTTCCTGTAAGGAAGGGGATATTCAAGGACGACTATGATGAGATCAGAGGCGTCGTCGCCGCGTCCGTTACAGATTCACAACTCGTGATCATCACCGGAGGAAGCTCGGTCGGAACGATGGATATGACGGCGAAGATCATACGCGACCTCGGTTCTCCAGGGGTCCTTTTTCACGGGGTGACCCTGAAGCCGGGAAAGCCGACGATAGGAGGGGTCGTGAACGGAGTTCCGCTGTTTGGATTGCCCGGGCATCCTGCAGCCGTGACGGTATGCTTCGACCTCTTTGTGGAACCTGTTCTCAGAATCCTTTCCGGGCTTGAGGGGAAGGAGTATATGAGGAGAAGGACCGTGAAGGCAAGGATGGCGAAGAACGTATCCTCGGGCATCGGGAAGGAAGAGCACCTCAGAGTGGCCGTCGAAGAGAGGACAGGGGAGCTGTGGGCCGTGCCGATACTCGGGAAATCCGGTCTTATCAGGACCCTGGTGAGGGCAGATGGAACCGTGGCGATCCCTGCGCAGGCAAGGGGCATAGAAGAAGGAGAAGTTATAGAGGTGAGGCTCTTCTAGCCTGAGTCTTCCGGCACGGATTCATCCTGATCGTCTTCGTTATCAGCGGAAGGGCCACCGCGACGGTAACGACAGCGACGACCTCGTGGATAATTGCTATCGGGTCCATTTCAATTGAATGGGGACGAACGGCTGTTTAAGAGGCATCGGGCGCCTACCGTATCTTCCTGTTATACCCGAATCTCTCCTCAAAGACAGGTGCGATGAGATTGTCCACCGGGGCATAATCGTCCCTTAAAACCACCGAGTATGATCTCTTCATGAATTGCTCGACAAGGCTGTCTGGCACAACGGACGAGGCCGCCCCGGGACCGAAGGTGTTCCTCACAAAGGCCTCGAAAGCGCCGACCTTCACCGCATCCCTCGTGGCCATTACGATAAACGTCGCAGAGCCGATCTTTTCAAAGTCCGGGCTTATCGATATGAGGCGGACATTCTTTTCCCCGAAGACTTCCCTTAGGGTCCTGATCGTCGAAGGAAGAAATGAGCCTTTCTGAAAGTTGTCGATGATGTTCGTGAGGAGGATGCCCCCAGGGTTCATGAGATCCCTGAGCGACTGCGCAAACTCCTTCGTCGTGAGGTGGTAGGGGATCGAAAGGTCGTTATAGGCATCGATAAAGAGCACGTCGTATCGGTCTTTGCAGTTCATCACGAACCATCTGCCGTCTTCGTTATAGGTGCGTATCCTTGTCGAACCGGGCAAGCCGAGATAGACGGAAACCGTCTTCGTAATCTCGGGGTCTATCTCGACGACCTCGATCTCAGCCTTCGGGTAATAGACCTCCATGTATCTCGGGAAGGTATATCCCCCGCCTCCTATCGTGAGGCTCCTGAAAGCGGCGTCCTTCCCGAACCTCCATTTGAGAACTTCCGCATAGATTCTTTCGTATTTGTACTCTATATGGAGCGGGTCTTTCAGATTCACGTAGGAATGCGTGAGGTTGTCGAGCACGAGCGCCTTCAGGGGGGTTTTCCCGTCGGCGCTCGTCGCCTCCTTTACCTTTATCGTGAAATAGTCGCTCTCCTTGTAATAGTTCGTGTAGCGATCGAGGGGCGCCCTGAAAGCAAAGCCGTATGTGCCGAGGACAAGGAAGGAAGGGAGCAGAACGAACCCCGCGGCAAGCCTTTTCGCCCTAAACAGGGAGCCCGAGGCAAGGGCCGTGAGGACCAGTATCGCGCCGATCGCAAGGATGATATGCCTCGTGCCCATCCAGGAGATGAGGAAAAAACCTGCGGCGAATGTGCCGATGATAGAGCCGAGGGTCGAGAAGGCATAGATCTTCCCGACCACGTTCCCTGCGGTCTCGACGTTCCTGAGGGCGAGCTTCACCACGATGGGAGAGATCATCCCGAGGATGCAGCTCGGCACAAAGAAGGTGAGCGTCGTCACGATCACTATACGCGCCATGAGCGTAGTCGGGAAGTGATACGAAGCGACCAGACTCGTCACCGGCGCGATCGAGAGGGTCGCAATCCCCGACAGGAAAAGCAGCCAGCCGAGGGTCCTTCTTTCCGGGAACCTGTCGGCAAGTTTTCCCCCGAAGTAGGCGCCGATGCTTATGCCCGCCAGTACAACTCCGATAATGCTCGTCCACGTGTAGAGCGACACGCCGACAAAGGGGGCGAGGATGCGCCCTGCTACGATTTCGATCACGAGCATGCAGAAACTCGCGATAAAGGTGATGACATACGCCGCAGTGATGTTCATGAATAGGACTCCTCCGGATCAGACAGGGTCAAGCCCTCCGGGCTTTCTGAAGATTATACCTCATCGGCGTGAACAAGAGGAATCACTTTGATCAGCGAAAGACGGGGCAAAGGGCCGCAGGCGACCACAGTGAAGATCGAGGAAAAGCCGCATGCCCGTCACCGCCGGCGACCAACGATCACCGACGCCCATCTGCCGTCATAGTATTTTTCCAAAAGTGCAAGCCCTGCTTTCTTCATGCCGGCGATCACGTCGTCTTCCTGTCCCACGAGCATGCCCGAAAGGATGGCGAGGGCACCGTCACCCAGACAGGAGGCGATCTCCGGAGCGATTCCGATCAGCACCTCCGACATGAGATTCGCTGCGATCAGATCGAAGCGGCCCTCGACATCGCCTATGCCCCCCTCCCTGATTTCGACGTTCCCGAGGTCGTTCAATTCCGCATTTCTTGCCGCCGCATCCACGGCAACAGGATCGATGTCCACCCCGGTGACATGCGCGAAGCCAAGCTTCGAGGCCGCGATTGCGAGGATGCCCGTACCCGTGCCGACGTCGAGGAAACAGTCTTTCCTGACACAGTTTGCTGCGGGTCCGTTCCGGAGAAGGCCTGAAACATACTTCTCGATGAGCATGAGACACGTTTTCGTCGTTTCGTGATGGCCTGTGCCGAAGGCCATGCCGGGATCTATTATCAGTCCGATCCGACCGCAGCGCGCGCTTTCCCATGGAGGCAATATCGCAAGTTTTTCTCCCGGATCGATCGGAACGAACTTTTTTTTCCAGGTCTCGTTCCAGTCCCTTTCGGAAAGGTAGACGTAATCAAAAGAGAAATCCGGATCGAGACCCGCTCCCCTGAGGACCTCTCTGAACAAGTTCAGTCCGTCTCTCAGTAGGATGATGTCGCGGCTGTCCCTGAAGTAGGCGACAAGGCGACCCCTGTTTTCGGAAACGCCGAGGCATCCCATTTCATCCATCCTGTTCAGCAAGGCGTCCTTTGACCTGTCCGATACTCTTATCGTGAATTCGTAATATCCCATGATCCATCGCTACGGACAATGGGTGGCCGGCATGTTCCCGGATTGCGCTCTCCCCTTGCGCAACCCGGTCCGGCAGCTGCACCTTATCTTGTCTGAAGCGGTTCTTTTCAACGTTCTCATCCGCGAAAGAGCTTTTCGATCTCATGGCGTTCTTCGGGCGTGGCCATGAAGATCAGGGTGTCCCCGTGCCGTATCAGATAACTGTCCGGCGGATTGTAGACCCAGGTGTTTTCCGTGCGCAGGGCGAGGAGAAGGACGTGGGAATACTGAGACAGATTCAGAGAGGAAATGCTCTGCCCTTCGAATTTCTGAGGCGCCGCGATCTCTTCGATCCGCAGGTTTTTTTCCTTGTCCCTGAGCATCGTATCGAGAAATGAGACGACCGTGGCCCTCACCATTTCGGAAGCCATCCTAAGACCGCCGATCGAAGTGGGGGAGACGACCGCGTCGGCGCCGGCCTTCCTTATCTTTTCCGTATTCTTCAGATCCTTGCAGCTCGCGACGACCTTCACGCGCGCATTGAGCTGCTTTGCGGTCAGGCTTATCACGAGATTCTGGTTGTCGTCTCCCGTGACCGCAAAAAGACCTGCGGCAACCGCGATGCCTGCGGAATGAAGGGTGTCGCTGTCCGTGGCATCGCCCTCGATAAAGACGGCGTCGCGGTATATTTCGAGGACCTTCTCTATTTCCACCTTGTCTCTGTCCACCATAACACACGGTCTTCTTGTGTCGGTGAGTTCATCCACTATGTAATTCCCCACACCGTCGAGGCCGCAGACGATGTAGTGTCCCTTCATTTTCTTGATCATTTTTTCCATCTTTTTCCTCCGAAAGGCCTTGTTCAGTTCGCCCTCCACCATAAAGGCGGTGAGGTTCGTAAAAATGTAGGTCGCGGTGCTTATCCCGGATATCGCTATGAATATGGTGAAAAGTCTCCCGTCGGGATTTCCGGACATGTCGATCACTTCGCCGTATCCTACCGTGGTGATCGTGATGACGGTCATGTAGAGGCAGTCGACCAGGGAATAATGCCTTGCTCCGATAAACCAGTAGCCTGCAGTGCCCCCGAGCACGATGAGTACGAGCACGGTACCTGTGCGGAGGAGTTTCGTCTGCAGCTGCGAATATATATTGTTGCCCACGCTAGTGTAATATACCGTTTGCAGGCGGGAAGTGCAAACAGTTTGTTATGAAGGTAAGGACGCTCCTCATCAACCCCTGGATCTACGATTTTGCGGCGTACAACCTCTGGGCGCAACCGGTCGGACTTTTCAAGGTCGCAGAATACCTCGGCACCTTCGAGACCGAACTTTTCTGCATCGACTGCACCGATTCCTCCGGGGCAGGGAAGTATGGCACAGGGAAATTCAGGGCTGAAACGGCCGGGAAACCGGGTCTGCTCGGAAGGATCCCGAGGACGTACAAACGCTACGGGATCAGCACCGATGAGTTTGTGCGCAGGGCAAGAAGCGCCCTCCCTGTCGATATCGTTTTAGTGACCTCCATGATGAGCTACTGGTATCCTGGCGTGCTGAGGGTGATCGCTCTGGTGCGGGACCTCGCGGGCGATGTCCCGGTCATGCTCGGAGGGATTTACGCGACCCTGTATCACGAGCACGCCTCGCGGGCCTCGGGCGCAGATTTCATTTACCGGGGACCTCTGAGGCAGAGCTTTCATTTTGCCCTTTCCACATTCGGGTTCGGACTCAGGAAAAAGGCCGGACCTACAAAGTCTTGGGGACCGGGCCTGTGCGGGGAGTATCCGTTCGCCGTCCTCCTCACCTCTACGGGTTGCCCTTTTCGGTGCTCCTATTGCGCGTCGAAGCTTCTTGCGGAGAATTATGAACGGAGGGCTCCGGAGGATGTCCTGGAGGAGGTGAAAAGGCTCCGGAGGAGGGGCGTGTGCGACTATGTCTTTTACGATGACGCACTGCTTGCCGGAGCCGAAGACCACATAAAACCCCTGCTTGCCGGAATCGTGAGAGAGGGCATCTCTGCAAGGTTCCATGCGCCGAACGGACTCCATGCGCGCTATATCGACCGGGAGCTTGCGGGACTGATGAGGAACAGCGGATTCAAAACGATACGTCTCGGCCTCGAAACCACCGATCCCGAAAGACAGACGGCGACGGGAGCGAAGGTGAGCTGCGCAGACCTCGAAAGGGCCGTCGGCTTCTTGCAAGGGAAAGGTTTTACAAAAAAGGAGATCGGGGCCTACCTTATGTACGGGCTGCCCGGGCAGAGGATCGAGGAGGTGAGGGAAGGGCTGAGTTTCTTAAAAGGGCTCGGGGCGCGCATACACCTTACCGAGTTCTCGCTCATAAAGGGCACCCAATCCTGGAAGGAACTCGTCGTCAGAGGCGTCATCGGCGAAGACCTCGACCCTCTCCTTACGAATAATACTGTCTTTACCTATCTGTATTCAGGATATGACCCAAGGGACATAGAGGGAATAAAACTCGAAGTGAAGAACTATAATAGTGAGTAGTTCACAAGCGTGATATAAATTGTCTCACACTAGTATTTGCCTGTCCCTTTAACAGCAGTTCCACAGATCTAAGCCCTCTGTCTATTCAGAGGGCGGCTCTGCGCTTTCCCCTTCTCCCCCGATCACCCGTTGCGCCGCCTCCTCGTCCTCTTTTCTCACGAGGATTTTGATCTCGCCCATCTTCCCGATATTCACAGGATAGGGGTGCACCTTCGAGGACCTGAGGACTACTGGTATCCCTCCGCTTTCAAGGAGGTCCTTGATCATCTCCGCTTCGAGGGAATCGCAAGTCACAAGGACTTCGACCCATCCTTCTTCGTTTTGCATTCAGCCTCCCGGGGGCGCGCCTTTTCACCTCTATGCGCTGCCGCCTAATGAGAATACCATACCCGGGACATGAACTTACAGGGAGCGGGCGCATTGTCCCGCGAGTGAGCCAATTCGAATGATGAATGAATTGCACTTGTCCCGTCTCCCGGGTATACTTGAATTGAGAGGGACGAATGGAAGGAATCAGAACATTTCGAGCCGGAAACGGCGAGGAAATCACCATAAGACCCGCGATGCCCGATGATTCGTGTGAGATCATCGATACGATACGGTCAAGGGCGATGGAGCGCAGCTATGTCCTTATGGAGCACTACGGCAAGGACACCGCGTCGGAACGGGCATACATCAGCGGGCTTGACAGGCAGAAGAACCTCCTTATCGTCGCTGAGGCCGGGGCAGAAGTCATCGGATGCCTTGGCGCCCTTCAGTCTGATGCGGGACAGAGGGAGCAGACGGCCCACATCGTCCACGTCGGGCTGCATCTCAAGGAGGCATATCGCGGTTTCGGCATCGGCTCGCAGATGCTGGGGTACGCCCTGGAATGGGCGCAGGAAAAGGGATTCGAGAAGCTGGAGTCGAGTATCTTCACCACGAATAAGCGCTCCCTGGACCTCTTCATCAAGGCGGGCTTCAAGGAAGAGGGAGTCAGGCGTCGAAGCATACGCGTCGGGAAAGAGTATATCGACGAAGTACTGATGGGCAAAGTCCTCGGGTAAGGGCGTTTGTTCCGTGGCGAAAGGGCCCTCTGACTTTATGCCTGAAGAGAAGTCCCCGGCTGTTTTCTCCGCAGCTTCCGCCTGGGTGAACAAATGACCGTTTGTGAAGGCGTGGAAGCAAGGCGGAATTCCTTCGGGTGAGAAAACGGGAAGAGAACCCTTTTGCATTTGGTCCGGCGGAAGGGTAAAATAGTAGGTAAAATCTCGAAAAGTTGAATCAGCAGCGCTGATTTATAATCCAAGGAGGTATCCATGTTTGCAGGAAAGGGGAAATTTCTTTCAGGAAGGGTATACGTTCATCTCGCAGTTCTCTTGTGCTCGCTGGTCGTTTTTTACACCAG
>JAMCWJ010000091.1 GCA_023475105.1 Nitrospirota bacterium
GGATAAGAAACAACAGACTGATTGCGACAACCCTTTTCTTCATTCTACCCTCCTTGTTTCATCCCGGTCATTTTCGTTTCCCCTCTTCCCCCTTCATACGGAATAAGGAAACAGATATGGTCTTTTCCCGTTCTCAAGCCCCTTCACGCCTCAACTCCCGATCCTCCACCTCCTTCTTCCCTATGCCGTACTTCCTGATCTTGTAGCCGATCACTCTTTCGGTCATGCCACGCTTTCTCGCGGCCCGCGCCATCACCCAGTTGCAGTCCCTAAAGGCATTGACGATCTCCGCCTTTTCGAGTTCCTTTATCTTTTGTTTCAACGACTCCATTCTTATTCTTGCCCGCAGAACGAAAAGCGAGAACCGTGCCAGAACGTATCCCATTGCTTTCAAAGGCAATCCGGCCCAACAGAAGGACACATATTTGTCTGCCGCTACATTTTTGTGAGTCTGACGGCGGATATCCTCTGACTCATGAGGGGACGGCGGGGAAGCCCCGAGCAATTATAGGCTTATAAGCCTTGCTTATAATTGCTCGGTGATATACAATGTAAATCATCCGGTTTATCCGGCTTTTCCATGTGAAGAATATTCAGATACCGACAACAAAAGGAGGTCTCCATGGATCTTTTCGAGGCGATTGCTACCAGGAGAAGCGTCCGGCGTTTCGCCGACAAGCCGGTCGAGGATGAAAAGCTCGCCGCCATACTCGAAGCCGTCCGTCAGGCGCCTTCCTGGGCGAATCTTCAGTGCTGGCGCCTTATTGTCGTCAAGGACTCCTCGCTCAAGCAAACGCTCAGCGAACTGTCGTACGTCGAGTCCTTCTTTTCCCCTCTCGGATACAAGTCGAACCCGGCGAGAAAGGGCATCGCCGAGGCGCCGCTCGTCATTGTCGCGTGCGCCGAACCGGGACAGTCGGGGAATATATGGGGACAGCCCTACTATTTAACCGACATCGGAATCGCCGCGCAGAACCTTATGCTCTCCGCGAGGGCACTCGGCCTGGGCAGCGTCTTCGTCGGCGTCTTCGACGAGGAGAAGATCCGCACCCTCCTCGGAGTATCCCCAACGGCCCGCGTGGTCGGGCTATTCCCGGTCGGATATCCCCTCGAAGAAAAGTCCTCGGGCCCCCCGCGCAGGCCTCTCGGGGAGATCGTCTTTTTTGAACGTTGGGGGCAACCCTATAATCGATGAACAGGTGAGTCCTGCCTCGCCCGGGCTCCCTACAAGGAGAGGTAGAACAATATGCAAAGATATGACGTCGTCATAATAGGGGCGGGCATAAGCGGGTTGAGTCTTGCGCACTACTGCGCGAAACAGGGCCTCCGGACTCTCGTGCTGGAGAAGGACGGCCGCGTCGGCGGGACCTTTCACACTCACGTCTTCCCGGGCGCTGACCCGGGCTTCTGGCTCGAACTCGGCGCTCACACCTGCTATAACTCCTACGGCAACCTCCTGAATATCATGGAGGAATTGTCCCTTCTTCACCAGGCCGCCAAAAAGGAGAAGGTCGGCTACAAATTGCTCGTCGACGGCCGGATACAATCCATTCCCTCCCGGATGAATTTTGCGGAACTGCTTTTTTCCGCGCCCCGCCTTTTCACTCTGAAAAAAGCGGGCCACAGCATCGAGTCTTACTATTCGAAGATCGTAGGAAAGAACAATTTCAGAAAGGTCTTCGGCCCTCTCTTCGATGCAGTGATTTGTCAGAAGGCGGATAATTTTCCCGCCGATTTGCTCTTCAAGAAGAGGGACCGCCGCAAAGATGTTCTGAAAAGCTTCGCGATGCGGCGGGGACTCCAGTCGATCACCGAGGCGATTGCCTCGGAAGAGGGCATTGAAGTCGTGACGGGCAAGGCGGTCGACAGCATCCTTTTCAAAGGCGGCCTATTCACGGCCGGCACGGCAGACGGCGCTTCTTTCCAGTCCCCTGTCCTGGCCGTGGCCGCGCAGGCCTCTGCTGCGGCTGCGCTTTTGCGGACATCCTTTCCGGAGATATCGGCGCTGCTGTCGCGCATAGAGATGGGGAGGGTCGAAACCGTAGGAGTAGCGATCAGGAAGGACAGCTCTCTCCTCGGGCCTCTGGCAGGAATCATCGCGGTGGATAATTCGTTTTACTCCGCAGTTTCCCGTGATCCTCTCCCGGACGAAAACCGCAGGGGATTCGCCTTCCATTTTAAGTCCGGAGCCGCCACACTCGAATCCAGGCTGGCTCGCATCGCTGAAGTGCTGCAGGTGAAACGGGAAGAGTTGGAAGGCGCGGTCAGCGCCGAAAACCATGTACCTGCTCTCCGCGTGGGACACGACGCGCTTGTCACCGAACTCGACCGGCTCCTGGCGCGACGGAAGCTGCTTCTCACCGGAAATTATTTTTCCGGACTCGCGATCGAAGACTGCGTCTCGAGATCCCTGAGCGAGTTCGGCCGCCTGAGGAATTCCCCAGCGTAAGTCAAAAACCGAGATGGGAGGAGAATGACATGAACAAGAGCGAGCTATTTGAGTTTCTGAATGCGAATCCGATATTCCACTTAGCCACGGTTGAGGGGAACAAGCCCCGCGTCCGGGGCATGATGATGTATCGGGCTGACGAAAACGGAATACTATTCCATACCGGGAAGGGAAAAGACCTTCACAGGCAATTATCTGCAAATCCGCAGGTTGAGATGTGTTTCAATAACGGCAAATTCGAGGACCTTATCCAGATCCGGGTCAGCGGCAGGGTCGAACTTGTTGAAGATCTTAACCTGAAGAAGGAAATAGTAGAAAAGCGCGCTTTTCTGAAACCCTGGGTTGAGCAGATGGGATACGAACCCCTCGCCGTGTACAGGATGAAAAATGGCGTTGCGGCGCTCTGGACAATGAAAACCAATTTTGCCCCAAAAGAATATGTCATGTTGTAGACTTGACATGGTGACCCAGGTTTTCTATACTTCGCGCCTATGTTTTACGTGAACCTGCTGATAGCAAGGGTACTTCTCAAGAGAGCCTGGCAACCGCCCTTCGGGAGGCATGTTTCTCTGGGCAAGGCTGCCCGAGGGATGCGATACGAAGGAGATCCTTTCGCGCTGCCTTGAACGAAACGTCGCCTTCGTGCCGGGGAAGGAGTTTTTCCCCGACGGTTCAGGGGAGAATACGATGAGGCTGAATTTCTCTAACGCTTCACCAGAAAAGATCGAAGAAGGCATCAGGCGCCTGGGAGAAGTTCTGAAAGAGATGGGTCCGTGAGCTATCCGGGGGTGCATGATACGCCGCTGCAGCGCCACTGACTTTGCGACCATCCTTTCCCTCATCAATGAGGCCGCACAGATTTACAAGGGGGCCATTCCGGAAGCCGGGGGTATGGTGATCGTGCACCCGAATTGGCGGGGGCAGCCTCACAATTCGATAATGAAACCGTCCCTCCGGTGAAAGTCAGGCTTCGGACCGGGATGGGTCAATGACAGGTAGATCATTTCGCCGCTTCCGGTCCTGAGGACAGCACTGATGCCGACCCCCAACCGCTGTTCCGCCGGGACGATCTTATCGAGGCTCAGTTCCACGGAGAGGTGCAGCACGTTCGGTCCGCGCCGGACGCGAAAAGGGAGTGAGGCAAAAGCCTCTTCCTCCTGCATGCCTTTCCTATAGAACCTGAATCGGTACACATTCCAGTGTCCTGCGGGAGAGAGGTTGAATTCCCAATACTGATCCGCATTCTTTGCACTGAGGAAGAACTCGAAACAGGTCTCCTGCCAGAGGGCATGCCTGCGCGCCGGCGTGTCCGTCGTCGCAGGAATCACGATTTCTCCCGGAGGCCCGGAGAGCGCATAACTGACGGCGAGTCTGCCGGAGCGCCGTCCGATGCTGCCTGTAATCTCAACGAAAGGAAGAGAGCCCCTCAGCCGGAAGGGCCTGAGGGAGAAAGTACTCGTCTTCACATGAGCTCCCCGATGATAGCGCGGATGTCTCCTTCCTGCGCTTCGATACTATCTGTCAGCCTGAACTGAACGAGGGCCCTGGCAAGGTTATGTTCCGGCCTTCTCACTTTGAAATAGACGTCGCCTTCCAGGTAGTCCGTGAAAAACCTCAGCCCGAGTTCGAAGGCGATCAGGCGAATCGAAGCGTGGAGATAGGAGAAATCATTCCGGCTGAAGAACGCTCTTGCCATAGCGAGATAGCCCTTCAGGAGCGCCCTGCAGAGGTCGGGGTCGAACCGAACGGCTTCCCACTGTTCGGTCTCTTCTCCCAACGGATTACAGCCCGAGCGGAGGCAGTCTCCGATATCGTAATGGACCAGCCCGGTTTTGACTGTGTCCAGATCGACAACGCCGACGGCACGCATCGTCTCTGTGTCCATCAAGAAGTTGTTCACCTTTGGGTCGCCGTGAATAGGACGAAGAAGCAGTCTGCCCTCTGCCTTGGCATCTTCGAGTACCTGTGCCCCGGCCCTTCGCCTGTCCACGAACCGCATGCAATACTTCACCTCCGAGGATTTCCTCTCGCCGTAGTGCGCCAGGACCTCATCGTAGTGCCGCAGGTAGCAGGGTGTGATATGAAACCCTTCGAGCGTGTCGGCCAGAGTGCCGGCAGGAAGGTCGCTCAGGAGGACGTGGAACAGGCCGAGCGCATAGCCTGCTTCTGCTGCGTGGTTACTGTCCCTGATAGCCTCGAAAGACCGCGAACCCCCAATAAAGGTCAGAGCCCGCCAGAACGCTCCCCCCGGCTCATACCAGAAGTCCCGGCCGTCCCGAGCCCGCAGCACCCGGGGGACCTCCCAGCGGCGGCCGCCGAGAGGGGCCTTTCCGAGACCGCTCCGCATATGTTCCGTCGAGATACGAATATTGCGCATGACGAGTTCCGGCCGGCGGAACACTTCCGTGTTGACGCGCTGCAGAACAAAGTGTCTTCCCCGCGGACCGTCCAGCGTTACAAGGAAGGTGGCATTAATATTGCCGTTCCCGAACTCACTGATGTCGGCAACACTTCCCTGCGGCGCGAACTCTTCTGCAACGGCAAGAAAGTCGTTCAGGGCAACACACCTCCCGATTGAAATCCGTACTCCAGATTATTGTAAATGACGCGAAGAGATACATGCAACAGGAAGAGGCGCCGCAGTTTCGCGGCGCCCCGAATACCACGTTATCGAGACACGATGCGCTTATTGATAACACGCGAGAACGACCGGCTGTACGCTGATCGAGTCCGCAATCAGCCTGCCTTTTTCCCTGTGATACTGCACGGAGACATTTTGACCCACATTGAGGTTGTCAAAACTCTTGTTCTGCTCGCACCATGTCACACTCGTTTGCTTGTCCACAGCGAACGTGACTGCGCTCAAGCCCTCCGCACCGAACACCTGCCCCGGCTGAGGCGTTACGGTCAGCGTTTTGTCATAACTGTCTATAGCGACAACCTGCCCCTTAAGGGTCAGCATGTTCTGCGCGGCAGCTACCTGAGTTCCCAGGGACATTACGAAAAACACCGCGGCGGCCATCACGACAATTCCGGTCAGAATACCTGCCCGCCTTCTCCGTTTTAAACTCCTTGTGGTAACCATATGCTCAGCTCCTTTCCCTTCGAACGCGGCTCTTTCTTTGCATAAACTAAGCTTTCACATCTTCTCATCACCTGATTAAAAGATATAACCAAATGTTTATATTAGCAATTCGGAAACTGCATTTCCCGGCGCGAGTATGGCATCCATCCCGGCAAAATAGGATATTATTCCTCCTTTATAGGAGATTCTCTGTCCTTCGTTCCCGAATCCTGCCATTTGCTGTATCTCGTCGGCATGCTATCCTGCTGCGAGCACTGTCGCCTTCAAGAGGCTTACTCGAAAAGGACGCAGGGAACGCCGCGCAGCCTTCTTCCCATTAAGCCGGGCAAGCGATTATAATGTCGGCAAGCCATGAATCTTATCCTTCTTTTCGAAAAAGACTTCACAGACAATAGGAAGGTGCGCCTTGCGGGGAGAAGGCTCAGACATGTGTCCGGAGTAATCCATGCGAAGCCGGGAGATGCCCTCTGCGTCGGAATCGAAGGCGGCCTCATCGGTACGGGGACAGTGACCCGCCTGGACGGCGATGTTCTTGAAATGGATGTCGAGACGGCCGGGAAGCCGCCCGACCCACTTCCTTTCACCCTGGTTCTTGCCCTCCCGAGACCGAAGGTTCTCAGGAGGATGCTTGTCTCGGCCGGCTCAATGGGCATCAAAAGGATATTCCTCGTCAATTCGTACCGGGTCGAGAAGAGTTACTGGCAAAGCCCTTTTCTTGATGGTGAGCGAATACGAGAGCAGCTTGTCCTTGGGCTTGAGCAGGCCCGGGACACAATCCTCCCTCAGGTATTTCTCCGCAGCCGCTTTAAGCCCTTCGTCGAGGACGAACTACCGGGCATTCTTCTCCGGCTGCCCTCGCTCGCCGCACACCCGGCAGCCGGAGAAGAATGCCCGCGAAATCCGGGACGGCCCATAACGCTCGCAATAGGACCTGAAGGCGGTTTCATTCCTTATGAGATACAAAAGCTTGTCTCGGCGGGCTTTTCACCCGTGCGCCTCGGCAGCCGCATCCTTCCTGTCGAGACCGCCCTCCCCTTCCTCGTCTCCCGCCTTTTTTAGACGAATTCCCCTGGGCCGTCCGTCAATGAAAGAAAGCTCGAAGAAGCTCACGAATCTGATACAATAAAAAGAAAGGCGGATGATTCATCTCCTTTCCGTGCGAGATTGGAAGCGTTCGGAGGTAAGAGGTGAGTAGAATGAATGTGCCGGTTGTCGAATGCAAACAAGCGCTGCGACCGTCAAACGGGCGGCGGGTCTCTTCAGATCCTGTAAGGCCTGCAATTCGCCGCTCTGTCGAGTTCGCAGAACTCGCCGCAGTCCCCTGCCTTGGGATGAGGCAGCTTATGAAAACACTTCTCGCCTGTGCAGCTGACGGAATCCTCGCAGACAACCTCGTCGCCCTTTAATGCCTTTTCGACCCAGACCTCTCCACTCGTGCGGATCTCGCTCTTTTCCTTCACGATCGTCCAATACGGACGTGAGGGGTCGGGATAACTCACATAGTCGGGCTCCTGGACCACCATAGTCTCTCCATCCGGTTTCCTGAGCATCACGAGAATCTCTTTCAGCTTTTCCATGAAAGCACCTCCTCTTACCTCTATCTTACTATATACGGATCGCCTCAGAGCGTAATGGCAGACCCCGGAGCTCCGCTGCCAAAGGCCGGCAGCGGTGCTCCCGACTTTTTGACCTGTCCGCCGAAGCGGAGTTACAATAAATCAGACATGCAGGGATATTCCCGAGAAAGCCGAACCCTTCGCAAGAAGGGGCGGAAAGCTACGGATCTTCCGCAATGGAGATGGCCGGGCTGTCGAAGGATGCAAGAGGCGTTCAAACTGCCCGATTTTTTTCGGGTATTGTGGCAGAGGAAGCGGAGGTAGATCATGGGGCGGTGATTCAGAACGAAGAATCCGGCGTTCGCCGGTATTGCGATGCCGTATACAGAGAATTAAGCGAGATGAAGAAAAAGGCCTTCGAGATTGTCTGCGCGGTCGAGACCACGACGGCCGAGGAAGAAGCGCGCAGGGCCGAGTATTTTAGCCTCTTCGACCTGGTAGACTTTATCGAGGAGAAGCTTGAAGCCCTCGCGAAAGAGTGCCCTTCCGACTGGAAGGACAGAAGGGAGGAGATCGAAAGCGGCCGGAGGAAACTCAGCGACGCCGTAAACTGGTGGTACGGCCGATGCGGGACCGAGCGTGGGAGAAAGGGTCTTCTCAGCGGCGAGGAGAACATGAACCGGGGACGGCGCATTCTGTTCCCTCGGTCTCTTAAGCGGAAAGCATCAACGGTCCCGAAGGTCGGAGGTCCGGGACGTGGATCAATGTGTAACAAGCGCCGGCCGGAGCGTCCCGCGGGTGGCTTTCCCATGAAGCGCCCCCTTGTCATCGAACCAGATCCGGTCTATGCAGATGATGCGTTTCCAGTTCACCGACGCGTCTTCTTTCTGATGATAGATCATCCAGAACTCTCCGTCCGGAGTCCCGATGACGCTGCAATGGCCGGGCCCGAAGACGCCGTTTCCCTCTTTCATGACGGGGTTTCCTGCATACTTCACGAAAGGGCCGAGGGGACTCTTCGAGGTCGCATATCCGATAGCGTAGTGCCTGGTGTTGGCGCCGCCCCCTGAATAGAGGAGATAATACCTTCCGTTGTGCCTCATCATCCAGGGCGCCTCGGTAATAGCCTCGCCCTTCTTTTCCCAGGGCTGATCCGGCCCGATAAGTTTAAAGGCTTCCCCTTTCTTCCTGACCGCGTCTTCCATCGGCTGGACGCAAATCGCGAAATCCGGGTACCGCGCATAGTAGAGATAGTATCTGCCGTCGTCGTCGAGAAACATGTCGGCATCGATCGCATTTACGACAAGTACACCCTGATCGATGAAAGTCCCGTCCGGACGGTCTGCGACCGCCACTCCGACACGCCCGTCCACCGTATAATAGAGATAAAACTTCCGGTCGGCGGGATTGAAATGGACGTCGGGGGCCCAAGCCCCTGACCCGGCGGAATGAAAGACCCTCGGCCCCTTTCTCCAGTGGACGAGGTCGGCAGAGAGATAGACATCATACCCGTGGTTGTCTCCGGTCGGGTACAAATAGTATCTCCCTCTATAGAAAAGGACGGAGGGATCTCCGATGCCCATCAGGCCCTGCACAGGACCGACTACGGTTTCAACGAGGACGGGATTACGGTACGTCTCTCCGGCCCGGGTACTGGCCGTGGGACATGCAAAGGCCGCGGCGAGGACAAGCCCGCAAACGGTCCGGAACATCGCTGTCACCGCTCTTCACCACTTGATAAGAGCCGACGCCCAGGTGAGTCCTCCCCCGAATGCCTCAAGCAGGATATAGTCGCCTCTCCTCACTTTCCCTATCCTGACCGCTTCGTCGAGCGCCAGCGGTATAGACGCGGCCGACGTGTTGCCGTAGCGGTCGAGATTGACCATCACCTTCTCAATCGGAAGGTCTATTCGCCTGGCCGTGGCCTGAATGATCCTCAGGTTCGCCTGATGAGGTATCAGCAGGGCGAGGTCGGAGGTTTTCAGTTTGTTCTCCTTCAGGGTATCCCGAATCAGTCCTTCGAGGGTCCTGACCGCGATCTTGAAGGTCTCATTTCCCCTCATCTTTATATAGTGAAGCCGCTTCCTAACCGTCTCCTTCGACGCCGGGTTTCTCGACCCGCCCCCCGGAGTATGGAGGAGGTCCCACATGCTCCCGTCCGAATGGATCCTGGCGGAGAGTATCCCCCTGTCTTCCTCGGTCGCCTCGAGTATCACCGCGCCTGCGCCGTCGCCGAACAGAACGCATGTCGTCCTGTCCTCCCAGTCGGTAAACTTGGTGAGTATCTCTGCGCCGACCACAAGGACGCGCCTGTAAGAGCGGCTCCTTATGAAGGCATCGGCCACAGCGAGCGCGTAAATAAAACCCGAGCACGCTGCGTTCACATCAAAGGCCGCGGCCTTTTTCGCCTCCAGTTTGTCCTGCAGGATGCACGCCGTTGCCGGCAGAGGCATATCCCCACTCACGGTCGCGACGAGAATCAGTTCGATCTCTTTTGCTTTCAGTCCCGCCATTTTCAGAGCGGCCTTCGAGGCCTCGAAGGCGAGGTCCGATGCCGCCTGTTTCCCCTCGGCTATCCTGCGCTCCTTTATTCCCGTTCTCTCCGTGATCCATTCGTCGGAAGTCTCGACCATCTTCTCGAGATCGAAGTTCGTAAGCACCTTCTCCGGGACGTACGAGCCTGTCGCTATGATCTTAGACCTGAGCACCTTTTTCTCCCCCTTTGCGAAGATTGCGTATCTTCTCAGAGATGATCTGGTGCACCCTTCTCTGCGCAAACTGGGCGGCGACTTTGATTGCGTTTCGTATCGCTTTCGCTGAGGACCTTCCATGGCTTATGATGCAGGTGCCGTTGATCCCCAGAAGCGGGGCTCCGCCATACTCGGCATAATCGGTCTTTTTCCTGAAATTCCTAAGCGCGGGCTTCACGAGGAGGTAGCCAACCCTCCCCGTCGTCACATCGGCGATCTCCCTTTTGAGCATCCTCATAATCGCTTCCGCCAAACCCTCACTCGTCTTGAGGACGATATTGCCTATGAAACCGTCACACACCACCACGTCGGCGTTCCCGAGGAAGATGTCCTTCCCCTCGATGTTTCCGATAAAGCGGATACTTGTCTCCTTCAGCAGCTTGAATGCCTCTTTCGTGAGAAGGTTCCCTTTCGTGTCCTCCTCACCGATGCTGAGAAGGGCGATTTTCGGTTCGGGGTTGTCGAACATGGTTTTGCAGTATGCATCGCCCATCAGGGCGAACTGCAGGAGGTTTTCAGGCATACAGTCGACGTTTGCGCCCGCGTCAATCAGGACGAAAGTACCCTTGAGCGTCGGCATGAGAGTTGCAATTGCGGGTCTATCGACGCCCTCGGAGGCCCCGAGCATCAGCACCGCCGCCGCCATCGCAACGCCGGAATGGCCTGCACTCACCACTGCGTCCGCCTCGCCGTTCTTCACCAACTCGACGGCGCGCCTGATGGAGGAATCCTTCTTCTTTCGTATCGCTGCAAGGGCAGGCTCGTCCATCCCCACGACCTGGGACGCATGGCGTATCTGAAGCCTGGTAGGCGGGTATCTTTTGCCCGAAAGTTCCCTCTTTATCGAGGGTTCGTCACCTATAAGGGCGATCTCGATATCTTCACTTTCATTAACTGTCTCGACTGCGCCCTCTATGGTGACAGCAGGGGCGAAATCGCCCCCCATTGCATCAAGGGCGATCCTCATTCCTTCTCGACGATTTCAAGAACCTTGCGACCGCTGTATGATCCGCAGCTCAGACAGACCCTGTGGGGCTCCTTAAGTTCCTTGCACTCGGGGCACGCGGTGAGCGTAGGCATCTGTCCTTTCCAGTTCGCCCTTCTCTTGTCTCTCCTCGTCCTCGTATGCCTGTGCGTCGGGTTCGCCATTTTCTACTCCTTTCCCTCATCCAGAAGTTTTTTCAGTATCTCGAGTCGTGGATCAGTCTCCCTGAGTCCGCAATTACAACTCCTGACATTCAGATCCGTACCGCACTTCGGGCACAGGCCTCTGCACGATTCGCTGCAGAGAGGCTTCATCGGAACGTTGAGGAGTATCTGTTCCGTAATGAGTTCCTGGACATCGAGTTCGTCTCCCTGATAAAAGCCCATATCAAGCTCATCGTCCTTTATTTCGTGCTTCTCCTCGTTCTTGAGCTCTTCCAGCGGGTGGTAGACCACGCTGACGCCCACCTCCATCTCCTTCGAAAATTTCCCGAGGCACCTGCTGCACTGCAGCGCGACGTTCGCCCTCACCGTACCCTTCACAAAGACCTCTGAGCTGACCTTCTCGATCCTGAGGGTCACACGCGCCGGAACGGTGAGCGTCAAGGCTTCCGTCCCGATCGTCTCTTCGTAGTCTAAATCAAGCCCCTCATCGGTTATTTCGGATATAACTATCTTCACTCTTGAAGCTCCGCCTGAGCTGGTTATTATAACAAAACCGCTCGGGCCGTTGTCAAACACAAACAACCACACCACCCTCTCCGGTTGACGAGAAGCCGACGTTTGTGGTAGGTTTTATGAACCTGTTTTGGAGGAGAAAGTATGGCGAGCAGGAAACCCGAGAAGGCAGAAAAAAAGGTCGCCGGAAGGCACAAGGCGTCGCGCCCTGCGCCCGTGAAAAAGAAATCCGTCAACGCCCCCGGAAAGCCCGGCATTCGCAAAGAGAGCACGGCGGCTTCTGCCCGAAAAGCAACAACAAGGAAGGTCATGATAAAAACACCCGCAGCTGGAACGAAGAAAAAGGAAGTGAAGAAAAAGAAAAAAACCGCCCTCGGGCCTGCGCGGGCGAAAAAGACCGTTGCCCCGGCTCCGCAGGCGAAACAGAAGCTGACACCGCGCGAGCGCAAAATCCAGGAGATAAAGAAAACCCTCATGGCTCAACGCAATGCTCTGCTCTGCGAGGCGGAGGAGGCATTGAACGCTCTGCCCGGCCAGACGATATTCCCGGACATGGGGGACCAGGCGAGCGCAGAGATAGACAGAAGTTTTATGCTCCGCCTCAGGGGAAGAGAGCAGCGCCTCCTGAAAAAGATCGAACAGGCGATAGAAAAGATCGACACCGGGATCTTCGGCATCTGCGACGTCTGCGGAGAAGAAATCACCATCAAGAGGCTCGAGGCAAGGCCTGTCACGACCATGTGCATTTTCTGCAAGACTGAGCAAGAGGAAGAGGAGAAGCTGAGGGGCCTCTAACTCCCTGCCCTACCCCTTGATCTCCGTCCCGTATCTGTCTCTCAGGAAATCTCCGACCATATTGAAGCAGAGAGACGTCAGCGCAATCGCAAGTCCGGGGAAAATTATCATCCAGGGAGCGGAAACGATGAATACCCTGTTTGCACTCACCATCGAACCCCAGCTCGGCGTCGGAGGCTGCGCCCCGAGCCCGAGAAACCCGAGCGACGCCTCGGTGATGATATAGCCCCCTAGCTTCAGTCCCATCATCACGATAACGAGGGGAATACACTGCGGCAGAAGATGGACGAAGAGGACCCTACCGGTGCTGCAGCCGATCGCGCGGGCCGCTTCGATGAACGGAGCCTCCCGCACGGAGAGCACATATCCCCTCACAAGTCGTGCGAACGAGGCCCATCCGACCGCCGCGATCGCGATCATGACCGTATATATCCCCGGAGGCAGGATCACCGATATCCCGATCGCGAGCAAGAGAGAGGGGAAGGCAAGGACCAGGTCTACGACGAGCATCACCGCGATATCGACCTTTCCCCCCGCATACCCGGACAACAGTCCGACCAGAAGACCTATGCCCATCGACAGCAAGGCGGCCAGAAGCGCAACGGACAGGGAGATCCTCCCGCCGTACAGCACTCGCGAAAGGATGTCTCTGCCCTTGTTGTCGGTGCCGAGGGGATGGCCAAGGCTGGGCGGCTGCCTCAGCGCGTCGAGATTTACCTCGTCGGGATCGTAGGGCGTGATGAGAGGAGCGAAAACCGACGCAAGGGCTATGAGGAGGAGGGCAGAGACGATGAGTTTAATCATTTCCGCCGTGGAGCCTCACCCGAGGGTCGAGATAGTGGTAGAGGATATCGACGAGCAGGTTGATCGCCACATAAACGCAGGTGCCGATGATGATGCAGCCGAGGATCACCGGGTAATCGCGTTTGATGATCCCTTCCATGGCGAATCTGCCTATGCCGTCCCAGCCGAAGATCGTTTCGGTCAGGACCGCCCCGTTCAGGTAACTGCCGAAGTCGAGGCCGACGACCGTCACGAGCGGGATGAGGGCGTTCTTGAAGACATGGACGAACCTCACCCTGTGTTCCGGCAGACCCTTGGCGCGCGCGGTCCTCACGTAGGGCATCCCGAACAGATCGATGAGACTCGTCCTCGAGATCCTCGTGAGTGTGGCGAGAGCGGGAAGGGAAAGGGTAAGCGCGGGCATGACGAGAAATCTGACGTCTCCTGTCCCCGAGGGGGGAAGCAGCCTCAATTTCAGGCTGAACAGGAGCATTAGCAGGAGTCCGGACCAGAAGACGGGAAGACTGAGACCGATGACTGAAACCGAGGAGATCGCCCTGTCGACCGCAGTGCCCCGTTTGACGGCGGAGATGAAGCCGAGCAGGATACCTGCAGGGACCGCGATCAGCATCGCTCCCACCGCAAGGACCAGGGTGTTCGGAAATTTCGCGAGCAGGTCTTCACCCACTTTCCTGTTCGTATAGTAGGAACGGCCGAAGTCGCCCCTAAACAGCAGCTTCAGATATCCGATATATTGAGCGCCGACATTCCTGTCGAGGTTCAATTCCCTGCGGATGTTCTCGATCACCTCCGGCCGCGCCCGCTCGCCCACAAGGCTCAGGGCCGGGTCTCCGGGGAGGGCCTTGGTGAGGGTGAAGGTAATCGTCGTAATGCCCAGCAAAAGAGGGATGAGAAGAACAAGCCTCTTTATAATGTACAGCCTCATGGCGACCTCCCGGCAATTCCTGTTCAGGATAACTCAATTCTAAATGAATGCGGGAATCAAAATCCACAGAGAGAGGGGCATCATGGGTATCGCGTGGCTTCTTTCCGGCCTGCCCGGAATATTTTGGCGCTGTAACCTCTATCCCCCAAAAATACCCTGAAAGGGTGATTTACTTTGGCATGAATCGAAGGCTAAGCTGAGCGCGTCCCTCACGACTTTTTTCCTTACCTCGGAAGAGGAGCGTTTCACGGTGTTCATGAAAGAAAAGAACGTGAGTGGGTAGCGGCAGACTACACCAGCTGCACGAGCAGCATCACGTTCAGGAACGTGACGATGAGCGCCGTGATCCAGAGAAGGGCCTTATGGTAAGGGAGGTTTGCGAATTTCCCCATCACTTTTCTTGACGAAGTGAGGGAGATGAGGGCAAATACGGTGAAGGGGAGCTGAATGCTCAGGATGATCTGGCTCCATATCATCGCCTGAAAAGTGTTTTCCAGGAAGAAGATGATTACGAGCGCCCCGAGGAGGGTGATGACGACTCCCGCGCGGGAGTGGCTGTCGGTGGCGTCGAAAGGCTCCCGGAAGAAACCGGCAAAAATGCTGCCTCCTGCCATCGCCGCAGTCACCGATGAGGAAAATCCTGCCAGGACGAGTGCCAGGGCAAAGACGAACGCCGCGGCGCCTCCGAGAAGGGGCCGCATAGTCAGTTCAGCCTGGGGAAGTTCCGTCACCGTTATCCCCCGGGTGTGAAAGACCGCGGCGGCTACGACGATCATGGCGCTGTTGATCGCCCATCCCGCGAGCATCGCAAAGAGGGTGTCGGTAAATTCGAACTTGAGCTGCCTGTTAATCACCTGCTCCCCCTCGAGGTCCCATCTCCGGCTCTGGATCACTTCGGAATGGAGGAAGATGTTGTGGGGCATCACCACCGCCCCGAGCACACTCATCACGACCGCCAGGGACCCCGGAGGGATCGAAGGCACGAACCACCCCTGCACAGCCTCCTGCCACCCTGTTTTCACAAGGCTCAGCTCGAAGAGGAAGGAGAGCCCGATAAGGGAGACAAAGGCGATGATCCACTTCTCCAACCCTCCGTAGCTGCGCGAGAAAAGCATATATCCCGCCAGGAGGGCCGAAAGGGCGGCGCCGGCGCCGAGAGGCACTCCGAAAAGCATGTTCAGCCCGATCGCCGCGCCGAGCAGTTCGGCCAGCGCCGTCGAGACAGATGCGAGGACCGCCGTGAGCAGGAAAAGACTGCTCACCCCTTTCCGCATGTGGACCGTCGCAGCTTCGGACAGGCAGAGCCCGGTTGCGATGCCGAGATGGGCCGCGGCGTGCTGGAGTATGATGAGCATCAATGTCGAAAGCGTCACCATCCAGAGAAGGGAATATCCATAGCCGGACCCTGCGGCTACATTCGAAGCCCAGTTTCCGGGATCGATGAACCCTACCGTCACGAGGAACCCCGGTCCGATGTACCTGAGGATTTCGAGTCCGCCGAATTTCGCCTTATGTCTTTCGAATACTCTCTTGAGCAACGCCGCTCGTCGCTTTCCGTGAAGATATTATCACTCAGTGTAGCAGCATTTTCGCACGGATTCCATCGTCCCGCGCGACAGGAAGGTCGTTATAACTTTTTCTTAATTCAGATTTCCTGCGGCGCCGCTTCCAGATGATCCTCTCTCCCTATTCCTATGACAGAAGGAACGGCGACAGCCTCCCAAAATCTCTCTGCGTCGGCCTGAAAAACATCATGGAAGTCGAGGGCAGGCTCCTCCCGCTCTATGACGTTTCGCTGAAGAAGATCGAAATCCTGACGGAGAAGCAGTAGCGCCGGAGGGGCTTACTCTTTCGTGAGGATTTCGAGGATTTCCCTGTAGCGTCCAGCGACCTTCGCCACGATTTCCCCGGGAAGCACAGGACCGGGCGGCGTCTGGTCCCAGTCCAGGGTGAGAAGGTAGTTCCGGACAACCTGCTTGTCGTAGCTGTCCTGTCCCTGTCCCGGCCGGTAATCCCTTGCGGACCAGAACCTCGAAGAGTCAGGGGTAAGGATCTCGTCGATCACGGCCAGTTCCTCGTCGATCAGGCCGAACTCAAACTTCGTATCGGCGACGATGATGCCCTTCTTTTCCGCAATGTCCCTTGCCTTCGCGTAAATACGCAGACTCACATCCCTCAGCGCTTCCGCCTTCTCCCTGCCGACGAGCCTCACCGCCTCCTCGAAGGATATGTTGATATCATGGCCTTTCTCCGCCTTGGTCGAAGGCGTAAAGAGCGGCTCGGCCAGTCTCGAAGACTCCACGAGCCCGGCGGGGAGCCTTATTCCGCAGACCGTCCCCTTCTCCCGGTATTCTTTCCAGCCGCTCCCCGAGAGGTACCCTCTCACGATGCACTCCACCGGCATCGGCTTCGCCTTCTTCACGAGCATGCTCCGGCCTTCGAGCACCTCTCTGTATTTCCTGAGCGCGGCGGGGAAATCCTCCACCTCCGTCGCCACGATATGGTTCCCGATGATATCCTCCATCTTTCTGAACCAGAAGAGCGAGATCTGGGTCAGCACCCTGCCCTTCCCCGGTATCCCGTTCGGAAGCACCACGTCGAAAGCCGAAATCCTGTCCGTGGCGACGAGGAGGAGATGTTCCCCGAGGTCATAAATGTCCCTCACCTTGCCGCGCCTCGGGACTCCGACGTCCGGCATCTCCGTCTTCAAAACGACAGTCTGAGCGGTCATTCTTCTCCTCCTTTCGACCCGTAGTGTGATATAATACTGCATGGCTGTTCGCGAAATCAAAAAATATCCCGAGCCCGTTCTGAAGGAAAAGGCCCGCCCCGTATCGATCATCAATGCGCAACTCCAGCGCCTCATCGACGATATGATAGAGACGATGTACGCCGCGCCGGGAGTCGGCCTGGCCGCGCCGCAGGTAGGCGTGTCGAAAAGACTGATCGTCATCGACGTGAGCAACAGGGAAGAGGAAGAAACCCCTCTTCTCGTCCTGATAAACCCCGAGATCGAGGCTGTCGAGGGCGAGATCGAGAGCGAGGAGGGATGCCTGAGCCTGCCCGGATACGTGACGACCGTCAAAAGGGCCGAGCGGGTGACGGTTCGCGCTCTCGACAGAGAGGGGAAGCCGGTGGAGGTCGAGGGAGGGGGACTTCTTGCGAGGGCGCTCCAGCACGAGATAGACCACCTCAACGGTACCCTGCTTATCGACAGGATAAGCAAGATAAAGCGCGAGTTTTTCAAGAAGCGAGTTCAAAAGTCCCTCGCAAAGGCTTGACGATACGAACGTATGCCTTTCACTTCCGATACGGAGTTCTCAACTTCTTTTTTTCGAGCAGGGATTGACAGGGGGCTGGCGGGTGAAGAATTCTTGTCCGACACCGCAAAAAAACCTTTTGAGAGAACCGGGAAGAGCCGCGGAATTAAACAGATGAAGGCTTGCCGTCATACTATCATGTCGATGAGAAGAATTCTGAAAACGCCTGCTCCCTGTTCATCTGAGGAATGACGGTTTGTCGATCGTTTTTTTCGGCACTCCTGATTTTGCGGTCCCCTCGCTGAAAGCACTGATCGCCTCGGGAGAGGCAATCAGCGTCGTCGTGACACAGAGCGACAAGGCCAAGGGCAGGGGACATACCCTCTCTGCTCCTGCGGTCAAACTCGCCGCGGCAGAGGCGGGTCTCCCGGTCGCTCAGCCGGCCACACTGAGGGATGCGGGGTTCCTGGCTCGGCTCGCAGCGCTTTCTCCGGAATTCGTCGTCGTCGCGGCATACGGGAAGATCCTGCCGAAAGCGGTCCTTGAACTCCCCCTGCGCGGGTGTGTGAACGTCCACGCCTCTCTGCTTCCCCGATACAGGGGCGCGGCCCCCATCGCATGGTCGATCATACGGGGCGAAGAAAAGACCGGGATCACGACGATGCTGATGGATAAAGGACTCGATACGGGCGCCATCATCCTCCAGAGGGAAACGGAGATTTCCGGAGAGGACACCGCCGCAACTCTCGGCGCTAGGCTCGCAGAACTGGGCGCTTCGCTCCTGACAGAGACCCTGAAGGGAATGCGGACGGGTTCCCTTACTCCGAGGCCCCAGAGCGGAGAGCCGAGTTACGCACCGCCGCTGAAGAAGGAAGACGGACTGATAGACTGGACAAGGCCCACGGAAGAACTCGCCCGGCTTGTCCGGGGCATGCAGCCCTGGCCCGGGGCATATACCTATCTGGGCAAAGAGCGGATAACCGTTTTAGCGGCACGCCCCTCCGAGGGCGACGCCCCTCCGGGTCTGCTCCGCAGAATAGAAAAAAAAGGACTCCTGATCGGCACCGGCCGGGGACTCCTCTTTATTGCCCGGCTTCAGCCTGCCGGCAAAAAACCGATGTCCGCGACGGCCTTCATCCAGGGAAGAAGACTGAAGGAAGGGATGACTCTCGGATGAAAAGCGGATGGGTGCGGGCAATAACGCTTAAGGTTCTCTATCCTTTCTTCATGCTTCTGGGATCCTTTTCGGCAGAGAGGAAAGAGCGGCTCCAGGGGCTGATCATAGGGATGAACAATTCCCTTCTGAAGTTGGAGAAACTAAGGGCCCGGCGCATCCTCCTCCTGCTTCCCCACTGTCTTCAGATCAACGAGTGCGATATACGACTCACCTACAATATCCATAACTGCAAGAAATGCGGGCGGTGCGAAATCAAGGAACTGATCCGGATCGCCGACGAGAACAGCCTCGACCTTTTTGTCGCCACGGGCGGGAACCTCGCGAGAAAGATAGTGAAGGACCTCCGTCCCGAAGCGATCGTTGCCGTGGCATGCGAGAGGGACCTGAGCAGCGGCATCGCCGATTCCTTCCCCCTTCCGGTCTTCGGCATCCCGAACGAGCGGCCCTTCGGACCCTGCTTCAATACAAAAGTGAGTCTCGACAAAGTGAGAGAAGCGATAGAGTTTTTCTGCAAGGAGTAGTCGTACCTGCCTGCAAGACAGGTGGCAGAAGAGAACCGGGCAATACAAAAGAGAGACACGTGAAGAGCTTTACCATATGCTGACCACGAGAGAACTCGCCCTGAAAGCTCTCGGCGATATATGGCAACGGGGACTGAAACCGAAACACGTTCTGGAGGACCTTTCGCAACCCCTCGATGGCAGGGAAAGGTCGTTCTTGATGGAGCTCGTCTACGGAGTGGTGAGACACAGGGATACTCTGGATCTGGCCTTGAAGAGCTTTCTCAAGAAGCCTTTTCGTCTCGGCGCAGATACACTTAACAATCTGAGGCTCGCCGCGTATCAGATACTTTTTCTGCGTGTGCCCGAGAGGGCCGCAGTCCATGAGGCAGTCGAAATCGAAAAACAGACGGGACGGCCTGAATTGGTAAACGCGGTGCTGCGGAACCTGCTCCGCGTCCCTCCGGAAAAGCGCCTTGATCTCGAGCCTCTGAGGAAGAAGGGCGCGACGCCTTACATCGCCCTGCGCACTTCGCATCCGGAATGGCTTGTGAAAAGGTGGATCAGGCGTTTCGGAGAAGAGGAGGCTCTCGCCCTCGCAGAGGCGAACAACGAAATACCTCCCCTCACCCTCCGGGTGAACACCCTCAGGGCTACGCGCGATGAGGTGATCGAACAACTCCTTCGGAAAGGCATCGCGGCAGTTGCGACCGGGTCCTCCCCTGAGGGGATCAGACTCGAGGGCCCCCATGCATTCAGGGAGTTCCCTGAGCTGAGGGATTCCGTGACGGTCCAGGACGAGGCGGCCCAGCTCATAGCCCACCTCCTCGGGCCGGAACCGGGGGAGCGGGTCTGGGATGCGTGCGCAGCCCCCGGAGGCAAGGCAACACATATCGCCCAGCTCATGGAGGACAGGGGAGAGATCATCGCTACCGATACCGACGGGAAGAGGTTGCGCCTCCTGAAGGAGAATGTGGAGCGACTGGGTGTCAAGGCAGTAAGGGTCGTACAGTCCGATGCAAAGGAGTATTCGGACACGTCGCTTTTCGATAGGATTCTCCTGGATGCGCCCTGCTCTTCGACAGGCGTAATAAGAAGAAACCCCGACGTCAAGTATCGCCATACCTCTAAAGACCTGGGGCGCTTCGGCTTAAAGCAGGGCCTTCTCCTTCGCGCCGTCGCAAGATTTCTGAGGCCGGGCGGGATATTTGTCTATTCGGTCTGCTCGACCGAACCCGAAGAAGGAGAAGACGTGATAAAAGAGTTCTTGAAGGATTCTCCGGATTTCTATATCATAGACACTACGGTTCCATTCCTGAAAGATTTTCTGAAAAACGGTTTCTTCAGGACGTACCCGCACAAGAACAGGATGGACGGTTTCTTTGGAGTGAAACTTTGCAGGAAGATTTGAGAAAGCTGGCTACTATTCCTTTGTATATTCTGGCCTTTGTGATCATGGGTCTTGTCTCCGGGTATCTTGCCTTCAAGATACTGAGCTTCAGCAAGACCGTCGAAGTTCCGGACTTGCGCGGACAGACGCTCGTTGAAGCGAATACCATCCTCAGCAAAGAAGGGCTCTACCTCAAAGTGGAAGGCGAGGAATACGATCCCGTCATCGTTCCGGGCCGCATCATACGACAGGACGTACCTCCCGGAAACAAGGTGAAAGAACAGAGGGGAATCAAGGTCTTTCTGAGCAAGGGGCCGAGGGTGTGGTCTGTCCCTGAGCTCGCCGGTCTGACACTGGAGGAAGCGGAACAGGTCGCGAGCAGGAACGGGCTGCGGCTCGAAAAAATCATCCCGGTCCACTCGGATTCGGTCGAAAAGGAGAAGGTCATTGCACAGCGGCCCAATGTCGACGAACCCCCGGGAAGCGGGCTCCCCCAGTCTCCCAGGGACTTCCCCGGGCAGCGCGCCCTTTCCGTCGTTGTGAGCGCAGGGCCTTATGAAACAATCTACTACTGTCCCGATTTTTCGGGGAAGAGCAGGGATGAAGCGCTCGGTCTTGCCGAGAAGCTGCGCGTGAGCATCGATTTCACGGGAGAGGGAGAAAGGGTCCGCTCCCAAAAACCGAGGCCAAACGCCGTCATACGGGCCGGGGAAACCCTCCACCTCCAGCTCGCGGGAGTACCGGCCCTATGACCAGGATTGCGCCTTCCCTCCTCTCTGCCGACTTCATGAAGCTCGGCGACGAAATACGGGCCGCGGAATCTGCGGGCGTTGACATGCTCCATATCGACATCATGGACGGTCATTTTGTCCCCAATATCACGATAGGTCCTTTTGTGGTCGAAGCGATCCGGAAGACGACGAAGCTTCCGCTCGATGTGCACCTCATGATAGAAGAGCCCGACAGGTATACTGCGGACTTCATCAGGGCGGGAGCAGATTATCTCACGGTGCATCTCGAGGCCTCCGTGCACCTGCACAGGACTATTCACTCGATAAAAGAGAGGGGAATAAAGGTCGGGGTTTCCCTGAACCCTGCAACCCCTGTGGGGAGTCTCGACCCGGTCCTTTCCGACCTTGACCTTGTCCTTCTTATGTCCGTGAATCCGGGTTTCGGGGGACAGACCTTTATTCCCCGGACCCTCGAAAAGATATGGAGGCTGAAAGAACTCATCGGGGAACGCGGCCTTTCAACCCTCATAGAAGTCGACGGGGGGGTCAAATATGAGAATGCCCGGGAAGTGGCCTCTGCGGGAAGCGATATTCTCGTCATGGGCTCGGCCTTTTTCGGGACGGCGGACTATCACGGACTTACGGCGAAACTCAGGGAGCTCCTCGATGCCTGACACCCTTTTCCGGGAGGCCGAGATAATGAGGGAGACCGCGCGGTACAAAGAGGCGCTTGCGTTGTACAGGAAGGCGCTGAAACGCTATACCACCCTCGGTGACAGGGAAGGCATCTCTGGCTGCCTCCTCTCGCTGGCGGATATCTGCAGGATGATCGGAGAATTCTCCCGTTCCTCGGCGTATTATACAAGAGCCATATCGCTGAGCAAAGAGGCACGGGACAGGGTGATGCGAGCGGATGCGATGGCGGGACTCGGACTCTCCCTCAGGGCCCTCGGCAAGTGGAGGGATGCGCTGGGGCTGTTTTCCCTGGCAAAACGAATCTATACGGAAAAGTCCGACACGAACGGAATGGCCTTTGTTCTCTGGGCTGAAGGCGGCGCCTTCAGAGTGGGCGGGGAAATCGGAAAGGCATTGAAGGCGCTCAGGGCTGCAAAGAAACTCTACCTGTCGATGGGCGCGGATTCCGAGGCAAAGAAAGGAACGTCCTATTGTCTTTGCGCCCTGGGTGGCGTCTCCCGGGTCGCGGGGCTCTTCGACGCTTCGATGAAGTACTACACTTCGGCAAACGCTCTGATGTCTTCCCTTGGTGACCGCTTCGGTGTCGCCTATTCCCACTGCGGCATCGGCAACGCATACAGGATGAAGGGCAATTACAGGGAGGCGATAAGACACCTCAGAAAAGCGGAAGCCGGGTACAGGAAGATCGGCGATATCGTAAGCTATTCGTACACGCTCTGGAGCATGGGGATGACCGCTCTGCTCGGAGGGAGGTCCGTAACTGCGCTGAAGTATTTTGAAGAGGCCTCCGTTTATTTCAGGAAGACGAAAGACATACGCGGACTCATTCACTGCAGGCTTGCCTCGGGGGAATCGCTGTTTCTCAGGGGCGACCTAAGGGGCTCCCGAAGCACGATCGCCTCTGCGCTTCGTGATTCCCTCAAGAACGATTTCGCGCTCGAAGCGTGCCATGCCCGCGTACTCCTGGATTCCATAAACGGCAGAGAAGTGAACGACGGATGCTACAGGAGAATCGGCACAAAGCTCAGGTTTGCCGCGATGCCGTTGAACATTCCGTAAACGCGAATGCATAAGGAACGCTGTGGGCATTCTTAATCTTCCCAATACGCTTACGATGACGAGAATAGTCCTTATCCCCCTCTTCGTCACCTCGGTCATCTACAACAGGTACGGTTATGCGCTCTCCCTATTTCTCATCGCCGCCCTCACCGACATGTTCGACGGATTGATCGCACGCCTGAAGAGCCAGAGAACGGCCTTCGGGACCTTCCTCGACCCCCTTGCGGACAAGTTTCTCCTCGTGACGTCGTTCATCCTTTTTGCGATATATGACAAGGTGCCGAAATGGCTCACGATTACGATAATCAGCCGCGACGTAATAATCGTCACCGGGTGGGTAGTCCTGCATCTCGTCACCCACACCGCGAAGGTCGAGACCTCGCAACTCGGCAAGACGGCCATCGCGCTCCAGCTCGTCCTTATCTGCTACGTGCTGGTGAACCTGAATATCCCTTTCCTGCCGGGGATCGGCGCCTACCTGATATGGGCGGCCGCGGTATTTACAATACTCTCCGGACTGCATTATATTTATAGGGGGCTCACACAGACAAATGCATAATGCCTGCTGCACTGAGATAGAAGAGATACTTCCCGGCAGTCCTGCCCATCGCTGCGGGATCGTTCCTGGGGACATCGTCGTCTCGATAAACGGCCACCCTGTCCGCGATGTCATCGACCTCATGTTTCTCGGAGGCGAACGGGAGCTGAACATCCTGGTCAGAAGAAAAGAAAAGAAGCTGCCCATCAGGATTGCTCTGAAAGAAGGAGAAAACCACGGGATAGTGATGAGGCCTTTCAAGATAAGGACTTGCGTAAACAAATGCATTTTCTGTTTTGTGAACCAGTTGCCGAAGGGCCTGAGGAAGACCCTCTACGTGAAGGACGAAGACTACAGGATGTCCTTCCTTTACGGCAATTACATTACCCTTACGAACCTCAGCGCCCAGGACAGGAAGAGGATCGCACAGCAGAGCCTGAGCCCTCTTTACCTCTCGATACATTCGACGGACAAGGCAGTCCGCAATACCCTGCTCGGAAGTGCCAAGGCCCAGGATGTCCTGAAAGAGATAGCGTCTTTCAAGTCGCATAAAATAAGGATGCACTGTCAGATCGTCCTCTGCCCTGGCTTCAACGACGGGAAGCAGCTCGAAAAGACGATACGGGACCTCTACAAGTTCTACCCTTATGTCTCTTCGATAGCAGTGGTGCCGGTCGGTCTTACCGCCTACAGGAAGGCTGCGCCGAAACTCAGGTCTGTCGAGAAAGCGGATGCGCTCCAGGCCCTGGGATTGATCGATGCTTTCCGGAAGAGGTTTAAGAAAAAACACGGGGACCCGATCGTCTACGGAGCCGATGAGCTTTATATCAAGGCAGGGACGGACTTCGAGCCTCTGCGGGAATACGGAGACTTGCCCCAGATAGAAAACGGTGTCGGTCTGGTTCCCTCCTTTCTCAATCAGGCAAAGAGGATTAAGCTCCCGCAGGTAAAGAGCCGGACGCGGTTCGTCACCGTCACCGGGACTTCCTTTTATCCTTTTTTGCAACGGTTTGCGGAAAGGCTCGGGAAAGCGGATGTCGATCTGGAAGTCGCGGGAGTCGAAAACACTTTCTTCGGCAGGAGTGTAAGCGTGGCCGGGCTCCTCACGGGGAGGGACATCATGAAAACCCTCTCGGAAGTGGTGAAGAAGACCGATATCGTACTCATCCCCGACGTGGTCATGAGAGAGGGAGAAAGCGTCCTCCTCGACGATGTCTCCCTCCGGGACATTGAAGATCTGCTCGGGGCGAAAACCGTGGTCATCCCGTCGACGCCGAAGGGGCTAGTAGATGCGGTTGCCGCTCTTTCCTAAGAGCCCGGAGGCGCGATGCCGATAAGCGGCAGGACAAAGGTAGTCGCTCTCTTCGGTTATCCTGTGGAGCACAGTCTCTCGCCGGCCATGCACAATGCCGCCTTTGCAAACCTCGGGATGGACTACTGCTACGTCACGTTTCCGGTGAGGCCTGAACTGCTGAAAGACGCGGTAAAGGCGATTCGTGCGCTCGGGTTGAAAGGAGTAAACGTCACCGTCCCGCACAAGGAAAAGGTGATCCCCTTTCTCGACGCGGTAAACGAAGAGGCCTCATTTATCGGGGCGGTGAATACTATCGTAAACTCCGGCGGCACACTCACGGGATTCAATACTGACGGCAGAGGTTTCATGGAATCCCTCAAAGAGGAAGGGATCAGCGCTGAAGGCAAGGGGGTACTGATCGTCGGTGCAGGAGGCGCATGCAGGGCGATAAGCTATTACCTCAGCGAAAAAGCCGGGGACCTCTATCTGTTCGACATCGACGCGGCAAGAGTCACGAAACTTGTGAATGATCTCTCTGCGGTCCGCCCGAATGTGAAGCGCTTCGGCAGCCTGGATGACCTGAAGGGTATCGATATCCTTGTTAATGCGACTCCGCTTGGTCTGAAGGAGACCGATCCGCCGCCGGTAGACATATCGCTCATCAACGAGAAGATGACGGTCTGCGACCTTATCTACAAGGAAACTCCCCTTCTCAAGGCGGCCGCGAAAAAGGGCTGCAAGACCCTCGACGGTCTCGGCATGCTCCTCCATCAGGGCGTGCTCGCCTTCGAGATATGGACCGGCGTAAAGCCTCCTGCCGATGTCATGCGTGATGCGCTTCTGAAGATCCGCTAAGAGTTTCCTTTGCTTCAGGTGCCATCCGTCATCTATGGTATTCATGAATTCTCAGCGGGACAGAGGCACCGCGCTCATTCTCGCTCCGCTCCGAGGCTTTTGCCTCTTTATTTTCAAAGTAGAGAGATGGCTCTGATATTACCTTAACGTTGCAAACAATTTGCACAGTAAACTCAGCAAAGCATTGTACATAGCCGGTTTCCATAGGATTGGACAGGCAAGTGAGGAACTCACAAAAAGTGAACTCCTCTCACTTGTCATTCCTGCAAGCGAAGCGCGTCGGGAATCCTTCTTTTTCGGAAAGATTCCGGACAAGCCGGAATGACAGAGAAAACGTTCCATGCAACGTTAAGGATTACATAACGGCGGGCAGGGCATTCCTCAAATTCTTTTAAGGCGATAGGATTTGATCAGGCATGGTGTCGGGCAGAGAGGACTTCAGCGAACGGTATTTCCCGCTTTCGTATAATCCGCGCGGCTTCCGATGCCGTTAAGGAATCGCTGCAAAAGTCTTTTCGGGCTACCCTGCCCGCCCCCCCCCACCAGCGGCTCGGAGACTCTGTCCCGCCTGTTGCGGGTTCCATGTCTCAAGTTTATGGAAAGGAACTTATCATAAATCCCGTCTCTTCATCATCAGGTCTCTTGATCATGTTTTGCAAGAACTGAAACGCATTGGTGAATTTTACCTTGACACCGAAGCGTCGTTTTGCTACCCTTTGGCTAGAGGGGAAATCCTTCTAGTAAATCCTGAGGGGTACGGGAAAGACATGACGACTTTGAAGTGTTTTTTCTGTTCGGTTCTTGCCTGTTTAAGACCTTTAAGCCTTGCCTTGAAGGGGGGGATGCCAATCGGTTCAGTTTAAGGAAGAAAGGGGTGGAATCTTTTAAACCTTTACAAGGAGGGAAAAATGAAGAGGAAACGGTTATTGACAGTTCTTGTTGCAGTATGTCTGTTGTCATTTGCCGTGGTTGCCGGGGCGCAGACTCCGGTACTCAGTTCAGGGCCCGGGGTCGTCCCGCAGGGCTTTCTGCCATCAGCAACCGTGCTATGGGACCAGCCAGTCGGAGCATCAGTTGTTGGTGTCGCCTCCCAGAAATTCGATCCTCCCAATGCAGCACTTGACATCTTTGCCGCCGACGATTTTATGAATGCCGTTCCCTGGAACATCTCGACCATCTACGTCCCCGGCGCCGTAA
>JAMCWJ010000097.1 GCA_023475105.1 Nitrospirota bacterium
TCGTGAACGTGTGCGGAATCTCTTCATCGGCTTTCATCTGTCCCAATATGCCCTTGACCTTCTTCATAAAACTCTTCCCACCGAGAACGCGAAGCAAGTGGGGTCAAACCTTTACGTAACACTTAAGATCCTCTCCTTCAGTTCTCCAATTTGTTTCCTGAGAACCTTGTCGCTTGCGCTTTTTTCCTCTGTCGCCTTTATTACTTTGCTTACAGCCATTCCCTTTATGCAAAAGTACTCGCCGATGGCTTTATCTGTTTTCCCGCTTAACACCTTTGACAGATAAATCGTTGCCTGTCGCGCCGGCAACCTTCTCCTTCTTCTGATCAATTCTTCTCTTTCCACTTTGAAATATTCACCGCACACGTTCACGACCGCATCGATCGACTTTATTCTCTCGATCCCGATTTGGGGCAGATCATCGTCTCTCTTCAGCGATCTCAGAATCTCTCTGATCTTCTCCTTGAAGCTCCCTCTGCCTAAAATAAGCCCCGCCTCCGCTTCCTTAAAGGGGCTCTCCATCCCTTCTATCCCCGCCTCTACAAAGGCCCGATACTTTTCTATCGCCTTTCTTTTCTTCTCCGAAAAGACCCCTAAGGTATCGGTTTTGTCCACAAGTCTCCCACTCTCAGCTCCACCCACATATGTCTTGTAACTCGTCCATTCGCTGTCTTCGGGCTTCTCCACAATCCCCGCTCTTACGGGATTAAGATGTATATATCTGCTCAATGTCACAAGATACTCGTTCTTGTCCACGATCATCCCTTTAAATCGCCCTTGAAACAGATGCCCGCTCCTACGATACTTCCTGTTTGCATACACCGTATAACTCGTGTTGACGTTCTGCATTACCTGAGATATGTTCGCCTTCGGAGTCTCTACCAGCAGATGATAATGGTTGTCCATAAGCGCATAAGCGTGCAACAGATAACAGTATCTCTCCTTCGTCTTTCCCAAGATGTCCGGAAATCTTTCCCTATCTTCGTCGTGAAAGAATATCCTGTCCCTCATGTTCCCTCTGGAGGTGACATGATAAAATGCTCCTTCAAATTCGATTCTCAGTTGACGCGCCATATCTCTTTTCCTGCAACCCTCTTCAATGCTCCTTAAGTGTTAACTGGAGGTTCGACCCCAAGTCTTTTGAGCAAGTCTTTTCAAGTCCATCCCCGTGGCAAGCCACGGGGCATACTGCAAAGCTTTTCGTTAAGCGATGGATATTTCTAATGTCAGGTTTCATTTCTTTCTCTCTATCATTCATCATTCATCAAAAAGTTGCCTTTCCTGTTATCTTGGCCAGGCTCTTTCATCAAAAATTTCATTTGACCTCTATCGCTTTGCTCCGTCGGCCTACTTGTATGGTTTAACAACAATCTTTACTGTTGCGCTGTACTTGCCGTTTCGGACGGTAATCGTTGCGTTACCAAGACCCTGTGCGGTAACTTTACCGTCAGGACTTACAGTTACAACCTTCTCATTACTGCTGGTATAAGTAGTTCCGCTGGCTGATGCCGTAATTTCTCTTTTAACTCCGTCAGAATAAGTTCCGCTGACTGCTAAACTATCCGTTTCATAAGCTCTTACGTCATTCGGATCACTGCCAGAAGGCATTTTTTGAAGAAGAATAAAAGTAGGGCTCGCATTAATGCCTTGAAGTGTAATGTTCGTGGGAAGAATAACAGTGATTTCGACTTGTGTTTCAATTATTTTGTCATCGGAGAATCTTTCCGAAGCGACTAAGATATCCTTTCCCGTAAAGTCGGCCGGAATTGTAAAAGTTAGTTCGTATGGCGGAGCACTATATAAGTCAGAATATTGCATATTTGTCGCGTACAGGTAAACCGCCACCGGTTGCTCATTAGGGTCAGTCACAACTCTTAAAGTTACTCTATCGCCAGGGTGGTATATTGTGCCCGGCTTTGGCTCTGTAATGGTAAATCCTGACACAGGAGATGAATCGCATGAATATGCTAATATAATACCAAGCGCAATCAACACTACACCAAAATTAGGAAGATGGTTTTTCATAATACCTCCGTCAAGGTTTTTCTAACCACTCTTGTATTTTCGTCGCCGTTCTTGGGTCGCCAAGCACAGTCAAATGATCAACGCCAAAAATTCTGTACTGTTCATCAGATGTGCCTTTCTGACTGGTTACGCTAACGACCCGGTCGTTATCTTCTAAAAACATCGGCGTAGCCACGTATGGTGGAACCGGCAATTCGTAAGACATATCTGGCTGATAGCCACAAAAATAGACGAGACCTATCCACATATTCTTTAAGCTTATGTCATAAGCCAAGACATTACTTAAGGCAGATCCCACAATGGCTTTAAAGGATAACTTCGCCAGGATGGAAAGAGCCGGGCTTCCTTTGGACAAATCGACCAATGCGCCTCTTAGGAGCGTATGTTGAGAATCAGACCATATTGACTTGCCCTGTTCATTCACTTTTAGTAAAAGGTTATAACAACCAGCCCCAGGCGTAAGATTAACTGACTGAATAAGATTGGCCAATTCGCTGCCCAAATGAGGCGTGTCAGTTGTTATGAATTTTCTTATGTGTTTTGCACAATAATCCGAGTTATTCCTACAATACTCTCTGGGAAGTAATCCGCCCATGCTATTGCCGATAATATCGACTTTTGCAGCGGCAAAATGGTTGTCTGTCATCAGACCAAGCGCTCTATCAATTCCTCTTGACCTCACAAATCTAGCATTCGATGCAAAATTGTCAGCGTTTGTCTCGTGATAATCCACGCTAACAATATCGTAAAAAGTCTTTTGATTAAACTTCGGTTCGAACTCCTTCCAACTATACTTAGCGCTCTCTTGTCTGCCATCTCCCCACAACCCATGTACCAGCACCACCGGCGGGCGTTTGAGACGAATGGAACCTATCGACCTATTGTATTTCGAAGAATTATTGCCGCCAAGTATTACTCTCACCTTTCGTTCCGCAGATTTCTTGTCATTCCCTTCTATTGTTGACCCCGCACCCCATCTCACAAAGCTGTCTGGTGCACGGTATATTGCCTCTGCTACGCCATCAGCATTAAAAACCAGAGGCACACTATCCGTTGGAACGTCCCCATTCAATAATGTTCCTTTTCCAATCGGTGAATTCGGTAAGTCATAGTCTGCAATCTTCCATGAAAGGTTCGCATACAACGGCTGGCTTTTCTTATCGACAATAAGCTGCAATTTCACACGGGCCGCACCATCAGCAACTGCTCCAACCATTTCTTTTCCTGGTTCATCATATGCCACTATTCGAAACTTCGGTTCCGGCAAGTTTAAGTCTATTATCTTCACTATCCCATCGCTATAACTTGCCGTATAGAGGAGTTCCCTTCCAAGATCATCGACAGCAAGCACCGCGTCAAAAAAGCCTTTACCTCCAAGAGCAGAAATAGTCGATAAGCAACGGAGGAATTAGGCGGGGACACATCCCCTATTTTTTCAAGCTTGGCCGCGCTTCAAAAGAGCGAAGGGCCAGTTTTCCTGTAACGAGTTCCGCTCGTACTCGGCAGAATGATCAGGATGCCCGTTAGTTTCGACTTCTGTGAGAACATCTGCCAACCGCTCACGTCGGACTTCTTGCCTATAAAATTACTGTACGACTCTATTCTATACTGTTCAACTTTATTCTATAGGTTCAAAAACAGCTTCACTCCCCCCTCATCTTCTTCTCTATCTGGGTACAGAGGCCCTGGAGCATATTCAGTTCCCACTCGGTCAGCCCCGCCCTTCCGATGAAGTGCTTCAGATTGGTGATGATCTTTTCTCTGATGTTCCTGTCCCCCTTCGGGATGTATTGAAGCAGCTCCAGCACCCCCGATATTCTCGCGTAGAGGGCATCGACCTCTCCATGGGTCGCCAGCTCCGCCTTCAGTGTCGAGTTGTCGTATTTCTTCTTTCGAGCGCCGCCGCATGCCTCCCCTCGCCCCTCCCCGCATTTCGCAAGTTCGTAGGCGATGATTAATACCGCCTGGGCAAGGTTCAGCGAAGGCTGGAGCCTGCTGCTCGGGATGGTCAGCATGAAACCGCACTCCCCGACTTCATCGTTAAAAAGTCCCCGCGCCTCTCTGCCGAAGAGGATCGCGACTGTATTGTTCATCGCTGCGTCACGGACCCTCATTGCCCCCTTCTCAACGGGCAAGATCACGCCGCGTCTCCTTCCCGCCCTCCGGGTCGTTCCGACCACGAGGGACTTGTCCCTTATCGCCTCTTCGACCGAGGCATGGACCTCGGCAGAGTCGAGGACATCATGGGCGTTGCGGGCAAACCATCTCCCCTCTTCCGACATCGCGGCAGGCGGCTTCACAAGGCAGAGGTTTCCGAATCCCATGTTCTTTATCGCCCGCGCAGATGCGCCGATATTCCCCGGCTCTTTCGGCTCGACGAGGACAAAGGAGATGTTGCTCTTCCAGTGTTCCATAGCGAATACTAGTATAAAGGGAGGGGGCTTGAAATTGCACCGCCGGCCCACATCCATCATAAATTCTGCGTGGGGATGCATTCGAACGGCTTCAGCGGGCCGTATCGCTCCCCTTTCGGAAGAGAAGGCCCGGCGTCCGGGAGCGCAGCGAGAACGAGAGAGAATGACGACCTCACGCAGGTATCAGTCTTATTGATGGTGGTTTAGGAAGGCGCTCCCTTTGCTCATGAGGGAGCCGATTATGGTATTATGTATCTTTATGGAAAAACGCCTTCAGAAGATCCTCTCCGAGATGGGAATCGCCTCAAGGAGAAATGCAGAAGAACTTATCCGGGAGGGCAAGGTTACCGTCAACGGCAAGGTCGCCGTTATCGGTATAAAGGCCGACCCCGAGAGAGACTATATCAAGGTCGGGGGGAAACTGATCGCAGGTCCCGGCAGGAGCAGGGCGCAGAAGGTCTATCTCATGTTCCATAAACCGAAGGGGGTTGTCACGACGCTCCGCGACCCGGAGGGACGACCCGCCGTAGCCGACTTTGTGAAGGAGCTTAGATATAGCGTATTCCCCGTAGGGAGGCTCGATTACGACTCTGAAGGCCTGCTCCTTCTGACGAACGACGGAGATTTTGCAAACGCAGTGCTTCATCCCTCCCGCGAAATCGCCAAGACGTATCTGGTGAAGGTGAGCGGTGTCCCGGAAGAGGAAAAACTCGCGAAGCTGCGGCGCGGGGTGAAGCTCGAAGACGGCCCCACCCTGCCGGCCAGGGTGAAGAGGATACGGAGGTCGGAGAACAATTCATGGATCGAGATGACGATACACGAGGGAAGAAAACGGCAGATACGAAGGATGCTCGAAAAGGTGGGGCACGTCGTGCTCAAGCTGAAGAGGACCGCGATAGACGGTCTGAAGCTCGGGGACCTGAAGCCGGGAGAACTGAGACATATGACGCCGGAGGAATTGCGTATGATAAAGAAAGAATTGGAAAATAGAGCGGAGCGGAGACTGCATGGTGCGCGATAGAGGCTGCGGGGAAATCAGGGAATCCGATACGGGCGCCGGGATTAGCCTGGCGGGATGGGTCTTCAGAAGGAGAGACCACGGGGGTCTGATCTTTGTCGATCTGAGGGACAGAAGCGGACTGGTCCAGGTCGTTTTCAGCCCTGAGGTCTCAGAAGAGGCCCATGAGCGCGCCCACGACCTCAGGGCGGAGTTCGTCATACACGTCTCGGGCGAAGTGAGACGAAGGCCTGAAGGCACGGAGAATCCCGGCCTGCCGACAGGAATGGTCGAGCTCTATGTGCGTACCCTGACGCTCCTGAATGAGTCCGCCCCGCTTCCCTTTCCGATGGAGGAGGCGGCAGAGGCCTCGGAATTCCTCAGGCTGAAATACCGGTATCTCGACCTGCGAAGGCCCGAACTGCAGCATAACCTCATCACCAGACACAAAGCCGCAAAAGTGATACGCGACTATTTCGACGAGCACGGCTTCATCGATATCGAGACGCCGATGCTTACGAAATCGACTCCCGAAGGGGCAAGGGACTACCTCGTCCCGAGCAGGGTGAACCCCGGCCAGTTTTACGCGCTTCCGCAGTCCCCTCAGCTTTTCAAGCAGATACTCATGGTGGCGGGCCTCGAGAGGTATTTTCAGATCGTGAGGTGTTTCAGAGATGAAGACCTGAGGGCCGACAGACAGCCCGAATTTACGCAGGTCGATCTCGAGATGTCCTTTGCGGACAGGGAGGAAATCATGGCCCTCACCGAGGGTATGATGCAGCGTCTCTTCCGGGACGTCCTCGGAGTCGATATCGAGATCCCGATCCCGAGGCTCTCCTACAAGGAGTCGATGGAGCGGTTCGGGAACGACAAGCCGGACCTCCGTTTCGGCCTCGAACTCAAAGAGATGGCGGACCTCGCACGGGGCGGCTCCTTCAAGGTCTTCCTCGATGCCCTGGAATCGGGCGGAAGGGTGAAAGCGATAAACGGCAAGGGCATGGCAGGGCTTTCGAGAAAAGAACTCGACGTCCTCACGGAAGAAGCGAAGGCCTTCGGCGCGAAAGGTCTTGCATGGATCAAGGTGAAGAACGGCTTCGAATCGCCGATCGCGAAGTTCTTTCCCGAAGGGGTCCTGCGTCAGATGGCGGAAAGGCTCGGCACTGACGAAGAGGACCTGATGCTCTTCGTCGCGGACAGGGAAATGGTCGTCCACGACGTCCTGAGCCGCCTCAGGCTGGAATTCGGAACGAGACTCGACCTTATCAAACCGGAATTCAGGTTCCTCTGGGTCGTCGACTTTCCCCTCGTTGAATGGGACGAAGAGGAATCCCGGTTCCAGGCGATGCATCACCCCTTCACGTCTCCGGCCGACGGGGACCTTGAGAAACTGCTTGCGCTCGACCTCTCTTCCGCCGGACCGTCCGGCGCTCACCGTTCTCTGTTCACCGATGTGAAGGCGAAGGCATACGACATCGTTTTGAACGGGCATGAGATCGGAGGGGGGAGCATCAGGATACACAGAAGGGACGTACAGAAAAAGATGTTCGAACTGCTCGGAATCTCGGAGGAAGACGCGAAACTGAAATTCGGCTTTCTCCTGGATGCGCTCGAATTCGGCGCGCCTCCCCACGGAGGAATCGCCCTCGGCCTCGACAGGCTCCTCATGCTCATGGTCGGTGCCTCGTCGATCCGCGACGTCATCGCCTTTCCGAAGACCCAGAAGGCGGTCTGCCTCATGAGCGGGGCCCCGTCCGCAGTCGAACCGAAACAGCTGAGAGAGCTCTTCATACGAACGCTCGACATCGGCGGTTGACGGGCGGAGATGGAACTACCTCGGTGGCTTGACAACACAGGACAGGGCGCATCCCGGCAGCCCCTGCCGCGTGAGGTGCGGCGCGGGAAGAACGAGGCACGCTTCCTCGGTAAGACCCTCCGGCACGTGCTCTCTTTTGTCGCGGACACCCTTTTCAATGAGCGGGTCTCCGCACAAAGGGGTCTTCTCCAGGGGATCGAAGGGAGATTGAAAATCCTCACGTTCTTTTTTCTGATCGTTGTCCTTAGCCTTCAGAAGACCGTCCCGGGCATCCTCGTTTTCCTCGTTCCTGTCGTGCTGACAATGACGGCGTCCCGGATCCCTCCCCTTTTTTTCCTGAAAAGACTGCTCCCGACTGCTGTCTTTACGCTCCTCATCTCGGTCCCCGTGATCCTGAACCTGGTCGTCCCCGGAGAACCCCTTCTCGTGCTCCTCACGTTTCAGGGCCCTCTGCAGGCCGGCCCCCTCGTCATTCCGGGGGAAATCGCGGTAACAAGGCAGGGACTGGAGAGCGCCGCTACGCTCTTCCTGAGGGTCCTCACCTCCGTATCCTTCGTGTTCCTTCTGACGATGACGACGCAGCCGAACCGGTTTATGCAATGCCTCTCTTCCCTCATCCCGGGGCCGCTCGGCTCCGTCGTTGCAATAAGTTATCGCTACATCTTTTTTCTCGTCAGAAAAGTCGAACAGTACGTCATGGGCCTGAGGGCGAGGCAGATCTCGCCTATACGGCAGTCCGGGGGAAGGCGCTGGGCGGCTTCGAGGATCGCACTGCTGTTTTCCGTGAGCATGGAACTCAGCAATGACCTGGCTATGGCGATGGAATCACGCGGATGCCGGGAAGAGATCAAATCCCCGCATCCGCGTTTCAGACTTTCAGGAAGGGACCTGGGCTGGCTTTTTTTTACGGCAATTTTCGGCGGGGTGATGATCTGGAAATCTTTGACTTAGACAACGTTTCTTACCTCTATAAGGACGGAAAGGCCGCACTTGATTCCGTTTCCCTGCGCGTTTCCGAAAGAGAGAGCCTCACCGTCATCGGTGCGAACGGCTCGGGGAAGTCGTCCCTGCTCTATATCCTGGATGGATTATTGGAGCCCAGTTCAGGCACGGTCAGGGCATTCGGAAGGCCCCTGACCGGCAGGGATGCGGAGTTCAGGCGGAGGGTCTCGCTCCTTTTCCAGAACCCGCAGGTACAGCTCTTCTCTCTGAGCGTCTGGGACGAACTCTGTTTCGGTCCCCTCCAGCTCGGGCTGAGCCAGGAGGAGATCGATGGCCGCGCCGAGGACATCCTGAGACTCCTGAACATCGGGCAACTGAGAGACCGGGGGCCCTGGAACCTGAGCGGGGGTGAGATGAAGAAGGTCGCCTTCGGGACCTGTCTCAGCATGAATCCCGACGTCTTCCTGCTGGACGAGCCGGCAACCGGTCTCGACCCGCGAAGCCAGATTCAGCTGATAGACTTGATCATCTCCCTCAAAAAGGCGGGCAAGACGATCATCACAGCGACCCATGACCTCGGAATTATCGGCGACATATCGGACAGGACCATTGTGTTCGGTGAAGACCATGCCGTCCTGCTCGACGATACACCGTGGGAGGTCCTGAAGAACACGGAGGTCCTCCTGCGCGCGAACCTCATCCACAAACACCCGCACCGCCATTCCTGGTATGTGCATGAGCACATGCACTCGGGCGTGCACGAACATGAACATATCCCCGAGTTGCCCTCGCCCGGGTCCGTTGCCGAAAAAAAGCAAAACGCCGTTTCGCCGGAGATGACGGCCGAGACGGAAAAACTTCGGATCCTCCTCCGATTTTGGAAGCAGCACAACCACGAACACGCGGAGACATATCTCCAGTGGGCCGAGAAAGCCGAGGCAGCGGGGAATGCGGACGTCGCCGGGATGCTCAAGGAGATCGCCGCAGAAACAGAGAAGATCGACCGTCTTTTTGAGCGGGCACGAAAGGCGATAGGGAAGTACGCGCAAGGCGGTTCGTGACCGCCGGCCCGGCCCCGCGCTTACGCGCCCTCGAAAGAGACCTCCCGGGAGCATACGGGACGAGGAGCGGGAACGATCACGAGGGTCAGTCCGTTTCCGCCGGCCTATTCGCAAGACCTGCGGCCCTGGGCAGCGAAAAATAAAACGTCGCCCCTTCGTTCACCCTGCTTTCGGCCCATACCCTTCCGCCGAGTTTGTTGATCACCCGCTTCACGATTGCAAGGCCGATGCCTGTCCCCTCGAACTCCCCGCTGCTGTGAAGCCTTTGAAAGACGCCGAAAAGTTTGTCGGAATACTCGTGGGGGAAGCCTACTCCGTTGTCCCTCACATGATAGACGACCTCGTTCCGCTTCACTTCTCCGCCGATTTCGATCAGCGCGACCTCCCTCGGTCTTGTGAATTTGATCGCGTTCGCGATGAGATTGAAGAAGACCTGCTGCACCGTAGCGGCGTCTCCCACCAAGGGCGGCAATTCCTTCAGTTCGAACCGCACAGTCCGCCCGGAATAAGACGGGGCCATTTCACCGATCAGCGTATTCAGCATCGCACCGGCATCGATAACGCTCATCAGGATCTCCTTGCGGCCTGCACGGGAAAAGGCGAGGATGTCGTCGATCAACCGCGACATCTTCTTCGCATTCTCGCCGATAGTGTTCAGCAAGCCCCTGCACTCGTCATCGAGCTTCCCGGCATACTCCTCCACCAGGATCTGCGAGAACCCGTTGATCGCCCTGAGCGGCGCCTTAAGGTCGTGAGAGACCGAATAACTGAAGCCTTCGAGGTCCTTGTTCGCCTCCTCGAGCTGGAGAGCGCGACTCCTGAGGTCTTCATTGAGTTTCCTGACCTCCTCTTCCCTCCGCCGCCTTTCAGCGATCTCTGAATGGAGTTGCTGGTTCAACACCTCCATTTTCTCCTTCGCCTTCTTAAGTTCATGGTTCTTCATGACGGCTGTTTCATACGTCGAAATGAGGAGGTCGAGGATCTGTCGCCGCCCGGAGGTGATCGAATACCTTCTTCCCTTGAAGAAGATTTCTCCCTCATCGGCCTTCGCGGCCTTTCGTATCCCGGCATTGACGAGAACGTGGTCGATATGCCCAAGCAGATACCCCTCATCGCAAGGTTTGGTGAGGAAGCTGTCCCCTCCGCACTCGAGCCCTTTCAGCACATCTTCGGGTTCGGAAAGGGCGGTGAGGAGGATGACGGGGATGTTCCTGAGCTTCTCATCGGCCTTGATCGTCTTGCAAAGCTCAAAACCGTCCATCTCCGGCATGATGATGTCGGTGACGACGATCGCCGGCGCGCTCCGGGCCATCAGTTCGAGGGCCTCCTTCCCGTTGCCGGCGGCATGGACCGCATATCCGCTGCGCTCGAGGATATACCTGAGCTCCTCGGCCTGGGTCGGGCTGTCCTCAACGACAAGGATCTCTATTTCCCCTTTCTTCGCCACGCCTCTTTCACTTCCTCCCTTTTGTTCCGGTCAGCGTCATGAGGGCTCCAATGATTTTTTCGGGAGGGAGGACATAGGTTGCCGCTCCGAGTTCGACCGCTGCGCCGGGCATGCCGAAAATTACTGATGTCGCCCGGTCCTGTGCGATCGTGACTGCGCCCTTTTCACGCATCAGCTTCAGTTCCGCCGCTCCGTCGCTTCCCATGCCGGACAGGAGAAGACCGACGGCGTTCTTTCCGAAGGTTTCCGCGACGGACCGGAAGAGATACGCTACCGACGGCTTCACCCCGCCTTTGGCAACCCTGTTGTCAAGATGGATCCTACCGTTCCCGCGGATCCCTAAGTTAAGACCGTCCGGCGCGAAATAGGCGTACCCGGGGAGAAGGCGCTCGCCGTCTGCGGCTATCCGGACGGGAACGCCGCTCGTTTGGCCAAGCCAGTCGACCATTCCATCGAGAAAGCCCGCGGCGATATGCTGGACGATCAGGATCCCCGCCGGAAAATCCTTCGGCAGCGCATTCAGTATCTCCTGTATGACAACGGGGCCGCCGGTAGAGGCGCCTATTGCGATCACCCGGGTATCGCCGGGCATCTCAGGAGGCAGGGCCTCACGGGTGGCCACGCGTGCTTCGGCCTTTTGCGTGAAATGCGCCCACCGCCTGACGACCTTGACCTCGGACATGAGCTTCACCTTGAGGATCATCTCCTCCGCCATCTTCCCCGCATCCGGATGCCCGATGCCAGCCGGTCTTTGAACAACGGCGAGGGCTCCTGCTTCCATCGCCTTAAAGGTGGTTTTCACCTCCCTGGGGTCCCAGACGGCGCTCACGATCACTATGGGGACGGGATGCATCTCCATGATCGTGCGGGTAGCCTCGAGGCCGTCCATGACCGGCATGTTGATGTCCATCGTGACGACGTTCGGTCTCAGGCGGCCCACCGCCTCCACAGCCTCTCTGCCGTCTTTCGCGACGCCGATCACCTCGATATCCGGAACGGAATTCAGGATATGGGCGAGGTACTCTCTGGCGACAGGGGAATCATCGACGACAAGAACGCGTATCATGTCAGTCTCCCGATCACTTCCAAAAGGTTGCTCTGGTCGAAGCTGCTCTTGACGATATAAGCGTTTGCGCCGACGTCGATGCCGCGCTCCCTGTCTTCGCGTGATTCGAGGGCCGTGACAAGCACCACCGGGAGGTCGGCGAGCTTCTTGTCCGCTCGGATCTTCGCGGTAAGGTCGAGGCCGTTCATCCTCGGCATCTCTATGTCGGAGACTACGATGTCGCATTCCGCCGTCTTCAGCATCGTGAAGGCGTCGATACCGTCTACCGCGGTCCGCACGTCATAGCCCGCGGCCTCGAGGATATTCTTGAGCAGAGCCCGCGCCGTGATCGAATCCTCGACCACCAGGACGGACTTTCTCGCAGACAGGCTTTCCTCCGGAACCGGGGGCATTTCAGCGGCCGGCGATACCCTGGCCGCGGACTTCAGCAGGTCGGTAATGTTGAGGACGGGCACAACCTCGCCGGTGCCGAGCACTGCGGCGCCTGCGAGGTTCCGCACCCTGGAGAGTTGCTTCCCGAGGTCCTTCACGAGGACCTCCTCCTCGTGCAGGATTTCGTCGACCGTAAAGGCGATCCTCTGTCCCACCTGGCCGAGCACCGCCGCCTGTATGACATCTCCCTCCAGGCCCTTTTGCCTGCGCGGCAGTTCCAGAACCGCCCGGAGAGGAACGAGCGGAACCGTCTGCCCCTCGACGAGTATGGTTTCCCTGTTTTCGACCGTCCTTATTTCGTTCCTTTTCACGCTCATCGTGCGATGAAGACCTGCCAAAGGAATGAGAAAGCTGCGATCTTCGGCCTGTACGAGCATCCCCCGGAACGCGGCAAGGGTGAGCGGCAGCTGAATGCGGAACGCTGCGCCCTTTTCCTCAGCGGTCTCACAGGACACGGCGCCGCCGAGCCGCTCCACTCTCTCCTGTACGATGGCGAGCCCGAGACCCCTTCCCGAGATGTCGGTGATGATCGGACTCGTCGTCACCCCCGAGCGGAATATGAGAGGCAGCAGCCTCTGTTCATCCATCTCATCGGCTTCTTCCCGCGAGAAGATGCCGAGGCGCACGCCGGAGTTTTTGATCTTCGAGATGTCGATCCCGGAACCGTCATCGGAAACAACGATCTCGACCGACTTGCCGTCCCTGTGGCTGACAGCGATCTCGATCGTACCGCTCGGCGCTTTTTTTCTTTCAGCCCTCTCTTCCGGCCTTTCTATGCCGTGGTCAACGCAATTTCGCACCATATGGATAAGCGGCTCCCTCATCTCGTCGAGGATACGCCGGTCGATCTCGATCTCCCCGCCGCGTGTCATAAGAACCGCCTCTTTGCCCCGGTCGCGCGTCAGATCGCGAACGACCTTCGGCATGAGGTCAAGGAGGGATGAGAAGGGGAGCATCGAAACGGTCTTGAGTTCCTCAAGAAGGCTGTCCGCCATCGAGGCCAGGGAGCGGCTGTCCTGTTCCGCAGCCTTCACAACCGAGGCAAGGCTATCGTGAAGCCTCGAGATCTTTTCGCCCCTCGTTTCGAGTAAATCCGCGAGCTTCCCCGCTCCGGCCTTGCCGCCATCCGCGCCGCTTGTCTTCGCGGAAACCCCGGTCCTTCGCACGTGCGGCCGGATATCCTCCCACTCTTTTTGCAATGCCGCAACGTCATTCATGATCCCGCGCAGCTCGATGATACGCTGTCTCGTCGACTGCTTGGACAAAAGGAGGCTCTCGGCCTGGAGCAGGATCGAATCGAGTCTTTGTTTCGATATCCTCACCGTCTCCGCCGCCGCCCTGAGAATCCGGGGGGTAGCTTCTTCTGAAAAGGGGGCTTCGCGCGGAGAAAGCGATGGCGGTTCGGAATGCGGCTCCTCAGGTGCCTTGACCCTCTTTTCCGGCAGGATCCCTTTTGCCGCATCGTCAAGCCCGCGCAGGAGGTCCCCTGTGGCGGCCTTTTCAGGCAGAACGCCTTCCTCACTGACCGACGCAAGGAGTTCCTCGAGCGCGTCGACGCTGCGATGCAGCAGGTCGAGAAGCTCCGGACCCGGCATGATCTCCCGGCGCTTCAGAGCGGCAAGGACACTTTCGAAGGACTGGCAGATGCTTTCGACGGCGCCAAGGTTCACCGCCCGGGCCGCCCCTTTCATGCTGTGGGACTCGCGGAAGACCGTCTCGATGATTTCCGCCTGCCGCTCCGCGGAAGGGGACTTCTCGAGCGCGACGAGGTTTGACGAGATCGCGGTGATATGCTCCGCCGCCTCGACCCTGAAGGTCGCAAGGAGTCTCTTCAGAAATGCACCGTTCTTAGTCATCTGCTACCTTTTCACATCCGTCGGAAGCCACGCAAATTCCGCGAAGGCCGGAAATGCCGTTCAATGAAGCTATCTATACCCGACGCCATGTCCTCATCAAACCGTATCGCCTCAAAAGGATTTGAGGGATGCTCTTCCTCCCCGTTATGGCCGTCATGCCTTGTACTGGTCCACAAGCTGCTTGAGCTTTTGACCCAGGGCATGGATGTTCGTGGCCGCGGTCTCGGTCTGCTTCGTGCCCGAGACATTCTGTTCGCTCGCCGATTTGATATTGTTCATAGCAGCGATGATCTGTTCCATGCCCACGAGCTGCTGCTGGCTTGAGGCCACGATCTGAGTCGCCGCCTGCGCAGCCTCCACAATGCTTTCCGCAAGCACCCGGATCGAGTCGCCTGCCTGGGAGGACTGCTTTACGCCTGCCTCGACCGCCTTGCTTCCCTGCTCTGTCGCGAGCACCGCCGCGCTCGTCGCCTTCTGGATGTCGCCGAGTATCGTCCGTACCTGCCCGGTCGCCTGCTTCGATTGTTCCGCAAGGTTCCTTATCTCCAGCGCCACTACGCCGAAGCCCTTGCCCTGCTCCCCGGCCCTCGCCGCCTCGATGGCGGCATTCACTGCCAGAAGATTCGACTGCGCAGCGAGGTCGTTGACCGTCGCGATTATCTCGCCGATCGTCTGACTCTGCTCGCTCAGCCTGACGATGCTCTCGGCAATCGATGCCATCTGCTCCCTGATGCGGTTCATGAGCTCGATCGACTCCTCGACCGACTTCTGTCCGGTGTGGGACGCCTGGGCCGTCTCCTGCGCGGTCTTCGAAACGTAGTGCGCCTTTTGGCTCGACACCAGTGCGGTCTGCTTCACCTCTTCGACGGTCGTCATCGTCTCGTTCACCGCAGTCGCCGTCTCCGTCACGCTCGAGGCGACCTGCGTCGTAGTCGACAGGATCTCTGCGGAGGCGGGCGCGAGTATGTTTACCGATTCCTGCACCTCCAGCATCACCTGCCTGAGGTTTTCCTCGGCGCGCTTGCGCTCGGTAATGTCGCGCGCCGCGGCGAATACCCCCCGCATCTTTCCTTCTTCACCGGCATAGATGGAGGCATTATAGATGACGTCGATCGTCTTGCCCGAGGCGTGGCGGAGGGTGAGTGGATAATCTTTCACAAAGCCCTGTGAGATCACTTTCTGATATCCCTCTCTCGCTTTTTCCGGCTCGGTGAAGTAATCCGAGAAGTCGCTCCCGACCAGACGTTCGCGGGGGTATCCCGTCGCAAGTTCGGTCGCCCCGTTCACGTCGGTTATCTTGCCCTCGGGACTGATCGTGACGAGGGGGTCGAGACTCGCCTCTAGGAGACTCCGGGCATACTGGGACGCCTGCCTCAGCGCGGTAATGTCGCGGGCCGCGGCAAATACGCCCAGAACCTTGCCTTCCGCGTCCTTATAGACAGAGGCATTGTAGAGGACATGCGTCAACTGCCCCGCTGCATGCCGGATCGTCAGAGGATAGTCGGTGACAAAGCCCTTTTCGAAAACCTGCCGGTACCCCTGGTTCGCCTTTTCGGGCTCAGTGAAATAATTCGAGAAGTCGGCGCCGATGAGATCTTTGGCCGAAACTCCGGTGACCTTAACCGTCGCCTCGTTCACATCAGTGATCTTGCCCTCGGGGCTGATCGTGACGAGGGGATCGAGACTCGCTTCGAGGAGACTGCGGGAATAGGAAGACGCGAGACGAAGCTGTGTCTCACTCTGTTCGCGCTCCACGATAATCCTGTTCATGAAGACCGCCGTAGCCGCACTGACCAGAAGGGCGAGCAGGCCCAGGATGACGAAGAGGCGCAGCGAATGTTCGGCAGATACGCCGGCCTGTCTCAGGTGTTCCTGCGATTTCTTGTCTATCCCGTTTATGACATCGTCGACGATCTTCCGCATCTTCACGCTGCGCTCGAGCTGTACGCCCATGATAAGCTTCTGCGCCTCTCCTTTCTTGCCTGCAAGGATGAGGGGAAGGACACGCTTCTCCCTTGTCTCCCTGAAGGCATTGCGGATATCGATGAAGGCCTGAAGCTTCGGGAAAAGCACGGGATCATCCTTCACCCGCTGCGAAATCCTGTCGAGCTTCTCACCGATATCCATAGACCGCTCCTTTATGTCGGTGCGGGCGAGGTCCCGGACGGAAGGGCTGTCGGTGAGAATCATCTCGAACAAGTCGACCTGAATGGCGTTCTGGCTCGAACGGACGTCCTTCAGATCAAGAGCAGCCGAAAACTGCTTCGCGTAAAACTTCTCCTCCGCAGCCCGCATTCCGGTCATGTTCGTGTACGGCACCACGATCAGTGCGGCCATGATCGCGACGAGAAACAGAAGGGCGATGAACAGCTTGCCACGCATTTGAATGTTGCCCGAAAGGTTCATGGTGTTCCTCCTCTATCTGGTCCCTGTCAGTATCCTGGTCCTTCGTTACACCTGTTCATCGACAATGATCCCTCTATCCGACAGAATCTTCCCGGCATCGATCACGATCAGCCCCTTCGCCGTAACACCCCTGAGATAGTCTTCCCGTGCACCCGCGAGTGTGGGAAGAGGCGGCTGCAGTTCATTCAGCGGAACCCTGCTCACCCCGAGCACACTGTCCGCGAGGATGCCGAATTCCATCGCCCCGGATCTGAGGATGATGACCTTATTGAGGTCGCCGAGGCCCTTCTCCGGGAGATCGAAGAATTTTTTCAGGTCTACGATCGAAAGGATCTGTCCGCGAACAGAGATGATGCCGGTCACGAACCGCGGCGTACACGGGACGGGTGTTACATCCCGCAGAGGGTACACCTCGCGCACATACGAAGTATCGACGCCGTATGTTTCATTCGCGAGGAGGAATTCGACAACCTCGGTCTCTTCTCCGGCATTTTCTCTCTCCGGCTCTATCGCAAGCGCCTGTGCCCTCGCCCGGAGGATCCTTTTCTCTTCTTCGGAACCGGACACCCATCCCTTCTCGATTTCGGACCTGACCTTCCTCAGGCGGCCGTGGATTTTCTCCCAGTCGACGGAGGAACCGGCGCCGGGGGGGTTCTTGCCGGTCATGCCGACGCCCCCTCGTGAACGGTCGTATCGATGATCTCCCTCATCCTCCCCACGGTAATGCCTTCCGACTCAGGAACGATCTCGTCGGGGCGGCTCCTCCGCAGAACCGACAGGGCGTTCCTGAAATGCCTACGCGACTCGCCTTTCTTCCCCTGTCGCAACGACAGGTTTCCGAGGGCGAAATGGGCAAGGACGAAATCCTGGTCAAGATAGAGCGTGCGCTTCAGACACGCCTCGGATTCTGCCGGCAGGCCGATTTCCTGCAGAATCGTCGCGAGGAGGTAGTGATATGCGGGGTTCAGCTTATCGGCCGAGACCGCCTTTTCACAGCATTCACGCGCCTCCGTGAGCCGTCCCCTGTTGGCATATACCCGGGAGAGAAGCGCTAACGCAGGACCGTTATCGTTGCGGACATTCAGAAGGGACCGGATTTTCGCCTCCGCGTCGGCGTAACGGCCGCGTTCATACGACGCAAGCGCCTCGGCAAAAGGGTCGGCGGGCGAAGAGACAGCGGCCTCCGCCTCTTGCTCTTTCTGTCTCTTTGCCGGGGTTCCGTCTGTCCCATGAGCAGGCCGGGGAGGGGCATCATATACGGGACGCGCAACGAATTCCCCGTACGATTCCGAAATTGTCGGCTGCAGAGTCCCGCCCCCTGCAAGAGTTCTTTCCGAGTCCTTCCTGTAAAGCATCGCGCCATGAAATTGTACCGGCAGCAACGGGGAGGGACCGACCGAGGGCATCTCGGCAGGACTTACGATGAGCCAGCCGCCCTCCACAAGACTGCTCGAAAGCTTCCGCAAGACCTTCCCTCGTCCTTCCCGGGAAAAGTACATAAGCACGTTCCGGCAGAGGATCAGGTCCATGGCGTTGGTATTGTTCAGAAGAGACGGACAGGGGTCTTCGACGAGATTGTGATAGAAGAAGGCGACGCTTTTTCTTATGTCGGGAAGGATTTCGAAACGGCCCGGTCCGGCCCTCCGGAAATAACGCTCCTGCACAAAGGAGGGGACGCCGCGAAAGGACCATCGGCCGTACTCACCCCTCGACGCCCTCCGGAGAAAAGAGGGGTTGATATCCGTACCGAGGATCGTTATCTTCCATTCCCCGACGTCAGGTATCAGTCTGCGGAGCAGGATCGAGAGGGAATAAGGCTCCTCTCCCGTCGCGCAGCCTGCGGACCAGATCCTCAGATACCGCCCGGCGCTGCGTCGCGTCTGAATCAACTCCGGCAGGATCTTGCCTTCAAGGGCCTCAAAGGTATTGCCGTCACGGAAAAAATATGTCTCGCCCACAGTGAGGTGGCTCGCCAGGATCTCGACCTGTGCCTTTGTGATGCGCGACCCCATCAGCCACCGTCCGCACGACTCCACATTATCGAACCCGAATTCGGAGCATGCCCTGCGCAAGCCGCGCTCAAGGTCCGCCCAGCGCTCCTTCGGAAAAGAAAGGCCCATCCTCAACGCCACGAATTCGCTCAGGCCGGAAAGCAGCCTCTCCGAAGTCTTTGCAGCCATCATTGTGCGCGCGCCTCGTTCATCGCCTCACCCAGGGCCTCCTCCTCGTCAAGGGACAGAAATTCTCCGAGATCATGGATGAGGACGATTCCGTCCTTCAACTTCAGCAAGCCTTTCACATATTCCATCGAGGGAAGAACCTCCCCGGCCTCGACTATTTCCTGCTCCGGGCTCTCGATAACACCGGCCGCTTCATCTGCGATGAGCGCAACGGTGCGCCTGGACGTTGTCGCGATAATGAGCAGGTCCTCCGGACGTATCCCCCTCTCCGGCAGGCGAAAGCGCTTGCGCACATTGACGACGGGAATGATTTCTCCCTGACTGTCGATTACGCCCGTGACAATCTCCGGCGCCTTCGGCAGAGGGGTGATTTCGACCATGCGGACGATCCTCCGGACAGTGCCCAGGGAAAGCGCGTACCGGTACCGGTCGAGAGAAAAGACCACCAACTTGCAGGAATCCTTCATTGCCAGGCACCCCCTCCAGATTCAAGAACAAATGACGCCCCCATGATCATTTACCTTAACAACTGCAAATAAATCTTCACACGGCCGGACAGGGGCGCCGCAAAATGGCTTGTAGCAAAGGCGTTCCTGTCCGGCATTTATGTAGCATTAAGATTTCCTCTCATATTAACCCTATTTCTCTTTTTTTTCAACACGCGTGCAAAATCCTGAGGTTGGCCTTCGAAACCTGCAATCTGGTATGATTTGTATGATGCTACCTGACCGCTGCCCGCGTTAAGAGGAGAGGAACAGTCCGCATGATCACCATACGATTCGACAGGGAAACGGCCTATGAGACGGTTGCTTCCGCGATCGAAGTCCTCCGGGAAGGAGGTGTTATCGCCTATCCTACCGAGACCTTTTACGGCCTCGGTGCGAAATTCGACATGCCTGCGGCGTTGGAAAGGCTCTACGAATTGAAGAGGCGGCCGAGAGAGAAGGCGATGCCTGTGATAATAGGCGACAGGACGGGCCTCGGAGAACTCGTCTCCCGGAAGTGGCTCGATAACGTCCCGGATGCCGCTGCCCGGCTCATGAACAGATTCTGGCCCGGACCGCTCACCCTGCTTCTGCCGGCGAAGGAAGGACTATCCGACTTCCTTACCGCGCAGACCGGTAAGATCGCCGTGAGGGTCCCTGCTCAGTCCTTTGCGCTCTTCCTTGCCAGAACCACGGGGTTTCCTCTGACCGCGACGAGCGCAAACCTTTCGGGGAGACCGCCGGCCGCAACCGCAGAAGAAGTGATCGACTCCTTCGACGAACGCCTCGATCTCCTCATCGACGGAGGGCCGGCGCCCGGCGGATTTTCCTCGACCATCGTCGATGCGGCAGAAAAAAGGATCGCGATAGTCCGCGAAGGTCCGGTCGGCCGGGAAGAGATCGAACGCTGCGTGGCGCAATGATTTTGATTTACCCTCCGGTTGCAAAGGCGTCGGAGCCTCCGGCGGGGATCGCAAAGCTCTCCGGAGAGCTGAAGTTCCACGGGGTAAGGCATACCGTCGTCGACGCTAATATCGAAGGACTTCTCTTCCTTTTGGGAGAGACCGGGAGGATTGCGGATAGCGCATGCGACAGATGGAGTCTCCGCGCCCTCAGAAACTCCGGGAAGAACCTCGCGTCGCTTCGGGACCGGCGTACCTACCACAACATCGGGCGGTATACCCGGGCAGTCCTGGATCTGAACCGTATTCTCGATATATCCTCCGGCGACAGAAACGTCATCCCGGGTCTTGCCAATTACCGGCACAGAAGTCTTTCCCCTTTGAGAAGCCGGGACCTCCTGAGAGCCTCGGAAGAGCCTGAGGTGAGCCCCTTCTTCCCTTATTTCAGCAAGCGGCTGACAGGCCTTTGCGAAAAAGAGCAACCCTCCCTTGTCGGGTTTTCGCTGAATTATCTGAGCCAGGCCCTTCCGGCCTTTGCCATGGCCGGCTTTCTGAGGCGGAACTTTCCCGGACTGAAAATAGTGTTTGGCGGAGGCCTTGTCACTTCATGGATGAAGAGGCCCGGATGGAAAAACCCCTTCAGCGGGCTTGCGGACCATATCGTGGCAGGACCCGGGGAAGCCGCCCTGCTCTCGCTGGCCGGCATCAGGACGGAAGGATCTGACTGCGGCACCCCGCATTATGCACTCTTTCCGGTGCGGGATTACCTCTCGCCCGGCCCGGTGCTTCCCTACAGCGCTTCATCGGGATGCTACTGGAACAGATGTTCTTTCTGCCCCGAAAGGGCCGAGGATAATCGATACGTCCAGGTCTCGCCTGAAAAAGCGCTGTCCGACGTCGCAGCCTTGACAAACGAGACGGAGCCGGTCTTGATCCATTTCCTGGACAACGCGCTCAGCCCGGCCCTTCTCAACGCCCTTGCGGAAAACCCGCCGGGGCCGCCGTGGTATGGGTTCGTCAGGATAGACCGGAGCCTCGCAGATATCGATTTTTGTTCGGCCCTGAAACGTGCGGGTTGTGTAATGCTCAAACTCGGACTCGAATCCGGAGACCAGAGCGTGCTCGACAGGATGCAGAAGGGAGTGGACCTCACGATCGCTTCACAGGCGCTGAAGGCGCTGAGGAAAGCGGGAATCGCCGCATATGTGTACCTGCTCTTCGGCACCCCCGCGGAGACATTGGATGCTGCCAGGAAGACACTCGAGTTCACGGTGAGCAATAGCGGTGAAATCGGTTTTCTGAACCTCGCCGTCTTCGCCATGCCGGTCGGGTCCCCTGAGACGGAGGCGAAGGCAACCCGCAGCTTTTACGAAGGAGACCTTTCCCTCTATACTGATTTTGTGCATCCTGAAGGATGGGACAGAAGGCAGGTGAGGCGGTTCCTCGAAAACGAATTCAGAAAGAACAAGGCCGTCTCCTCCATCGTGAAAAGGGACCCTCCGGTATTCACGTCGAACCATGCGCCTTTCTTCGTCATGGGATGATGATCGGCATGCCTGGAATCCCATCGTCGAAGACATATGCGTCGGGACTGCATCCTTGCTCATTCCCGGTCCGTCGCAGCTTCGGACCTCCGAGGGCACCGGCGCGCATCACCAGGAGGGTGATGCAGCACGCGCCGCTGAATCCGCTCGTATGCCATGCCCGCGCAGAGTCGACAGAGAATTCAGGATGCCTGCCGTCCCCACGCAGGATCAGTCTCTCCTTGATGGCGGATTCAGGATGCATACCGTTCTTCGGTTTTCCCTCGGGTTTTGCTATAATACGGAAATCCCATGATGAGAGACGCCAAGAGATGAAAGCGTTAGTGCTGAGCGGGGGAAAAGGCACCCGCCTGAGACCGCTCACCTACACCATCGCCAAGCAGCTCGTACCTGTGGCGAACAAGCCGATCCTCGGCTATGTTATCGATCACATCAGGGATGCCGGGATAAAAGAACTCGGGGTGATTATCTCCCCCGAGACCGGCAACGAAGTAAAGAGATATATAGACGGCGGCAGGAAATGGGGAATGCGCGTCTCCTTCATACCCCAGGCCGAACCGCTCGGCCTGGCGCACGCCGTGAACACGGCCCGCGATTTTCTTGGAAACGATGACTTCGTTATGTACCTCGGGGACAACCTCCTCAGCCGAGGCGTGAAAGACGCCCTGAAGAAATTCACGCGCGACCGTGCCCAGGCCCTGATATTTCTGAAAGAGGTCGCCGACCCGAAACAGTTCGGGGTGGCCAAACTCGACGACAGGGGCCATATCCTCAGGCTGATCGAAAAGCCGAAGAGACCTCCGTCAAACCTCGCACTCGTGGGAGTCTATGTATTTTCGAAGGAGATCCATAAGGCGATCGCGCGGATAAAACCCTCTTTCAGGGGGGAACTGGAGATCACCGATGCAATTCAGGAGCTGATCGACATGGGGTATCGCGTCACGAGCGAGACCCTTGACGGCTGGTGGCTCGACACAGGGAAGAAAGACAGCATCCTCGAGGCAAATACCGTCGTCCTCGATGAATACGTACAGAGAGAAATCAAAGGCTCCGTCGATGCATCCAGCCGGCTCACCGGCAGGGTCACCGTCGAAAAAGGGGCCGTGATAAGAAACAGCATCATCAGGGGCCCGGCAATTGTCGGGAAAGAAACGGAGATCGCGAACTCTTTTATCGGGCCTTTTACGAGCATCGGCGACTCGGTGACTATCCTGGATTCGGTTATCGAACACTCCGTCATATTGAATAATGCATTCCTCTCCGGGATTGAGAGGCTCGAGGACAGTCTGGTCGGGAAAAACACGAGAGTCATCAGGGAAAGCGCCCGCCATAAGGCCCTCCGGCTCATGGTGGGGGACGATTCGACGATAGAGGTCTGAGGTGTTCCGCGAAGGGGAAATCCCGGGGGTGACGGTGAGAGAGTTCAGGGAGTTCCGCGACCATCGGGGCTGGCTCTCAGAGTTATACAGGGTCGATGAGCTCGGGGATTATCGCGTCGCCATGGCGTACCTCTCGGTCACGGCTCCCGGCATCGTGAGAGGTCCCCATGAACATGCCGAACAGACCGACTACTTTTGCTTCCTCGGCAGGTTCTCCCTCTACCTCTGGGATAACAGGAAAGGATCGCCGGGCTATCGGAACGGAAAAGTGATAGAAAACGCCGACCGGCTGATCGTGACCGTGCCCCCGGGTGTGGTGCATGCGTACAGAAATTCGGGAGAGACGGAGGGGATCGTCCTGAATTTTCCGGACAGGTTATACGCCGGCTGGGGGAAAAAAGAGAGGGTGGACGAGGTGAGATATGAAGACGACCCGGGAAGTCCCTTTGTGATCGAACGATGAAACTGCTCGTGACCGGCGGATGCGGCTTCATCGGTTCGAATTTCATACGCCACATGCTCACTGCCCATACGGACTGCTCGGTCGTGAACGTCGATGCGCTCACTTATGCGGGAAACCCCGGGAATCTGAGAGATATTCAGGGGAACCCGAGATACGCCTTCGTGAGGGGGAACATCGAAGATGCGGCCCTCATGAAGGAACTCTTGGGCGCATGCGATTCCGTTGTCCACTTTGCCGCGGAAAGCCATGTCGACCGGTCGATCCTCGATGCGCAGCCTTTCCTTTCTACGAATGTGACGGGCACGCACGTTCTGCTTTCGGCGGCGAGAGAAGCGTCGCTTACGAAATTCGTTCATATCTCTACGGATGAGGTGTACGGCGCACTGGCAGAGGAGGGGAAATTCACCGAAGAGACGCCTCTCAGGCCGAATTCGCCCTACGCCGCGTCAAAGGCCTCGGGAGACCTGATCGCCCGGGCCTATCATGCGACGTACAACCTTCCGGTGGTCATTGTGAGGCCCTCGAACAACTACGGCCCCTTCCAGTATCCTGAAAAGTTCATCCCCCTCATGATCACGAACCTCCTCGGCAACGGGACCGTGCCGGTCTACGGCCGCGGGATGAACGTGCGGGACTGGCTTTTTGTGGAGGACAACTGCAGGGCGATAGACCTCATCCTTCACAAAGGCAGGCCCGGCGAGATCTATAACGTCGGCGGCAACGCGGAAAAGAGAAATATCGAAATTGCGCAGTGGGTGCTCGAAATCATGGGGAAGGAAGAGGACTGTCTCACCTTCGTAGCCGACAGGCCCGGGCACGATTACCGGTATGCCCTCGACAATGCAAAGATACTGCGCGAACTCGGATGGAGCCCCTCGGTCGATCTCGGGAAGGGACTCGAAAAGACGATCCGGTGGTACAGGGACAACGAATGGTGGTGGAGGCCCCTGAAAGAGAAGCTGTCTTCCGAAAGCAAGGGGTTCTGGGGGTAGTGTCTGTAGTTTTCGTAAATTGCAGCTGACATTGACTTTGGCGACTCAGTTCATTAGAACCGTCCCATTTTCTCATTTTCCCTTGCCTGCAATGTCTTCGCACCATCGTTGTACTTGACAGGTGATCTCGTTTGATGATACTATTCTATTGTGATAGTGTCATTCGGGAACGAAGAGACGGAGCTGATATGGCGTGGTAGCTTCTCAAAGAAGATTAAGTTGCCCACCAGTCTCCATAACCTGGCGAGACGAAAACTGAGGATGATTGCGGCAGCCAACGCACTTGAAATCCTGAAAATTCCGCCAAATAACAGGCTTGAGCGTTTAAAGGGCAGCAGAGAAGGGCAGTGGAGTATTCGTATTAATGAGCAATGGCGCATTTGCTTTCGATGGCAAAATGGAAGCGCCCATGACGTGGAAATAACTGATTATCACTAAGAAGAGGTAATGAAACAATGAAACATTTAAAGAACATTCATCCTGGTGAAGTGCTTCAGGAAGAGTTTCTTGCTCCGATGGGGATATCGGCGTACCGGCTCGCTAAAGAAACAGGGCTCTCTCAGACACGTCTTGGACAGATCATCAGAGGCGAACGGAACATCACGGCTGAGACTGCAATAAAGATTGGTCGCTTTCTTAATACCGGTCCCGAGTTTTGGATGAACCTTCAGGCACTTTATGATATCGAGGAAGCTGAGAAACTGCACAGCAGAGAGGTTAAGGCAATCCATCCGTATTCTCCGGCAGGTGCAGCGACACATTGATTTTGTCTGCTCGCAACATCTGCACTATTCAATGGTCCAACGCATTTCTCATGGGACTTTCAGAAAGCAGGGATACAAGGGAGATTGCCACTCTCCGATGCTAAATCGATGGAGATTGTCACATAGGGCCACGGGCGCTCAAAAGCTCAGACCGCAAAATTATAGACACCGATACGGCAAGAAGATTTCAAGAGAAAGACGGTGCGAGATTGTGGCAGTTTCACCCTGATAATCAATCGGCTCAATCCCGCCGTCGACAGACCCTTTCCCTTTTCGAGTCGCAAGCATTATAATGAAATCGCTTTGAAAACTACGGCTTCGGGGTTGATTCAATGAAGATACTCGTCACAGGCGCGGGAGGCATGCTCGCCCATGACTTGATACCCGTTCTCGGGAACAGCCATGAGGTGATCGCGCGTTCGCGGCAAGACCTCGACATCAGGGCACGGGAAAACGTCTCGGCCGCCATACGGGACAGTTCCCCAAACCTGGTCATTAACTGCGCCGGCTATACCTTGGTGGATAAGGCGGAAGAAGAAAGGCTCAGGGCGTTTCTGGTGAACGGGGTCGGGGTCCAGAACCTCGCGCTGGCGTGCGGCGAAAGAGGCATACCGTTATGCCACATAAGCACGGATTATGTCTTCGACGGGACGAAAGAGAGACCCTATACGCCCTTCGACGCTCCGAACCCGATCAACAGCTACGGGGAATCGAAACTTGCCGGAGAAAAATACATCGAGTGGACCATGAGCAACTTCTACCTTGTGAGGACGAGCTGGCTTTACGGCAAGGCGGGAAACAACTTTGTCGCTGCGATCCTGAAGCTCGCAGCGGAGAAGCACGAGCTGAAGGTCGTTGATGACCAGAGGGGTTCGCCTACCTCGACAGTCTCCCTGTCCCGTGGAATCGAAAGGCTCATCGCCACAGGCGCATACGGCGTTCATCACTATACCGACGAGACCGGAGGAGGGATAAGCTGGTATGACTTTGCGAGGGAGATTGTGAGGCTTTCAGGGAATACAACGAAGATAATTCCCGTAACCAGCGACGAATTCCCCCGGCCTGCAAAGAGACCCTCTCGCTCCGTGCTCGATACTTCTCTCTTCCCTCTGGTGACCGGCCATCAGCCCGATAACTGGAAGGAGGCGTTGAAGAAGCACCTCGCTTAATCCGGTTTTATCTTCATATATCACCGGCGGGGTCCCGTGCTCATTCTCGCTTCGCTCCGAGGCTTTTGCCTCTTTAGAAAAATGGCTCTGATATTACGTAACGGCGGGCAGGGCATCCCTCAAATCCTTTTAAGGCGATAGAATTTATTAACCCGGCAATTGAATAGAGCAACTTAGGCTGCATATTTTATTCTCGGGTGTTTAAAATATTTCTTGATCCGCTCGGGCATTTTTTGCAGCTTGCGCATATGTGAGACGACTTTCCTCTTGAG
>JAMCWJ010000093.1:0-362 GCA_023475105.1 Nitrospirota bacterium
GGGACAGTTGTTGCCTGGGGTAACGACAGCTATGGCCAGACAACCGTGCCGGACGTAGATTCTTCGGGAGCGACCGCCGTCGCCGCAGGGGGAAATCACACGTCCGCCCTCAAGAGTGACGGCACGGTCACCGCCTGGGGCGATAGCACCTACAGCCAAACAACGGTGCCTCCGGGACTCGCCTCGGTAAGCGCCGTCGCCGCAGGGGGAAATCACACGTCCGCCCTCAAAAGCGACGGCACGGTCACCGCCTGGGGCGATAACACCTACGGCCAAACAACGGTGCCTCCGGGACTCGCCTCGGTAAGCGCCGTCGCCGCAGGAGGGAACCACACAGTTGCCCTCAAAAGCGACGGCACGGT
>JAMCWJ010000093.1:443-5883 GCA_023475105.1 Nitrospirota bacterium
AGGAGGAACTGGGCACAGGGAATGCCGGAGGGATAGATTGCGTTTGGGACGGCACAACAACTTCAGGGACGTGCATTTCCGGAGATATACTCTCCACAACGAGGGTGGTCCTGAAATCAGTTTATCCGGCAGGCATAACAATCTCCTGGGGCCCCGGCTGTGACATCGAGACATCAACCACCTGCACGATAATCAGTCTTGACTCCGATGTTATAATAGAGCCGGTATTCCTCGGTCCGCCTCCTGATCCATTCACCTTCGACGATCAGATTAATGTGCCCTTAAACACCGTGATCAATTCGAACACCATTACTGTGAGCGGACTCATCTTACCCGCAGTCATCTCGATCACCGCCTGTTCGAGCCCCTCCTGCGAGTATTCGGTGAATAACAGCGGATGGACCTCTTTGCCGGGAACAGTAAACAACGGCGATACCGTCACGGTACGCCAGGTTTCGTCAGGCGGCAACTTCACCACCACGGATCTTACCCTGTCCGTCGGTGGAGCGACCGACACGTTCAGCGTGAGGACTATCCCAAACTATCCGCCCCCTGTTGCCCAGTTCCTCCTTTGGCCCGACCTCACCACAAGCTACGAGATCCATTTTGATGCAACCAGTTCGACCTGTACGAGCACCCCATGCACTTATTCCTGGGACTTCGGTGACGGCTCTTCAGGCAGCGGCATGACCACATCTCATACCTATGCCGACGGGACTACCGTAACCGTGACCCTCACGGTTACGGACGCATATCTGCTCTCTGCCGGCGCGTCGCAATCGGTCGTTCCGACCCCTGTGAATCTTCCCCCCACGGTCTCAAGCACTGCGCCGTCGATTTCTAATTACACAATCTCCCTTGCCGATACTTCCTCGGACGCACCCGGCAACAACCCTTCAGGATTCCTGCCGGGCGCGGTTACCATAACCTGGGGCGACGGCGCGCAATCGGCAGGAAATGCGTCGGGAACATTCACGCATACCTACGCGGCTGCAAGCGTCTATGCGATTATCCATACTATAAGGAATGCTGTGGGACTCTGGGCATCGGAGAAGATGAAAGTGAGGGTGCCCGAGAAGTTCTCGATATCCGTCGCCACAACGCCTGCACTCACGGGTACAAGCCTCTATGTGAAGACATCGGGCGGGTCGACGATAAAGTACTGTACTACTTCGCTCACCGGTTCATGCGTCTTCACCAACCTTCTCCCCAACACCTACAAGATACAGGCATACAAATCAAGGTACGCATTCGATGGTGATCCCGTCACGCCGGGAAACCAGAACCCTGTTAACGTGACCGTGGGACCTGACAGGACAGTAAACTTCAACCATACTCCGTAGCCCTTTATTTCCCCGCAGGGAAGACAGGCCGGAATCGCCCAAACCTGCCTTCCGTGCTCACGTGTTTCACTCTCAGCGAAAACGCAAGGGGATGCGACTCTGCGTGAGGATGCATTCGAACGGTTTCAGCGGGCCGTGGGCCCGGTGCCCCGGAGCGGAGCGAGAATGAGAAAGAATGCCGTCCTCACGCAGCATCGGTTTTTCTTGACGGTGAATTTTGGAGTCCGGAACGGACTGCTCCGCATCTTCTGTCAGGTGATTATTCGAAGGCGTCGGCGATATGTTCGATCTTGTCTCCGTCCTTGTCCGACCGTATGCTCAGGACGTCGAACCTCGACGGAGTGTCGCGTTTTGTCTGTTTGAGATAGCAGAGCGCCACTTTCCTCAGCTTCTCCCTTTTCCGGTGATTCACGGCTTCGAAGGGCATTCCGTAGGAGGTGTCGGTCCTTGTCTTCACCTCCACGAAGACCAGGGTCCCGCGGTCTTCCGCAATGATATCTATCTCTCCGAGAGGGGTCTTGTAGTTCCGCGACAGGATCTTGTATCCTTTTCGTTTCAGGAACTTTGCGGCCAGGTCTTCACCCCTGTTGCCAAGCAGTCTCATCGCCTTCCAGCTTTTTCAACAGTTTCGGTATCCCCTCGATGTCTTTAATGTCCTTCTGGCACAGGATCCTCAGGACCTCCCTGAAGGCCGAAAACTCCTCCCACTGGCCCTTCAGATGCCTGTTCAATGCCTTGTTCAGGCTTTCGCCTTTCTCGTCCCAGTCAAGGAGGATGATCACCTTTTCGAAGTGTTCCGACATCTCTTCGCAGAATTCGTAAAGGCTCACGCCCCGGTGGAGCGTGATGATGTCGCCCATGAGGCCGAGTTTTCTCAGGGACAGGGCGTCCCTCTTTCCCTCAACGATGACAGGCACCTTCTTGTTGATCTCATACAGGGCTTCGAGAACCTCCCGTATCCTCGATGCCCTTTCCAGATCACCGTTGGTAGGGACGGCAGGCCGGACCCTCGCAGGCCTTTCGGTCTTCAGGGGCCTATGACGACGGTCTTTTCCCATGACGCTGAAAGGTAAGTCCCTCCGCCCCTTCCGCCGAAGAAGCACCGCGGGTCTTATAAGGAATTGCAGACCCGAATGATCTCTTCAAGCTTTCTGAGTGAGTCGCCGGAATCGATCGCGTCTGCCGCGATCAGCATCGCATCTTCGAACCCCCTTGCCCTTCCCGCCACGACGAGAGCGGCTGCGGCGTTCATGAGCACGATATCCCGCCTGGGACCCCTTTCGCCCTTCAGGACCGAGAGGAGGATCTTTGCATTTTCTTCCTTGTCGCCTCCCTGAAGACTCTCGACGTCCGCCCTGTCGACGCCGAAATTCTCTGGGGTGACGTAAAACGTCTCGACTTCCCCTCCCTTGTACCGCGAGATCCGCGTGCCGTCGGAGATCGTGATTTCATCGAGGCCGTCTTCTCCGTGCACCACCATGATGTCTTCGGAACCGAGGTTCCTGAGGACCTGCGCAAGCGTATCGGTCAGCCTGCCGGCAAAAACGCCGAGTATCTGTTTCTTAGCTCCAGCCGGATTCGTCAATGGTCCGAGTATGTTGAAAACAGTCCTAATGCCTATCTCCCTTCGCGGCCCTATGGCGTATTTCATCGCAGGGTGGAACAAAGGGGCAAAGAGGAAGCCGAAACCCGTTTCGAACAGGCATTTCTCGACCTTTTCCGGAGGCAGGTCTATTTTCACTCCGAGCGCTTCGAGTACGTCGGCGCTCCCGGACCGGCTCGAGACAGAGCGGTTGCCGTGCTTCGCAACAGGTACGCCCGCCGCGGCACTCACGATAGCCGTGCAGGTCGAGATATTGAACGTGTGGGACATGTCGCCGCCCGTCCCGCAGGTATCGAGAACGCCTTCCGGCGCAGCAATAGGCGTGACCTTCTCCCTCATGATCCTTGCAGCGCCCGTGATCTCTTCGACTGTCTCGCCCTTGATGCGCAGGGCCGTCAGGAAGGCGCCCATCTGCGCTTCGCCCGCGCGCCCCTCCATGATCTCCCTCATGCACTCCGTCATCTCCGTCTCCGAGAGATGGATCCCCTGGACAATGAGGTGTATCGCCTCTTTTATCATCGCTTTTCCCCCAGTTTCAGAAAGTTTCCCAAAAGATCCTTTCCGACCGTAGTGAGAATCGATTCGGGATGGAACTGGACCCCTTCAAGTACATATTCCTTATGTCTCACTCCCATGATCTCTCCTGCGTCCGTCCAGGCGGAGATCTCGAGACACTCCGGCAGGCTCTCTTTTCTGATGAGAAGGGAGTGATACCGCGTCGCCTCAAAAGGGTTCGGCAGACCTTCGAAGAGGGTGCGGCCGTCATGGTGTATCGTGGAGGTCTTGCCGTGCATGAGTCTCGGGGCGCGGATGATCTCCCCCCCGAAGGCAGCTCCGATCGACTGGTGCCCGAGACAGACGCCGAGCAAGGGGACCTTTCCGGCGAAATGCCGTACCGCCCCTATCGAGATTCCTGCCTCTTTCGGGGTGCAGGGGCCGGGGGATATCACGATCCTCTCCGGACCCAGGGCCTCGATCTCCTCTACCGTAATCTTGTCGTTTCTGAAGACCCTGATCTCCTCGCCGAGTTCGCCGAGGTACTGGACGAGGTTATAGGTGAAGGAGTCGTAGTTGTCGATCATCAGCAGCATTTACTCCAACCCCTTTTCGGCCATATCGACGGCCTTCATCATCGCCGTTGCCTTGTTCACCGTTTCCGTATATTCCCGTGAAGGATCGGAGTCGGCCACGATGCCCGCGCCGGCCTGCACGGAGACCGTAGAGTCCTTTATCAGGAGCGTGCGTATCGTGATACAGGTGTCCATATTCCCCGAGTAGCTGAAATATCCGACCGCGCCCGCATAAGGGCCTCGTTTCGTCGGTTCAAGCTCCTCGATGATCTCCATTGCCCGCACCTTCGGGGCGCCGGTAACGGTGCCCGCCGGGAAACTCGCCCTGAGCACGTCAAAGGCGTCCAGCCCCTCCCTAAGGTCTCCCTCCACATTCGAGACAAGGTGCATGACGTGGCTGTACCTTTCAACGGTCATCAGTTCCGTCACCCTGACGGAGCCCGTCCGCGCAATCCTCCCGACATCGTTTCTTCCGAGGTCTACGAGCATGATATGCTCCGCGACCTCCTTCGGATCTTTCTTCAGTTCCTCTTCAAGAGCCCTGTCTTCCGCATCCGTTTCTCCGCGTCTCCTCGTGCCTGCAATCGGACGCAGCACGACCCCCCTCCCCTCAAGCCTCACCAGAATCTCCGGGGACGACCCAACGACCTTTCCGTCCCCCGTGTCAAGGTAATACATATACGGGGAGGGATTTATCGCACGGAGCGACCTGTACACGTCGAAGGGTTCGACCGTCGATTCCCGTTCAAACTTCTGGGAAAGCACAACCTGGACCACGTCTCCCGCCATGACGAATTCCTTCGCCTTCGCAACCGCATCGGTAAAGGCATCCTTTGCGCCGAAGGAAGACCGGAAACCGCCCCGTTCCCCGTCCGCTGCGGCCCCGGGCGCGATCTTCCTGATCGCTGCCCGTCCATTTTCCGCAGGGACCCGCTTCAGCCGCTCGATGATCTCCTCTATCTTTCTCTCCGCATGGCGATATGCCTCCTCGGGTCTCCCGTGTTCGAGGTGGGCATTCGAGACGACCTTGATTTTCTGCTTCAGACTGTCGAAGATCAGCATGGTATCAGTCAGCATGAAAAACATGTCCGGGAGATCAAGCCCCCTCCTGCCGCGATCGGGCACCCTCTCGAAGAACCTGACCATGTCATACCCGATGTAGCCTACGAGTCCGCCGAAAAACCTCGGCAGCCCTTTCACCTCGACCGGCCTGTATTTCGAGATCTCCTCTTTCAGCGCCTCCAGGGGATCGTCCATCTCGCGCACCACCGGATCTCTGCCCTCCTCCCGGATCTCGACCTGCCGGCCCCGGCTGCGTATCACTTTCGAGGGCCTCGACCCGAGGAAGGAGTACCGTGCCCATTTTTCTCCCCCTTCGACGCTCTCCAGAAGGAAGGAAGGGCTCTTGAAGAGGAACTGAAGAA
>JAMCWJ010000030.1 GCA_023475105.1 Nitrospirota bacterium
GCCCCACAAACACCCTTTTTCGAAGTAAGAAGACTGGATGGTCTTTATCGAATCTCCATAAACAGGCACAGCGGCTTAGTCCTTCCCACGTCATTCAGCAACTTCGCAGCAGAATGCCGCTTATTCGCAAGTGATCTGCAGTGTTGGGAAGAACGGGCAAGATAATTGGACAGGGATCTTCTCTGCCTTTCTTCATTTTTTTGTGCTACAGTATTCTTATTTATCCATCGGACGGGAAATTATTATATGCCGGAAACCGTAAATAAAGACATCAAACAAGAAATAGAGAAGCTCGTCAAGGATCTCAACTACCACAATTACCGATACTACGTCCTCGATGCGCCGGTCATTTCCGACGAAGAGTATGACCTGCTCTACCGCAGGCTGAAGGAGCTCGAGGAGAAGTACGACTACGTCCTCCCCGACTCCCCCACGCTGCGGGTCGGGGCCCCGCCTCTCGAAAAGTTTGAAAAAGTCAGGCACGCCGAGCCGATGCTCTCCCTCGACAACGCCTTCACCTACGACGAGGTGAGAGAATTCGACGGGAGGGTAAAGAGGCTCCTCGGAAGGGATGAAGAGATCGAGTACACCATCGAGCCGAAATACGACGGCCTCGCTATGGAACTTACCTACCGGGGCGGGCTGCTCGTGACGGCTTCTACGCGGGGAGACGGTTACGAAGGGGAAGATGTGACCCGGAATATCAGGACCATAAAAGCGGTTCCCTTAAAGATAGAAGGGCCCGGGGAGATCGATATCAGGGGAGAAGTGTATATGGACCTGGAGGACTTCGAGAAGCTGAACAGACAGAGAGAGGACAACGGAGAGGCCCCGTTCGCAAACCCGAGGAATGCCGCCGCAGGGTCCGTGAGACAGCTTGACCCTGCGATCACCGCTTCGCGGAAACTTCATCTCGCGTGCTATGGTCTCGGGAGGGTGAGGGGGATGCGCTTCAGGAGTCAGTCGGATTTCATACAATGGCTCCGGGAAAGGCGATTCCCGACCCCGGCGAAGATGGAAGTCGTAACTGGAATAGAGAAGGCCATCGATGCCGCCAGGGAAATCGAGGAAGGCCGGAGGTCGTTCCCCTTCGAAACCGACGGGGCGGTGATAAAGGTGAATGACTTTCCGCTCCAGGAGGAACTCGGAGTGAAGACGAGGGAACCCCGGTGGGCCATAGCCTACAAGTTCCGGGCGCATCAGGGCACCACAAGGATCAGGGAGATCCTCGGGAGCGTCGGCAGGACAGGAGTCATCACTCCCTTTGCCGTCTTCGAACCCGTGCGCATCGGCGGTGTCACCGTGTCCCGGTCGACCCTTCACAACTGGGATGAAATAGAGAGGAAAGACATACGGGTCGGGGATACCGTTGTCGTCGAAAGGGCCGGAGATGTGATCCCCCATGTGATTTCGGTCATCCGGGAGAAGAGGACCGGAAGAGAGAGAAAGGTGTCTGTCCCCGAAAAATGCCCTGCATGCGGTTCGCGAGTGATAAGAGAGGAAGGTGAGGTGGCGGTCCGGTGTGTCTCGCTCCACTGCCCCGCCCAGGTACAGGAGAAGATCATCCATTTTGCCTCAAGGGGAGGGATGGATATCGAAGGGCTCGGGGAGAAGAACGTCGGACTCCTGTATTCGCGGGGGCTGATCAGGCATTTCGAAGATATCTACCGTCTGAAGAAGGAGGACCTTCTCGGGTTGCCAAGGTTCGCGGAGAAATCGGCACAGAATCTCATCGGCGCAATCGAGAGGTCGAAACATGCCACGCTTACCAAGTTCCTGTTTGCGATAGGAATCATCCACGTAGGAGAATATGCCGCGAAACTTCTCGCAAGGCATTTCAGGAGTCTCGATAACTTATACCATGTGAAGCCGGAAAGGATTATGGAGATAAAGCAGATGGGGGAAAAGATCGCCTCCTCCGCCGCCGTGTTCTTCGGCGACGAAAAGAACATCAGGACCCTCGAGGCCCTCAAGTTGTTAGGATTGAGGATGACCAATCCTGATTTTGTTTCGGGCGAAGAGGGCAGGAGGCCCCTGGAAGGGCTCTCGTTCGTAATCACAGGTACGCTTCCGAAACCAAGGAAAGGGGTGGAAGAGCTGATCGAGTCCCGGGGAGGGCAGGTGTCTTCCGCAGTATCGGCGGGCACGGACTATCTTGTGGTCGGGGAGTCTCCCGGCTCAAAATTACAGAAGGCAAAGACCCTCGGGGTCAGGACGATCAGCTACGACGAGCTCATGAAAATGATCGGGAAAGAGAACGGGAGGCCGGGGCTTTTTTGACCCCATGGATGTCGGAGAAAAAAGTCAGGAAGATCATGTCACGGATGCACGGAAACGCGATAGAGAGAGCAGTCCTTGGCTTCACAGTCGCCCTGTTTATGGCCGGGTATGCGTTCGCGGCCGACAAGCACGAGTGCGGCTACTGCCACGTCTCTTCCGCAGGAGGCACGGATGTTCGCCTCAAGAATCCGCTCGCTGAACTGTGTGTTGGGTGTCACCCGGAGAGAAAGAGCGGGAGCGAACACAGGGTCGGTTTGTCCCCCTCCGTGAAGGTCGATTTGCCATTGACCAAAGACGGCAAGATGACTTGCGTCACGTGCCACGACCCGCACAGCAAGGGAGAGTATCCAAAGCTCCTGAGGGTAGCGCCATCGGCGCTTTGCCTGAAGTGTCATTTCCTGTAGCCCTGCGATGTCCGGTTTCTGTTCGAACAGTTGCGTTCGTGCGTTCTGATCTCCGCGCCACTGCGCAGGAGGCTTCAGACGCTCCTGTCAAGGCGCTTCATTGAGAAGGAGCCAATAGAGCCCAAGCTGCTGGACCGCCTTCGCAAACTGGTCAAAGTTCACCGGCTTCCTGACGTAACTATTTGCGCCCAGGCGGTAACTGTCGATGCGGTCTGCGTCCTCGCTCGAGGTGGTGAGCACAACGACGGGAAGCAATTTCGTCCTCTCGTCGGAGCGTATGCGCTGCAAGACCTCAATACCCCCTATGCGCGGCATATTCAGGTCGAGCAGTATCACCTGCGGCGTGTTCCGTATGTCGCGGCCTGAATATTCCCCGGTGCCGAAAAGATAATCGAGGGCTTTGACGCCGTCGCCGGCGACGACCACGTCGTTCAGAATATTGCTCTTCTTCAGCGCCCTCAATGTCAGTTTGACGTCATCGGGATTATCTTCCACCAAAAGAATGACCTTGTCTTTCATCCGACCTTCATTACATCCTTTCCCGCATTATCATTGCGTGTGTTTTAGCGTGAAATAGAACGTCGCTCCTTTTCCGACCTTGCCTTCGGCCCAGACCCGGCCGCCGTGACGATGGATGATACGCTGCACCGTCGCCAGGCCTATTCCCGTGCCGGAAAAGTCAGCCGCGTCATGGAGACGCTGGAACGGCCTGAACAGCTTGTCCGCAAAGGCCATATCAAAGCCGGCCCCATTGTCCCGCACAAAATAAACGGGTCGTCCATCGACCCGGCTTGCGCCGAACTCTATACGGGACTTCCCGCTCTTCCCGGTAAATTTCCACGCGTTGCCGAGCAGGTTTTGGAGCGTGGCGTACAAGAGCCTTTCATCGCCCTCTGCAAAAAGCCCCTCGGATATCACAAACTCCGCTTCTCTTTCCGGCTGGGTCTCTTGAAGCACTCTCGCAACATCACGGGCGACAGCGCTCAGATTTACCGGCTCATGCGTCAATTCGGAGCGCGAAATACGGGAGAGCATGAGGAGACCGTCTATGAGAAGGCCCATACGCTGACTTGCGGCACGGATTCGCCGCAGAGAGTCTCTCCCGTTCTCGTCCAGTTTGTCGCTGTAATCTTCGAGAAGTTCCTGGCTGAAGCCGTCAATGCTCCGGAGCGGTGACCGCAGATCGTGTGAAACAGAATAGCTGAATGCCTCGATCTCTTTGTTCGCGGAGGAGAGCTCTTCGATGTTTCGCCTCAATTGCTCATTGAGAGACATTATCCTCTCCTCGGCTTTCTTGCGCTCCGTAATATCGTGAGCGACATGCACGGAACCGATCATCTGCCCCTGCCTACCGCGCAGGGGAGTCGTGCTGACAAGAAAGCAGCCGCCGAGGTTGCTCTCATGGATTTCTTCGAAATGCTGACTGCCGTCGCATATGGTTCGGGAGTGAGGACAGAACGGCGGCGGTCCCGACAACCCGTGTACGTATTGATAACAGGGCAGTCCGACACACTCTTCGACCTTCAGCCCAAAACGTAGGGCCATCGCTTCGTTTACCCGCATTATCCGGTGCCGGTTGTCGATGATCGCAATCATATCAGGCACACTGTCGAAGGTAAGCTCCCATTCCTCTTTGGCCCGTATGAGCGATTCCTCCGCACGTTTCCGCGCCATAGCCGTAGCCACCAGGTCCGTGACCGCTTTCATCAGCTCGACTTCCTCGTGACTGAAGTGCGCGCGGTTGCGTGTCCCGAAAGAGAGCGTGCCGATCGTCCTCCCCTGGTAGATCAGGGGATGGCAGGCATAGGCTTGTATGCCGAAGGAGCGGACGAGGACGGTCCGATCATCGGGAGTGTTGGGGATATCTTCAGCGATAATCCTGCAGCCGTCTCTGGCGACGCACCCGCAGACCGCCACCCCGAAATCGAGCCATTCGATTTCCTTTGCAGTCTCCTCGGGGACCCCCGCAGAGGCATTCAGCCGCATGCGTTGCCGGCCTTCCTGCACCAGGTAATTGAAGAAGGCATCGCAGTCGAGATGATGCATCACTTTTTCGCAAATCGTCCGGACGATCCTTTCCGGCGTCTCGCTTGTCAGGAGCAGCCGTGCGGATTCGGCGAGGAGTTCCAGCGTAACGTTGCTCCTCCGCAGCGCCTCTTCCCCCTGCTTGCGCCCGGTAATGTCGCTCACCGTCATTGCGAAATAGCCCTTGTGCGGACTGAAGGCCGAGACCGAATACCACCGTTCGAGCGATTCTGAATAGCTCTCGAAATGCAGAGGCGTTCCGGTCATCGCAACGTTCCCGTATTTTCCGATCCAGTCCGTCGGGTCATTCTCGATTCCAGGAAGAACCTCCGTGGCCCTTTTGCCGATCACAGTTTTTCCGTTAAGGGCGGTCAGTCTTTCGAATGCCTTATTGACTTCGAGGAAGATGTAATCGCAGGGCTTTCCCCCGGCATCGAGCACCACTCTGTGATAGGCAAACCCTTCCGACATGTTGCTGAAAAGAGATTGGAGCTTTTCCTCACTCCTCTTCAGCGCATCCTTGACTGTCCGCGCCTCCGAGCTCTCGATCACCTCCCACCTGCCTGCATTCCGGACAAGGGCAAACCGGTGGTTCTTGACGACCTCCATGAGCCCTATCGCATCGAAGTCGTCCCGGGGGTAGGCAAAGACAGCGATCGCGTTGTATCTGCTCACCGCATCAGTCACGTACGTGGAAAAGGCTTTCCCGTCCTCCCTTTCAGGGATGGCGTTGCACGCGAGCCTCAAGCCGTCAAAACCGCGGGCGGCCGCGTTGTCGACCTTCGAGATGACCGCCCTGCCGGACTTCCCGCCGCCGGTTGGCCACAGTCCGGCAGGGATTATCTCCATCTGGTCCCTTTTTGCATAGTCATCAAAATGCGGAACGGCTTTCCGCAGCGCCTTCTCCGCATCATCGGAACTGAGGTTCTCCGGGGTGACCCAGACGCAAAGCTCGTTGTTTTCGAGCCCCGCCCTGAAGTAGGGGACAAGTATATCAAGCAGATCCTTCTTTGTCTGATAGAATTGGCAGAAATGGCTGCCCCAGGGCAGATCATCAATGAACGAGATGCCGGATTTCCGTTTATCGAAGTGCATATGTCCGTGTCTCCGCCGCGCTAAAAATTGCGGTCATGCGTCGCGCGATAACAATCTATGAAGCACGGCCGTGGCCGATGCCCGGCATGCTGACGATCTGCCACGTGCCGCGGTTCATGGCAAGAGCGAACTCGTGGTTCTTTACGACGTCCATGATCTCGACGACGCCGCACTTCTTGAGCGAGTATGTGCAGAGCACCAGCAGCCTGTAGCCGCCTATGACGTTGTTTATCTCCGCCTCGTAGCAGGCGAAATCGTCCCAGTCCTTCTTGTTGTCGATCCAGTAGGGATTGCCGCTCACTCTCATCCCTGCGAACCCTTTTGACAATGCCTCATCGTGTTTTTCCTTCCACATGTCAAGCGTCCTCGTAAGGTCGAATTTTCCGCCCTTGAGATACCAGTCGGTGTAAGGGAATATTTCTATCTGCTTTTTCGCCAGGTATTCCGGGAAGCGAGGCACACCCTTTTTCATAGCCCGCAAGGCGTGCTCTTCGGTAACGAAGTCCGAGGTGACCCATACGCAGAGCTCGTCGCTCTCGAGCCCCGCCCTGAAGTAAGGGACAAGGACGTCGAGTAAATCCTTCTTCGTGCGGTAGAACTGACAGAAGTGGCTGCCCCAGGGCAGGCCTCCGATCAAAGCTATGCCCGAATTCCTTTTCTGCGCGTCCGGTTCCACCTTGCACACCTCCTTCTCTTTTCCGCATTCCCGGGAAGCTGTCCCGTGAAACACGGGGGAACCTCCCGCTAGCCCGCTGCCTGTGCGCTGAATCCTCACTCGCACCGAGGCTTCGGAACGATGCAAACAGCTTACCGTATAGACTTTTTTATAGCATACGGCTCGTTATCAGTGCAAGACCTTCTGTCTGCTTTTGCGGATTAAGCTTAAAAGACTCGACGCGTGAATGTCTTTGGGCTCTATTCCGGATATAATATAAATCAGAAACCAGAGAGATATTCGATGAGAGGCATTGCGCAATGATTTCTGTAATCATCCCGACGTTAAACGAAGAAGAAAACATCGGGAGGTCCCTGGAGGGCATTAGGGCGGAGCCGCACGTCTCAGAAATAATCGTCGCCGACGGGGGAAGCGAGGACGGAACGGTCGAGCTTGCGGAAAGATATCCGGCAGTGAGGATAGAAAAAACGACCCGCGGCAGGGGTGCGCAGATGAACCGGGGCGCCTCATCGGCACAGGGGAATATCCTGTTTTTCCTTCACGCCGACACTGTGCTCCAGGGGGGATGGGCCCGGGATATCGTTGCCGCACTTGAGGACAAATCGGTCGCAGGCGGAGCCTTCACTTTCAAGATAGAATGCGCCAAAATAAAATACCGGCTCGTGGAACAATGGGTGAGGTTGAGGTGTTCTCTTTTTACTCTCCCCTATGGAGATCAGGGTATTTTCGTCCGCAGGGACGTATTTGACGACATCGGGGGATATCGTGACATCCCCGTAATGGAAGATGTCGATCTTATCGAAAAGATGAAAAGAAAAGGGCGGGTGGTCATTCTGCGCCGAAAGGCCTATACCTCGGAGCGGCGATGGGAGAGAAGGGGCCTGCTCCGCACGGCCGCGATGAACCAGCTCATAATGGCGCTTTACAGGCTTGGACGGGATCCGCGCAAACTTGCCAGGATGTACTACCGATGAACAGAAAGAGCGTGTTGGGCATCCTGGTGAAATTCCCCCGGCCCGGAGAGGTGAAGACCCGGCTTGCAAGAGTGATCGGGGAGGAACGGGCCGCAGAGGAATACAGAATCATCGCGGAGAGAATAATGGAGAACACGTTTCCCGGGGAATCCGGGTACGAAAGAGAAGTCTTTTATACTCCCGCCGATAGGAAGGATCAGTTCGAGAAATGGCTGCCGGGGAATGTCCTTGTGCCGCAGCGCGGCGCAGATATCGGCGATATTATGAGCAATGCACTGCACGACTTGTTTGCATGCGGTGCGGAGAAGGCTGTCCTGGTCGGATCGGATATCCCGAAGCTCGGCAGGGATATTATCGTTCAGGCGTTCCGAGAACTCGACCGAACGGACACGGTGGTGGGACCTGCAGCCGACGGAGGATATTATCTTATCGGCATGAGATCACTTCACGAAGGTGTTTTCAGAGGAATTTCCTGGGGATCGTCCGGAGTCCTCGGCGAAACGATATCGGCAATCGGGAGACTGGGCCTGACATGGAGCCTGGTGCCTGCGTTGTCGGACATGGATACGGCAGAGGACTTTTTCAGGATGAAATCCTGACTCTTGATACACCGATTGCTTCCTGACAGTTTGGAGACCGGGACCTTCAGCGTCTCCGGTTACCCGCAAGCCCTTCCTTTGAAATTGAAGAAGAACGTGAGCAGTTTTCTCACCTTGTCCGAGAATAGTTTGTGTGAAAAGAAGTTTCCCACTACCTTCTTGTTTATCTCGCCGAGTGTCGGGTACGGATGGACGGCGCCGGCCAGGGTTGAGAGTTTTACCCCGCCGCTGAGGATCGCTACCCACTCGCTGAGGAGCTCCCCGGCGTGGGGTCCCAGAAGCTGAATCCCAAGCGGTTTTTCGCGTTCATCCAGTATCAGCTTTATCTTGCCGATCTCTTCACCCTCGGTAAGGCTCCTGTCATTCGTCCGGAACTCCTCAGTCCAGACCGAACAGGCTATGCCTTTTCCCTTCGCGGCGCTTTCGTTCATGCCGATGCTTGCCAGTTCCGGGTCCGTATAGGTGCACCACGGGAGGAACGTATAATCGGCCTTTCTCGGCAAGTGGAAGATCGCATTGCTCACGACGATGCCGCCTTCGTACCCTGCGGCGTGGGTGAACTGGTACGCGCCGGTGACGTCCCCCGCGGCATAGATGTGCGAATGGTTCGTCCTCATACGGTTATCGACCTTTATGCCTTTCCTGTCGAATTCGATTCCGATTCCCTCAAGTCCCATGCCTTCGACATTTGCGTCCCGCCCCGCGGCCACGACGATCGTTTCCGCCTTCAAGCTTACGGTTTCCCCAGCCTTTTTTATGATGACTTCCTTTTCCGCGCCGAGGTCCTTTACCCCGACAATCGTGGAACCGAGATGGAATGTCACGCCTTCCTCCGTCATCACCTGCATCACCGTATCCGCCATGTCTTTGTCTTCCCTGGTGAGGATTTGGCCGCCGCGCTGGACGACGGTCACCCTGCTGCCCAGCCGGGCAAAGGCCTGGGACATTTCGGATGCGATGGGTCCGCCGCCCAGGAAGATCAGGGAAGCCGGAAGGCGGTCCAGGGAGAAAAGTTCCCTGTTGGTGATGAGGGGGGTTTTGTCCAGTCCTTCAACCGGAGGTATCGAAGGTGAGGACCCCGTTGAGACGACCCATGTCTTTGCCGAGTAGGTCTTGCCGTTAAGGATGATTGTATGCTCGTCAGTGAACACGGGATTGCCGAACGCGATCTTCACCCCCAGGCCGCAAAACCTTTCCTCCGAGTCGTGCTGCTGTATAGCGCCGATGACAGACCGGATCCGTGCTGCCACGGCCTTGAAATCGACCGGTTTCATGTCGGGATCGGGCAGCCCGAAACGTCGGGCCCTTTTCATAAGGTGCCGGACATGGGCTGTCCTGATAAGAGTTTTGCTCGGGACGCAACCGTAGTGCAAACAGTCGCCACCCAGCCTCGTTTCCTTGTCGATGAGGAGAGTTCCGGCCCCCAGCCGGGCGGCCCCAGATGCGATGGTAAGTCCTGCCGCGCCGCCTCCAAGGATCCCTATGTCAAAATCAAACTTTGCCATGATAGTCTCCCTATTTATGATCCGCTGTTATGGTGCGGCGTATCGGTTCCTTTTTCACCACGGCCCCGGTATCGTTCGTAAAAACGTGTCCCTCTTTTTTGAAATAGCGCCGTCTCTTATCCGTTCCTGTTTTTAGTCCATTATATGGCATATGAACCCTATTTCATAGGTTCGCGCCGGGATTGGGATATAATCCGATTGCACGAGGCCGGGGTAGTAGGAATATCCCTACAGAAAAACAGGGATTGTTTTAATCAAAGGAATTCCTCGATGCTCTGCATCGGGGTTCAAGTCTTTTTTTTGTTTGTCATTCCCGCAAGCGAAGCGCGTCGGGAATCCTTCCGGAAAGATTCCGGACAAGCCGGAATGACAAATAGATACCTCGCAGCTCTGCTGCGGGGTAGTTCATTAGGCATCGTTTTCTTTCCATGGTATTCTGTGGGAAAAGGATAAAGGTCATTTCGGCAAAATGAGCGAGGCTCTTCCCTCATACGCCGTTCCTGAGTCTTCTGCCCGCTCGCATGAAAGGAGGAAATGTATTATGGATCAATTCACGACCGAAACGTCGTCTGGAGCCGGAGGAGAAAATCAGCTTTCGGCTGATGAACTCCGGAAGATGGACGCCTACTGGCGCGCATGCAATTATCTCTCGCTCGGGATGTTGTATCTGAAGGACAATCCACTGCTGCGAGAGCCGCTCAGGGTGGAGCACCTCAAGAAGCGCTTTGTCGGGCATTGGGGGTCAGATGCCGGCCAGAGTTTCATCTGGGTGCACCTGAACCGTCTGATCAAGAAATACGACCTGAACGTGCTGTACATTTCCGGCCCGGGACATGGCGCCCCCGCGACACTCGCCAACTGCTACCTCGAAGGTACGTATTCAGAGGTCTACCCCGACATGTTCGGGGATGCGGAAGGCATGCGAAAGTTCTTCAAACAGTTTTCATTCCCGGGCGGCATCGGAAGCCACTGCACGCCTGAAACTCCGGGCTCGATCCACGAAGGCGGCGAGCTTGGCTACAGCGTGTCGCACGCATTCGGCGCAGCCTTCGACAATCCGGACCTGATCGTCGCCGCGGTCGTGGGGGACGGCGAAGCGGAAACCGGTCCCCTGATGGGCTCACTGAATTCGAACAAATTCCTTAACCCGGTCCGTGACGGCGCGGTGCTGCCTATTCTCCATCTGAACGGTTATAAGATCGTCGAATCCGACGATTCTCGCGCGCATCTCCCCGGAAGAGCTGCAGAGTCTCTTCTTCGGTTTCGGGTGGACCCCCTATCTCGTGGAGGGTGAAGACCCGCAGTTCATGCACCGGAAAATGGCGGCTGCGCTCGAGACCTGCATAATGCAGATCAGGTCCGCCCAGGAAGAATGCCGCCGGAGCGGGGTCGCGAAACGTCCGCGCTGGCCCATGATCATCCTCCGCTCTCCGAAGGGCTGGACCGGGCCAAGGGAGATCGACGGGCATAAGCAGGAGGGCTTCTGGCGGTCTCATCAGATACCGATCCCCGACGTGGCCGACAACCCCCCCCACCTGAGGATCCTCGAAGACTGGATGAGGAGCTACAGACCGGAAGAACTGTTCGATCAGAACGGTGCGTTGGTCCCGGAGCTCAGGGAACTGGCTCCGACGGGAAGCAGGCGTATGAGCGCCAACCCGCACACCAACGGCGGCTCGCTGCGGAAACCCCTGCGCCTACCGGATTTCCGGGAATACGCAGTTCCTGTCTCCGAGCCGGGAAAATCCGAAGTCCAGCCGACATTCGTCCTCGGTCAATTCCTGCGGGACGTCATGCGGGAAAACATGACGAACTTCCGCGTCTTCGGGCCTGATGAGACGGCCTCGAATCGTCTTCAGGAGATTTACCGGGCCAGCAAGAAGACATGGATGGCCGGGTTCAGACCCGAGGACTCCGATGGGGGCGAACTCTCGACGGACGGCCGTGTGATGGAGATGCTCAGCGAACACACCCTGGAAGGCTGGGCGGAAGGCTACGTGCTGACCGGTCGTCATGCCTTCTTCTCTTCGTATGAGGCATTCGTGCATATCATAGATTCCATGTTCAACCAGCATGCAAAGTGGCTCGAAAAGTGCAAGACCGAGGTCGAATGGCGCGTGCCGGTCTCCTCTCTGAATTTCCTGATCACCTCTACGGTCTGGCGCCAGGACCACAACGGCTTCACCCACCAGGACCCCGGGTTCCTCGATGTGGTGACGAACAAGAGCGCACTCGTGACGCGCATCTATCTGCCTCCCGATGCGAACTGCCTGCTCAGCGTGGCGGACCATTGTCTGCGGAGCGTCGGTTATGTGAACGTCATCGTCGCCGACAAGATGCCTCACCTTCAGTATCTTGACATGAACCGCGCCATTTCACACTGTGGAAAGGGGATCGGCATCTGGGACTGGGCGAGCAGCGACCAGGGAGGAGAGCCTGATGTGATTATGGCGAGCGCCGGCGATATCCCCACGATGGAAGCCCTTGCGGCTACCGCAATCCTCCGCGAAAAATTCCCGGACCTGAAGCTCCGCTTCGTCAACGTCGTCGATCTCTTCAAACTGCAGCCGGCGACCGAACACCCCCATGGGCTTGCGGACCGCGACTTCGATTCCCTGTTTACGGCCGACAAGCCGGTCATTTTCAACTTCCACGGGTACCCCTGGTTGATCCACAAACTGGCCTACCGCCGCACCAATCATGCCAATATGCATGTACGCGGCTACAAGGAGAAGGGGAATATAAACACGCCTCTGGAACTGGCTATCCGGAACCAGGTCGACAGGTTCAATCTTTCGATCGATGTTATCGACCGTGTTCCTGCGCTGCAGAAATCGGGGGCCCACGTAAAGGACTGGCTGAAGGACCGGATCATCGAGCACCTCTCTTACGCTCACGAGCACGGGGTCGACAGGCCGGAGATTCAGGATTGGAAATGGCCGTATTAGAATGACCAGAGCACCGGCGGTATTCGGCGCAGTGTACTGAGCACGGCCGGCTGGGGAGAGCGCCACGACGTCGCGCATAGAAAAACGGCGCGGCAAAGCCGCAAAGTCATTTCCTTTTCGGGCGGTGCCTCAAGTAAAGTCTTACCCATAGATACACGGCCGCTGCCGGACTGATGATCGGAAGAAACGGCACGACGGCGCGCCGCGAAACTCCCGTGCCGATGGCGACGAGGCAAGCTCCTGCGGCAATGCCTGTTGCGATCCCGATTGCCGGCAGGGCGCTCCTGCGGCAGTTTTACGCTACCTCTTCACCTTCATCGGCTTTTCACAACAGATGAGGTGGGCAGTTTCAGCGCAGCCGCAGGCGGTATCGACAGTGACGGCGAGGCCGCAGACTCCGCATACGTATTTGCTTCCTTCCTTCACACCTGCAGTCTTCTTTACCGCCGTCTTTCTTGAAGCAGTCTTCACTGCCGCCTTCTTTGCAGTCTTCTTTTCCGACATCTTCGTTCTTGCCATGTCTTTCCCCTTCCTGTTCACAGTTCTGCCGCCCAAAGGCGATCTATAGGAAAAGTATACCGAAAATCAGCAAAACTGCAATGCTCATGAAAAAATCACGCGGGCATGATACTATTTCCGAAGAAGAACAGAAACTCGATAATGACTTGTTATGTGCCAACTGAGGCGACGAAGATTTCCCGTGAAGCGTTGTGAATGGGCCTACAGGAGCGAGCTGGAGCAGTACTACCATGACAATGAATGGGGCGAGGCAATTCACGACGACAGAAGCCTATTCGAGTTTCTTATTTTGGAAGGCGCGCAGGCAGGACTGAGCTGGTCCACCATCCTGAGAAAGCGGGAGGGTTATAGAAAGGCGTTCGACAATTTTGACGCCCGGAAGATTTCCCGGTACTCCGAGGCCGACGTTTCCCGGTTGCTGACTGATCCCGGGATCATAAGAAACAGGCTCAAGATCAACGCGGCCATCACGAACGCCGGAGCATTCCTGCAGGTGCAGGAGCAATTTGGAAGTTTCGATCACTACGTCCGGCAATTCGTTGACGGCAAACCCATTCAGAATTCATGGGAGAAGATTACCGATATTCCTTCCAGCACTCCCGAATCCGACGCCATGAGTAAAGATTTGCAGAGCAGAGGGTTCAAGTTTGTCGGAACCACTATATGTTATGCATTCATGCAGGCAGTCGGAATGGTAAACGATCACGTGGTTGGCTGTTTCAGACACCGGGAACTCAAGAAAAGGGGCGCGGGCATGACGGGTCGGGCCGCCGGACCGCCCGGAAAACGGCCTCCCGGTAAAAAGGCAGACCGGGGAAGATGAAAAGACTGATCGTCGCAGTAGTGATCCTGGTCGTCGTAATCGTGATGGCGCTCCGGGGTTGCCCCAGAGGCCGGAGAAGCGCGGGCATGGCACACGACTCGGCAACGGCGGACGTAACCGTCATTCCGATCGTTTCCGGGGCAGTGGTTTCAGCAGGGACTTCAGATAAAGAAAAGGCTGGTTTTATCGGCAGCAGAGAAATGGCCGGCATTGATTAGAGGGAAGTGGCGGGTTTCAGGATACTATATCAAATAGTTTCATCTTTTATAAGAAGGACTTAACCGCCCCTTACCTTTTCAACCAGCTTTAAAATGATCTCTTCCGCGGCATCGAATCCTGCGAATGCGGTATCGACACACAAATGAGAGCACAGGGAATCGGTCCACTCCATACCTGAGACCGCTTGTATGAAGCGTCTCCGTTCCTTATCCGACTCTCTCACGAGAACGGCTGCTTCAGAACGATCGGAAATGTCATATGTTTCCAGCACGCGCGTTATGCGAAACTCCTCCGGTGCGTGCAGAAAGATACTGATCAGCCCGGAGCGTCCTCTTAAAACGTGAAACCCTGCCCTCCCGACTATAACAGAATCGTGTGCAGCGGCGATCTTTTGAATGACCCGGGCTTCTGTTTTAAACAGCTCGGGATCATAAACAGGCCTGATCGCAGGAGGCACATATGCCGCCTCGGGACTGCCGTGAATAAATCCCCTCAGAAGGTTTTCCAAAACGCCTGAAACCCGTTCCTCCCTGAATTCGAGATGCTTTTCATCCTCGCCGAGATATTCCGTCGTCCTTCTCAGGATATCCCTGTCCACGTATTTGATTCCAAGGCGGCGTGACAACCTTTGCCCGATGTAAGACCCTCCGCTTCCCATCTGTCTTGAGATCGTGATCAAAAGTCTTTGATTCTGTTCCCGCATGATCAGCCCTCCAATTTCTTAATCTACCATAATCTCGCCGGATGAAGAATGGTCGCTGCTTTTCAGCAAGATGATCAGAGGAATCGCCGCTATGAAAAGAAACGTAACAAGCAAGAAGACCCGGTTATACGCCAGCATTGCGGCCTGTCTCATGAGGTTGCTGTTGAGCAGCTGCAGCGTCCTGCTATGGGCCGTGACCTGGTCTGCCCCTTTCTGGGCAAAGACTCCGGTCATAACGCCGACCCAGTTGTTTACTTTCTGATTGAAGACGTTGACATGCGTAGACAGCACCGAGCCGTAAATAGACTCTCCCCTGGTCAACTGCGTTGCGGTGAGAGATATCCCTATGCTTCCGAAGACCTGTCTTACGACATTGTACAGTCCGGCGGCATCGGTCATCTTTGTCTTGCGTATCGTGGACAGCGCGGCGGTACTGAGGGCCACAAATATCATTCCAAAGCCCACACCCTGTAGAAACTGGGGTTCAAATATATCCCAGAAACCTACATCGAGCGATATGGCTGAAAGCTGCCAGAAAGAGAAGGCCGTTATGATAAGGCCGATCCCGATCAAAAACCTGGGGCCCGCCTTATTATAGAACCGGCCTGCAAGAGGCATCGCAAGTGCCATTGCAAGACTCCTCGGCATGAGTGCAAGCCCGGAATCGAGCGCAGGATATCCAAGGATCTGCTGGAGAAAAAGCGGAAGCAGAAAAAGGCTGCCGTAAAGTCCCATTCCGAGAACGCCGCCCAATAGTGTCCCGGATGCAAAATTGGCGTCCTTTAAAAGCCGCAAATTCACGACCGGTCTGTCCGTAACGAGTTCCCATAATACAAAAAGCGACAAGCCAATAACAGCTATTCCGAGGAGCGCGAGGATAAAATCCGACTGAAACCAATCTCGACGTTCCCCCTTTTCGAGCATTAGCTGAAGGGCGCCCAAGCCGATTACAAGGAGTCCCAGCCCCGGGAAATCGATTTTTCCCTTTTCCCTTTTCAGATAGGCCGGATCGTGAAGGAAGCGGTAGACCAGCAGAAGGTTGAGCATCCCGATCGGGACATTGATGTAGAAAATCCACGGCCACGAGTAATTGTCCGTGAGCCAGCCCCCCAGTGTAGGCCCGAATGCGGGCCCGAGGACGACGCCGAAGCCGTATATCCCCATTGCCAGGCCCTGCTCTTCCGGAGGGAACGATTCTCTCAATATTGCCTGCGACACAGGGATAAGCGCACCGCCGCCGATTCCCTGAATGATCCTGAACACGACGAGAGAACTGAGGCTCCAGGACAGGCCGCACAACATGGAGCTCACAGTAAAAAGAAAGATGCTGAAACCGTAAAGCGTCTTCCTGCCTAAGCGCGAGCTCAGCATCCCGATTATCGGCATAACGATTACATTGGAAAGCATATAGCCCGTCGCAACCCAGGTAATCTCATCTATCGAGGCACCAAGGTTGCCGCGCATGAAAGGAAGCGCCACATTGACTATGCTGGTGTCCAGTGCGCTCATGATCGTTCCCATGATTACCGTCACGGCGATCATCCATTTATTGCTGTTTCCCGTCATTTATACCAACCTGAGTTATTAATACTTGCAATGAAATACTAAAGTTTGACTACGATGTCATTCCGGCCTGTCCGGTCCCGCCTCGGCGGGATTTCTTTGTTTTCAGAAGGATTCCCGGCGCACTTCGCTCGCGGGAATGACAACTTTCATTAACGACCAGGAACGATTTTTCATATACCTTTTGCTTCATAGATCGGGCGGACTCTCTCCCTTAGTCCATCGAGGGACCGGCGTGATATACGGTAGAGCCGGTAATTTCTGTGCTGAAGGGCACGGAGGATATGTCTCATCGTCGACCCACGCGGCCTTCGGTCTTTCCCATTCCCGCACTCGCAAAAGAAACCAGCATCTCAATCAGGGTTTCGGAATCTGTTTCAAAGTTCTTCTTTAATCGCTCATATCCGGGGCTCGAGTTCATGCGTATCGCACGGCCAAGCGCACCGATCAGAAACTGGTATCTCCAGAACACCTCCTGTCCGGACAGATCGGGGAGGGCTGCCCTGAGCAATTCGAGCATAAGCTGGTTTGCCGGTTTCATATGCCGCAGCAATATTTTTTGAACGGTCTCGTCAGGCTCTGTGAATGCCCTTCCGATAAGGTTTGCAAAATCCGCCCAGCCTCTCTCTGATTCGCCCGTGCCGAAGACCGGTTCGATGTACGCCCGGAGAATCTCCGGAAGATCAGGTTTTATATTCAGCTCCTCCGACCTGTTTCTTATCTCCTGCAATCTCTTGAGCCTGACCTCATTTACTGGCCGCAATCTCAGCGCGACAACGGCCTCAAGCAATGCCTCTTTGGAGCCGAAGTGATAATTTACGAGGGCCAGATTCACTCCGGCACTCTCCGTTATCGCCCTCATCGATGAGGCATGGTATCCCGAACGCGCGAAGAGGACTTCGGCAGCGTTGAGAATCTCCTCCTTGGTATCCACAAAAACCCTCTTAAATATAGTTGAGTTAAACGTTCGTTTAAATATACCCGAGGTCAGCTGTTTGTGTCAAGAATGAATATCGACGGTTTTCTTGGAAGAGCTGTGAAAACCGGCATTGCCGCGGAAACGGAAATCCAATTTCTTTTCAAAGACGCCTGGATACCGTCTTCACGGCATGACGGCATTAGATGCAACCATAATTCTTTTCCAGCGGCCTGTTTTGGGCGTAATTTTCTCAAAAACTTACTCGGCATTTGCTCGCCGGAGGCGAAGCAAGAAAAGCCTCCCGACATTTCCGGAAAATTTTCAGTCATTTCTGATATCGTTATCGTATGATTTCCGTCGAGACGTATAAAGGCAAGGCGGTTACCGAGCACGACGTAGAGATCGTTGAGAGGAAAGGTGCAGGCCATCCCGACTTTATCTGCGATTCTCTCATGGAGGCGATATCCATAGCCCTGAGCAGTGAGTATACAAAGACCTTCGGAGCGATCCTTCACCATAATATTGATAAGGGTCTCCTTGCAGCAGGGAGGACCGCGAAGACATTCGGAGGCGGCAGGGTCACAAGACCGATGGAACTCACCATAGGGGACAGGGCTACATTCAAGGCGGCCGGCAAAGTGGTGCCGGTTGCAGAGATCGCGGTGCATGCTGCAAAAAAGTGGATCAAAGAGAACTTGCGGTTCGTCGACCCCGAGAAACATCTTAAGTATCGTGTGATCCTGGCACCGGGTTCGGAGGAACTTACCGATATTTTTTCGAGACCCGGAAAAGTGCGGTCTGCCAATGACACCTCAGCTGCAGTGGGATACTACCCCTTAAGCCCCACCGAGGCCATTGTCCTTGAACTGGAAAGATACCTGAATTCGAAAAGGTTTAAAAGTCGTCATCCTGAGACGGGGGAAGACGTGAAGGTCATGGGAATGAGAAAGAGGGATATGTTCGATATCACGGTCGCCATGCCGCTCCTCTCCCGGTATGTCCTGTCCGAAGAAGAGTATTTCGAGAGAAAAGATATCGTCCATAAAGATATGATGGCCTTTCTAAGAACACACAGTGGCGTTGAGAAAATGGAGGTTCATTTCAATACCCTGGATGAGAGATACCGGGGGCTCGGCGGTATCTACCTCAGTCTTCTCGGCACCTCTGCAGAGGATGCGGATTCGGGACAGGTGGGACGGGGCAACAGGGTGAACGGCCTCATCTCCATGAACAGACCTATGGGCACTGAGGCAGCTGCAGGAAAGAACCCGGTGAGCCACGTGGGGAAAATATACAATGTCCTCTCCCACGTTATTGCACGGAAGGTCTACGAGGAAGTCGAAGGCCTGAAAGAAGTCTACGTTCTCCTCCTCAGCAGGATAGGCACGCCCATCGACATGCCCCAAATGGCATCGGCTCAGGTTCTGACCGATGGAAAGCTAAGGCTCCGGGACGTTTCGAAAAAGATCACCACGATCATCGAAAGGGAAATGACAAATATCGATACGTTCTGTATCGACCTCAGCAAAGGGAGATATCAAGTATGCTGATTGTATCGACAATTTCGCAGCGAACCTTTTGTGAGCAATTTTCATCATAGTACCTTTTCATAGATCCCTGGTGTGTTGCCATATGGGATGATATCGGTCACTCCACGCGGCAGGGATTCGTGTATTCCGATAATGAAGATTCCTCCACGGCGAAGCCTATTCGAAATTCTACGAAGGATTTCTTGCTGTAATGCTTCTTCAAAATAGGTTAACACGAGATTGCGACAGAGTATGAGGTGGAAGAATCCCGCTGGTTGCTGAATACGAATGTCCTGCTCTGCAAATTCGATGTTCTCTCTGAAAGGTTTCTTGACCGCGAAGGACTTTCCGGACTGTGTAAAAGCCTGCGGGATCAGTTCCTTCGGGAGGTCCCTGAGACTGCTCTGCGGGTAGCATCCTTCCCGTGCTCGTTCAAGCACATCACGGTTTATATCTGTAGCGATAATGCGAAGAGGTAAATCAAAGCGTATTGCGGGTATAACACGGACCTTCCAGAGGATCTGCAAGGTGTAGGCCTCCTCGCCCGAACAGCAGCCGGCACTCCAGCAGCTGAGCTCGTTTCCTCCGCTCAATAATATGCTTCTTGCCAGTGAGGGAAGTAGTTTGAAGCATAATTCTTCAAATACACCCTTGTCGCGATAGAAGCGGGAAATTGTTATCCGACACGCTGAGTCGAGGATTTTCCACTCTTCAGGATGGTCTTTTATATATTCTTCGTAAGCGGAAAAACCAGGAAGACCCAGCTCTGCCTTACGGCGGCTCAGCTCCTTGCAAACCTGCCGGCGAACCTTGCGAAAGCCTGCCCAACGAAGCCTGAGCCGGGGTAAGCACAGCCGCAAAAATTCCGTGCACTCAAGGTTCCTCATGGCTCAGACCTCGGACAAAATGGGGGCATACTTACAATAAGCTATTTCTCTTTGTCCTCTTTCTTTTCTGTCCTTCTCTTCCTCTTACCGGCGAGGTATGCCTCCATGGGTCGCCAGCCAAAGGCTATACTTCTGCGTGCCAGACCCAAAATACTCTTGAGAACCGTTGTAGCCAAGGTGAACGCGAATGCAAAGGGAAGAACAACCACATATGCAAGGCCGATGAACGGGGCAGCCACTATGCGCCCCAGTGTCTTAAGTATGTTCCTATACCCCGTGTTTTCTACGAACATTAGGTCTTCTTTAGCGTCTTCCGTCACAGTCTTGAAAGGTTTCGGCTTCAATATTTCCGCATAGAGGATATATCCGACCATGAACAGAAGAGCTATTATGTACTCTATTCCTTTCACATGGGTTAAATAATCATAAAGTGTATGCATCTTTTCCCTCCTTTCTTTCAGTCCGTCATTCAGAAGGGATTGGCCCTTGATTCGACATCAGTGTTTCGCAAAGGCCTCTTCGAGGCCAATGAACTGATCAAATTCTTCTCTTATCCCGGTTGCCACATCGGCTGAGGACAAAAGACCCACCAGCCACCCGCCTTCCGTAACGGGCAGCCTTCTTATATTGGTTCTATTCATCAATCCTAAAGCAGTGTCAACATCAGCATCGGCGTTGATTGTTATAGGATCCGTTGTCATAATGTCAGAAACAAAGGTAGTCTTTGGGTCTTTAGAGTCCGCAGCCACTGCCATGGCTATGTCCCTGTCTGTAAAGATTCCCTTGAGCTTCCAGCCCTCTTCGACGACAAGAATCGAGCCGATACGGTGTTCTTTCATCTTCAAAGCAGCCTCATAAACGGTTGAAGAGGGCAGGACAGTCACCAGTTCCTTACGCATTTTCTGTCTTACCAGCATGGTTTCCTCCTTCCCTTGAGCCAATCCCTCACCAAGTCCCTACTCGAAAAAAAACCGAACTCACCAAATTCCTTCGGCAGCTCGGCCATCTTCTCCTCAAAAGACCCGCCGCTTTCCGCACCCTTTTCGCAAAGGGTTCGGCTTTGTCGGGACTATCTTTAATTAAATTCTATCACAAAATGTCGTTTTGTCCTACTAAGAAATCTTAATAGATGAGAATGCTAAATACTCTTGTTATATTAAGTAGTTAGCGATATGAAGCTACCCGTTCGAATGTCTGAAAAGGCCGTCCTTTGTCTTTTCAAATGAGCTGTGGTAAGGCGGTCATAGAGAACAGATTCCAAATCAGATGAAAATATTGCTTGCAACCGACGGCTCTGAATACTCAAAAGGGGCTGCTAAATTCTTAACATACCTGAACCTTTTCCCATAGGATGAAATCACTGTTTTTCACGCTGTATACCGGATTCCCTTTTTCTGTATGACAAGAATCATATTTCGAGACCTTCAGGGAAATAAAAAAAGAAATCGCACCCAGGATTATCGACTCTGCACTCCTCTTCACTCAGAAGACGGCTTCGATAATCAAGAGATTACTTTCTTGCTTGCCATGCCTAAGCAAGGAGCACGCCCTGTTCTTCGAGCGATTGATCTTCGAACAGCGCAAACCATTCATTTCTTACTAATACAAACGGCATTTCTTGCTGACAAGTCTTGCATCTTCTTATCTCGGCTGCTTCGATACCGAGATCTCTTGCTCTGGATGCAGGACTGGGATGATAAGTAGTTTCATATTCGTGCCTGTGTTTATGTCTCTGTTCCATTTCTTTGACCTCCTTATTCAAGGTTACTACAGTTCAGACAGGGTGTCCACTACGCCGCCCTTACAGTCGCTTGATTAAGATGCCTGTCGATCATTTTGACAGATAATGAGTGGAAAAGAAGAAACAACCGCCTTTTTGCCGCCGATAGTGCAGCCGGCGACGGTATGAACCAGGACCCGGACGAGACGGCAGAAGAGCCACCCGCCTGCTTTAGCGGAACAGGCGGTAATCGGCATTCGGAAAGATATTGTCGATCTCCTCTATGGCAGACAGATATTCTTCGTCGATGGACTTCTTTTCGATCGAATCCGCGAGATAGCGGAAACGGGCAACATGATCTTTTATACGGCGCACTGCGTATCCCTCCGACGTCCCGTTGTTGATGATGAAAGGCCAGTCCGAACTCTGGGCGAGAAGCAGTTCCCGCACGCACTGATTGAGGGCCCTTACCGTGATGTAGGGGACCCTTCCGATGCCGTATCTCCCCGCAAGTGACTCCATCCGGCGGCAGCACTCGTAGAGCTGGGGGTATATCCAGTCTGTTTTTCCGTTCAGCCATGCCTCAAAATAGCCCTTATGTCCCCAAGTGGCGCAACAGGGGACACCCACCTGGTGGACCGGATGGCGGTCAAGGTATCCCGAAAGGGTGATAAGTTCGAGCGCACTCTGGTCGAAGGCGGCTTTCCGTATCAGAAAATCAAGCCACTGCGGTCCCTCAAACCACCAGTGACCGAAGAGTTCGGCATCAAAGGGCGCCACGACCACCGGCGCCGTCTCCATCATCGAATTCAGATACTCGATATGGGTGATCCTCTTGTGCAAAAAATCTCCGGCATGCTGCGCCGCCCTCTCTCTTGCCGCATCCGGGTGGTAGAGTTCCTTCCATGGAGTAGGCCCGGTGATACGGTGGTATTTTATGCCCGTATCGGCGCGCATATGCCCGGCGAGGTACGGCCGGATGTAGTTGAAGTCTAGGTCGTGGCCGATGTCACGGTAAAACTCCCGATAAGCGGGATCGCCGGGAAAGCCTTCGCGTGCGGACCATACCTGCTTCGTGCTTCCACGGTCACGTCCAAAGGCTGCGACTCCCGAGGGCGTATACAGTGGCGCGTACACCCCGTAAAAAGGGGTTGTTCCCGCGTGTTCGATCCCGTGTGACTCGAGGAGGAAATACCGTATCTCTTTGTCGCGGAGATCCTCTTCTAGGCCACGGCAATATCCGCATTCGGGAAGCCACATGCCCCGGGCGTCGAACCCGAAAACGCGCCCGAAATAATCAAGACCGGTGGCGAGTTGTGCGGTTACCGCTTTCGGATGTGGTGACAGGAGCGGCAGAAGCCCATGGGTTGCCGAGGTCGTAATAAGCTCGACCACACCGTGCTCATGAAACCTCTTGAAAGCGGAAGAAAGTCTTCCGCCATATTGTCCGACAAAGATCTGCCTCGCCTCCTCGAAAAGGCCCCTGTACATTCCCGCGAGATAGTTGAGGTGCGGGTCGTTGCGTGTCCTTTCGATTTCTTTTTCGCTCAACTCTATCAGTCTTGTGAGATGCTCCGCATACCTCTCCTGGAGAACTTGATCCTCCATCATCGCGAGGAGACTCGGAGAGACAGAGATGGTAAGTCTGAAGGGGACGTTTTCGATGATGAGGCGGTCAAAGAATTTGACGAGCGGTATATAGGTTTCGGTCATCGCCTCGAAGAACCACCGCTCCTCAAGGAAGGTGTCGTGTTCGGGATGCCTCACAAAGGGCAGATGGGCGTGTAGTACGAATGCGAGATACCCCTTAGGCATCTTGTACCCCCTCAATTCTTTTGAGAAGCATTTCGTAATACATGTAATGCTGTACAGCGACAATTTCCACGGAGGGCGTCCCGCCCACCCTCTTTCTCGCCGCGAAGCGGAGCATGCTCCCCTGCAGAGGATTGTGGAGCATCTCCTGAATCCCCCAGACGATTGATCCGGGGTTATCAAAAGTCACGAGCCCGTTTTCTCCGTGGACTATGCATTTGATGCCTGCCTGGTGCGTGGTGAGCACCGGCCGTCCCCGGGCGATAGCGGCCCTGGCAAGACTCTCGTCTTGCCAGGTGCGGGCCGGGATGACTACAAAATCCGAGGCCCCGAGAATTGCATCGAAGGTCTCCTTTGACACATCACCCAGGAAACGGCACCTGTCACCGATACCTGCGTGCAGGATGCGTGTCTGCAACTCCCCCTTGAGGGGTCCGTTACCGGCGAATATAAACTGTGCACTTCGGTGGTTGCGGCAAACTGTGGGCAACGCGTCTGCGAGGAGGTCGGCTCCTGCAGCGTGCGAAATCTCTCCGGCAAAGAGCGCGGTCGGCGCCTCCTCGCTCAGTCCGATCCGTCCCCTTACGTGGGCCACAGTCTGAGGAAGATCGGGAGATTTTTCATCGAGTGCGTCAGGGACAGTGACAACCTTTTCGGGAGGGGCTTCGTAAAGAGCGATCACCTGCTGCCGTGTCGATAAATGAGGGACGATTACGAGGTCTGCACCGACGACCGCTTCTTTCTCCCTCCGGCAGATAGATAAGGAAAGACTGTTCATCTCATTCCCTTGCAGCCGCTCGTGCTCGGTCGAATGCAGGGTCAGCACCATGGGGATACTGAACTCTCTCTTGATGGCGAGGCCAACGGCCGAGGAGTACCAGTCGTGGCAATGGACAATATGAAAAGGCTTTTGTCTGTGCGCGGCTCTGACATCCGTCACGACCTCGGCCGAAAGGGCATCCACAGCAGCAAGCAGAGGCCCTCCGGAGATGCGGGGCTCCCGCAACGGCGAGCTGAAGAGCCTTGTAGCGCCGACGAACTTTTCGATCCTCGTCGAGAGGTTCTCGATAAAATGACCAAGCGGGCCGCTAAAGCCTGAAATATGGTCGATCCCGAGAAACACTACGGCAACAGAGAGGGCTTTTCCCCGCACGACGCCCGCAAGTTCATGATTCATCCTCTCATATACCGGGGCATCGAATATGTTTTCAACCGGGAAGATTCTGTGCAGGGATTTTCCGACGAAGAGGCCAGTCGTCTGATAATTTCCTGAAGGCCTGTCGCGGTCGAAGAATGCGGCATTTGAACGGCTGAGGGGATGGAACATTCCCTGTGGGTTTCGCAGTCCGATCTCAGCCAGGTAATTCCTCGCGAGACAGTCGACTGTGAAATAATAATTGCCGGCCGGTTTCCCGACATCGAGATCGAAGAACATATGGGCGTTGAACCCGTCAAAGATGATGTCCGTAACATCATAGACGCGTACGACCAGCGAAGCATTTGAGAACGCTCCCCCATGCTGCCGCCTGACATCCTCGGGCGATCGTTCTCGCACGTGCCAGGTCGCGTGACCCATGCGGGGATGAACCATCAAGAGGGCGATGGCGTCACCCTCAGGAAGGATTGGGTATCTGTGCCCTACATCCCAGATGATCTCCCTGAGCCGCTCCGGGGAAAATGTCTTCCTCATGACCCGAGCCTTTTTTCGATGGATTTCACCTTCTCCTCGATCCTGTTCGGCTTGCCCTTGCGGTCGTCCACAGAAATCGTCGTGATAGCCCTTTCTTTTTCCTTCATCACGGCCTTGCGGCACTTCTTGGAATTCTTAGAATTCCATCGAGTTTCACGGAATCGGCCGGAATCTTTACCTGTCTTTCCTCATCCTTTCTGTCTATGAACATAGCGCCCTTAAACTCAGATTGAAGATGAATTGATAAGTTAATTCTATCACCATTCCTCAACCTTGACGAGTTCGAAACTTAAGGAATAAATAAAGGGTATAAGGCAGGGCAGCTTTTCTTGCGCGCAGCCTCTGTTCGGGAAGGAGAGCTGCGCAGGCTAAGGGAGATGATCGAATACTGATACGCAGAAGTAAGGCGCCTGAAGGAGGCCAAGGTACTCGGAGAATGCGCGGCGCAGGCTTTTGACGCTCAGGGAAACATTCAAACCGTCTGTGCCGGTTTAGCCGGCCCCGACGCTACATCGGTCGAAAGATCCGTGGTTACGATAGATCGCAATACCTTGCAAATTCTCGCTTTCTACCCGTTTCTGAAGCCCGTTCAGAACACCGGCACGGTCGACTTCGGCGGAGCAGGCTACTTTTATCAGGACGACAAGTACCGTATGGTCGTCGCCATGCCCGACGGCCACGTGCTGATATTGCGGCGTTCGCCATCCAAGGCCGGCGGCATAGACGGTTATACCGTTGATGCCGACTACAATGTTACCGGTACGGACGGGGCCGTCCCTGTGCCGAACGGCGCTACCTCACTGGACTTGTATGCTGTTGTGCCGGACAAGGTCGGCAACATCTGGTTTACCACCGCCCAGGGCGTCGTGGGCACCATCACCCCGGGTGGAACTATCCGCTGGGTAAACCTGAACGATCCATATAATACCGGGCAGCCGCAGCCCCCAGCCCGATGGTGGATACGAAGCGATCGCCAATTCGCACTGTATCGATGAGGGGGACAGTGACAGCGGGCCATCCGGTGTGTATATCCTGACGACCTATCATCTGTATAGGCTTGGTGCATCCGAAGATGGAACTCCCGGTATTGAGTGGTCCGCAGCCTATGACCGGGGTACGGGTACAGTACCCAAGTCAGGCCAGGTAAGTCTAGGATCCGGCACGTCGCCCACCTTGTTCCGCATCGGAACTCGTCGCTTCGTTACTATTGCGGATAACGCGAAATTTATGAACGTCAACGTCTATCGCGCGGAGACTAATCTGCTGCCCGGCGAGCAACGCTTGTTCGCGCAGACTGCACCGTTTGGGCAGAATGAAGCGGTGAGCGACGAGAACTCTCTCATCGTAGCGCCTGGCGTTGACGGAAACAGCATGGACATTTACGCCGAAAACAATTTTGGAAATGACGACCCGACCAGCACACTGGGCCCTGCGGTGACCCAGCCGGGATTCGCCCGCATGCACTTACAGAGTGACGGCACGTTCACGGTAGCAAGCGTGAACAACACCATAGCCGTTCCGTCGGTCGTATCGAAAGTTAGTCTAGGTTCCAACATTGTATACACCTACAACAAAACGCCTGATGGCTGGTTCCTGACCGGCCTTGATGCGGATGACCTTAACGCAGTCCGTTTCACGACCCGAATAGGGCCCGGCAGCTTCGGCTACAATAATTTTTATGCCGGCTTGTCGCTCGACGCTGATGGAAAAACCATCTGGCTTGGTACGTTATTTGGATTAACGAAGATACAGCTGGAGTAGCGCCCCTTTCGGCGGATTCCGGCGAACAAGATTTAGGTGTCAATGCTTCCGAGATGTCCGGAGCGAAATCGCAGCCTGAGCAGTCGGGACAAAATAATAGGGACGCGCCTATTTTTCAAATACCTTTGGCAACGGATTTGATAATGGTCGCTGTCCCTATTTTCGCTCCTCTTACCTCACCAGACGGAATTGCATGGACCCAGCGGAATTCGGGGACGGATCTGCAGCTTTCTGGAGTGACCTACGGCAACGGGTTTTTTGTTGCTGTCGGATTGGGTGTTATCCTGACTTCAAAAGATGGGGAGATATGGACATTGAGAGATTCGGCCGGCGTGGATAAGACTTTTCTTTTTGGAGTGACCTATGGTAACGGTACTTTTATCGCTGTGGGTCTCGGAGCTGTAGGTTACGAAATGATGGGGTATTCCGGCGTCATCCTCCAATCAGACTCCCTATAGAAGTAATCAGCGCAATCTCACAAAAGCGAAATTGTGGTGTTCCTGTATTGATGCAGGGGAAGCTAGCCTGTCCTGTCAATGGGGATGATCTTGTATTCCCCAGTTCCTCGGGAAGGCCGTCACAGCATGACAACGGTGTAAAGAGACACTTTATTCCGGCGTTGACAAAGGCAAAGTTAAGACAGGTATCCTTCCATAGCCTGAGACATAGCAATGCAAGCATGAGGGTACAGGCAGGGCAGAATATCAAATACATTCAATCACAGATGGGTCATGCGAGCATAAATATCACTCTGGACATCTATGGACACCTGTTTAACGATGCAAACTTTAACAGGCAACGGGTAGAGCTTTTAGAACGTTCTTTTAAATCCGTTGGAAATTCGTTAGAAAAACCCTTAGAAGTTGAAACTTCAGCCGCTGTAAATCAGTGATAGGAGCGACGCTAAAAGGGTATCCCTCTACAGAATGGCTTCGAATAAAAGAAAAAGGGCTTGCATCTCTGCAAACCCTTATCTCTGTTGGTGGCGGGGAGAGGATTTGAACCTCTGACCTTCGGGTTATGAGCCCGACGAGCTACCAGGCTGCTCCACCCCGCGATTCAGTCTAATAAAATAACTTATTTATGCCGGGGATGTCAAACAATAGGCGGAGCCCCCGTGAAACCACCGAGGGTGGGTTAACGAAAAGAAAAGTCCCGGACCTGAATAGGAGGCGAGGATCCCTTCCTTGCGTGCGAAGTGACGGGACGAGGGGAGAAACCGAAGCACGGTGTATGACCAGACTTTATTATATCGGCTGATAAGGGATTTTGCCGTATTTGTCGGCAGGCCCGCTTTTCTGGTATATTCAATTTATGCGGAAATTAGCAACAATGGTGATCGCGGCGGCAGTTGCCTTTTTGTTCCTGGCCCCTGTCCGCCTCGAAGCTGCGGTCAGGGAATACACCCTTGAAAACGGCCTGAAGGTGCTGATAAGCGAGGACCATAAGGTCCCCCTTGCGACCTTCGAGATATGGTACCGGGTCGGTTCGCGCTACGAACGGTCGGGCGAGACCGGGCTGAGCCACCTCCTTGAGCATATGATGTTCAAAGGGACTTCCCGCTATGGTTCGAAGGTCTTTTCGAAGATCATCCAGAGAAACGGCGGGACAGACAATGCGATGACGACCAAAGATTACACGATGTACTTCGAGACGATGGCCTCGGACAGGATCGGGCTTGCGATCGACCTCGAATCCGACAGGATGGCTAACCTGACGATAGACCCGAAGGAGACGCTTTCGGAACGGAGCGTGGTGATGGAAGAGCGGAGGATGCGCTATGAGGACGACCCGCAGAACTCGCTTTTCGAGAACCTTATGGCAACGGCTCTGATAGCCCACCCGTACCGCAGGCCTGTCATCGGATGGATGTCCGATGTCGCCTCTCTCACCAGGGAGGAGCTCTACGATCACTACAAGGAATATTATTCGCCCAACAACGCCTTTATCGTGATCGTGGGCGACGTGAAGGCCGATGAAATCATGGAAAAAATAAAGGCCGCCTTCGGGCTGATGAAGAGGAGGGATATAGGCGTCACCCCGGTCACGCGGGAGCCCGGGCAAAAGGGAGAAAAAAGGTTTGTTCTCCGGAAAGAGGCCGAACTGCCCTATCTAATGATGGCATTTCATACTCCGGCCTTCCCTCACGAAGACAGCGCCGCCCTCGATGTCCTGAGCACTATCCTTTCGGGCGGGAAGAGTTCGCGGCTCTACAGGTCGCTGGTCTACGACAGGAAGATCGCCCTGAACGCCGGGGCGGATTACAGCGGGATGTATATTGACCCGTTCTTTTTCTTTGTCTGGGGGACTCCGGCGCCGGGGAAAGACGCCGCCGAACTCGAGAAGGGGCTTTCTGAGGAGATCGGTATGATAAAAGACACGCCGCCTTCCGAAAAGGAGGTGCAGAAGGCAAAGAATCAGATCGAGGCCTCCTTTATATTCGGGCAGGACTCGCTGTATATGCAGGCGATGAAGATAGGAACGTTCGAGGTCCTCGGAAGCTGGAAGCTTATGGGCACGTATCTCGAAGGGATACGGAAAGTGACACCCGGGGACGTGCAGCGTGTTGCGAAAAAGTATCTGACAGCGGAGAACGAGACCGTCGGGACCCTGATCCCTGCGAAGAATTCACAATGAAAAGAGGAAGAAGACCCGTGAAGATCGTTCGTGCGCTCGTCGTGATTTGCATTTTCCTGACCGCGGCCGGTTGTCTGCTTTCGGCTGATGCTGATGCCCTGGAGGTGAACAGAACCGTTCTCCCGAACGGCCTGACGGTCCTCCAGGTCGAGCGCCACAACCTGCCGATCGTGATGGTTACTCTTCTGGTGAAGGCGAGCCCGCTGGACGAACCGCCGGACAAGGCAGGACTCGCAAACCTTACCGCCGAGCTTCTTACGGAGGGAACGGGAAAGCGAAGTGCAACGGACATCAGCGGAGAGATAGAATTCATCGGCGCCTCGCTCGCCGCGTCGGCGGACGGCGATTACACGCTGGTCAGCCTTTCGGTCCTCAAGAAAGATATCGAGAAGGGGTTCGATATTCTTTCCGATATCGTTCTGAATCCAACGTTCCCTGAAATGGAGATCAGCAGGAACAGGGAACTCATCAAGGGCAGCCTTCGGCAGAGCGAGGAGGAGCCGTCCTTCGTAGCGTCGAAGGCGTTCAAGAAGGCGGTGTACGGCGATCTCCCTTACGGACGGCTTGTGGCCGGCAGTGTCGAAACCCTCGATGCGATTCAGAGGAAGGACATCCTGAAGTTCCACTCGGAATGCTACAGACCGAACAATTCGTTCCTTTCCGTTGTCGGGGACCTCACGCCGGATGAGATGAATTCGCTCCTGAACCGTTTTTTTTCCGGCTGGAAACCCGCCGAAGTTCCGAAGAGGCCCTCGCTTCTGAAGGCGGAAGAGAAGAGAAAGACGATCCTGATTGACAAAGATCTCACGCAGGCGAACATCGTCATCGGTCACGAGGGGCTGCGCAGGGAAAATCCGGACTACTACGCCGTCTCCGTCATGAACTATATCCTCGGGGGCGGGGGCTTCTCATCCCGATTGATGCAAAGCGTGAGGGACGAGATGGGGCTTGCCTATGACATTCACAGCTTTTTTGCTCCCTATAAAGCGGGAGGGTTCTTCGAGGTGAGCGTCCAGACAAAAAACGAATCGGCAGGTACGGTCATCGCAGAGATAGAGAAGCAGATTGAGCGGATGCGGAAGGAAGCCGTTTCGGATCAGGAGCTGGAGGACGCAAAGGCATACCTGACCGGAAGTTTTCCGCGGAGACTCGACACGAACAGAAAAATCGCCGATTTTCTCGTCCTCATCGAATTCTACGGCCTCGGACTCGACTATGTCGACCGTTATCCCTCGTATATCACCTCCGTTACGAAGGATGATGTCCTGAGGGTCGCAAGAAAGTACCTCGGGACCGATGACCCGGTCATGGTCGTCGTCGGCAGGCAGGCGAAGATGACACTGAAGAAGAGATAATGGGCTTTGTCTGCCCATCGTGGCTTTCTTTCATCCTGTACAACCCTCTCAGAAAGGCGCTGACCGACAGGGAAGGTGTCCTGCAGGAATCGGAGGTCTCCCTCAATTCTGCGGTGCTCGAAATCGGCGCAGGCAACGGCTTTTTCACCGAAGTGCTGGCCGGTCGCGCCGGGAAGGTCTATGCCGTGGAACTTCAGGAGGGCATGATAAGGAAGCTCAGGAAGAGGACCGCTCACTATGGCGATAAGGTCCAAATCCTCCGGTGCGATATCGCTGCATGCGCGATCGGAGAGGACCTGGCCGATGTCTGCCTCATGTATTACAGCTTTCATGAAGTGAAGGACAAGCCCGGAGCAGCGCAAAATATCGCAGGCGCGCTCAGGGCGGGAGGAGTGCTTTCGGTCTACGAGCCGTCCGTGGAGGTGGGAGGGTCTGCGATGCGGGAGACCGTCGCCCTCTTCGAACGCATCGGTTTCGCCAGGGTGGAGGAACGCGCCGGACTCTTTACGAGATTTGCCAAACTCAGGAAGAATGTGTGACTTTGATTTATTCGCGAAATTTTGTACAATAGACCGGTACGGTCAACGGGAGTACACCGAGAGGGCGGTTAGCTCAGCTGGGAGAGCACCACGTTCGCAACGTGGGGGTCGAGGGTTCGAATCCCTTACCGTCCACTTTCTTTTTTCTTCGGCGGTTGCTTCCTTTCTGACATATCCATCGAATCCGCCGATTACGTTCGGGAACAAGGAGTATCCACACGCTTTGCTTTACAGTCGCTTGTGCTTTCCGGGGTCTGAAACAGTCCGGCCGACTTGGCCTATGCCGGATTGTCGAAAGACGTATTTATTACGGCCAGTTACGCCCTTGTGCAAGGAATATCAAAAGAAAAGCAAAATATGTGTAGCGGGTTCCTCGCCGTTCGTGATATATGGGGATAGAGGTGTGCTCATGATGGTTTATAGTGGTGGCGAGAAAAGGAGCGAACCGCGCCGGACGTATTATGCCTCTGTGCAGTATGCTTTGGCGGGGGCTGAGGAAAGAATACTCAAGGGGACGGTCATCAATATCAGCCTCTCGGGAATGGGCATGTTTTGCTATAATCCTCTCTCCGAGGGACAGGAGATCATCGTGAGGAATATCTCCCCGCGCTCTCATTTCTGTTACCAGGTTCAGTGGAGTCAGAAACTCGGAGAGGACTTCTTTCTTGTCGGGCTGAAGATGAAGGAATGACATGCCGGCAAGTGCTTCGTGAAACGTGTGATCCCCGTAAGCAGCCGTACACGCCGGGGCCTCTTTCCCGCCTCTGCCTCTGAAGATAACGCCCTAACCGGCCCCTCCCGATGATTTTTTGCGAAGACTGTGGTATAGTACGGCATTCTCTTGTCAGGTGAGAAATGAAGGTAAAAGAGATCTCTTTACTTTTTATCATTTCGACGGTTTTCCTTCTTCAATCATGCAATACCAGTCGCGACCAACAGATGCATGCCCCGCTGAGGTTAGACCCTTCAGTTGCTGCCGGAAGCACGAGCGGAATCGAGATACCGAGAGGCAGAATAGCGAAAAACGCATCCCTGAGAAAGATGGGGTTCGTTTTCGAACGCGACAAGGATATTGCCGGCAGGCCGAACTATATAGGGTATTGCAAAAAGGTCCCCGCTACCTTTCAGTTGATAGGACGGGCGGACAACCTTGATTCCGTAACAGTGCTCGCGGTGCTGGACGCCGACAGCGAACGAAATTGCCTCCTTCTGGCCCCGATGATATCGGCAGCCGTAGCAATAGACAAGAACTCCGGCGGCTGGGTAGCGCGAGAGCTTAACAATATACTGATGGAAAGGAAACTATTCAGAAAATCGTATGTCGAGCAAAGGGATTTTGGAAAAAGGAGATTCGAGATCACGGTCACCGATAATATAGTGATGCTGACCGTGAATTCCGCACGCAATGCCGCAACTCAAACAGGAATGAACAGGGGAGGAAAGAAGGCCGGCGCCACGGGGTAGTTCCCTCGCGGCCTGATCGTCCCGGGTTTGTCCGGAAGTGCCTGCAGTTCTTTGACGATTCTTCCCTTCCCTGAGTCTATCACACCTGTCCCCGCTGTCCTGAAAGCGCCGATCCCGCAATTTATCCTGCGCTAAGTCTTCATTCCCGTCCTCCTTTTCCTCAGGGGGAGGCGACGCCTGCCGGTTCCGAAGCCCCCCGGACGATTAAGATTCCGTAATGCTTTTTTTTGAAAACTATGAAAAAATGGTATGGTGAGAGGTAAGAAAACGTGCAACTTCGGGCAACTCTAACACGAGAAGCATGCAGGAGGGAGGAGGGATCTCAATGAGAAGCGTTCTCTGTGTGGCGGTCGTCCTGTGTAGTCTCTGTCCGGTTTTCGCAGGGGAAAGACCCGACAGGATTTATACGAACCAGGACCTGGAGAAGTATAAGTCAGGCGGCGGCAGAGGAAGCGTGGCCGTCAAATCTTTCCCTCACGGGGGATTCAGCAAGTGCTTTGAACTGGATTCGATGGAGGAAGCGGAACTGAAAAGCTTCCTGCACGAACTCGATGTCATGCGGGACCGGTTTATGGCAGGCTCTTTCTCCGATGAGGCGAAACTGGGCATCGCAAAATCGATAAAGGCCTGCAGGGAAAAAGTGGAAGCGAAACTGAAAGCAAAAAAGAACAGGAACAGCCGGGGAGTGCTCGGCTATATCTAGAAAGGCAGACTGTTTTATCTTATCCGCCCCCCGGTATTTGTCTTACAGGGGGGAAAAGTGACTCATCCGAACGGGACGACGCATCACTGCGCGGCGTCTTCTTCGGGGACTTCCGGCGAGTAACCAAATCTGTCGGAGGTAAAGGCGAGAACGCTGAAAACCACGAGCGAAATGATGCCCCATGCCAGACCGACAACGACGCTCAGGTCGATAATTCCCCTCCAGGGCTGAGGCAGGAGGCGGACCAGCAGGATCAGCGCCACGATGCCAGCAGTCACGGAAAAGGAGGTGATTTTCCTTCTTTTCGTAGCGTGCAGGAAGCCCATACAGAAAAAGGGGCCGAGTACGGCATGGAGGAGCTTCGGGTGGTCCTTCAGATAGCGGGCCCTTGCTGCCACCCGCGGCGAAAAACGCTGCTGGAAGGCACGGTAACCTTCCGCGTAAGCCATACCCAGGACGCTCAGCGCGAGAACGCCCCAATGATACCAGAGGAGGTCGAAGGAAAAAGCGGCGAGCGCAATTCCGGAAAGACGGTACACGGCGCCGGCCAGCAGCAACAAAACCCCTCCTAGTCCCCAAATCGCTCCGCACATTCCCATAAAGATGCCGCGCCCTTTCATGTCGGACCTCTTGCGCCGGGCCGTGAGCCTGCCGGGCTCCGAAAGAGGACCTCGTTCCTCTCTACTATACCCGGAGTTCGCCGCGAGCACAAGCAGGCCTGCCTCCCAAAATCCGCCGTGGACCCTTCTCTTGAAGACCGCGGGGACGTGGCCCTTGTCTCGCCCTCTCCCGTCGGGTTATAATATATACCTTAATTCTACTATTTGGACGGAAAACACCATGACAATCACGGAAAAGATTCTCGCCGCACACTCGGGGAAACCGGAAGCGGTCCCCGGTGAACTGATCAATGCCAGGGTCGATTTGATCCTTGCCAATGATATCACCGCGCCGATCGCGATTGAGGAATTCAAGAAGATTGGCGCCAAGGACGTCTTCGACAGGGAGCGTGTCGTATTCGTTCCCGATCATTTTGCTCCCCAAAAGGACATCAAAGCCGCGGAGCAGTGCAGGATGCTGAAAGAGTTTTCGAGGGAGCACCGCCTCAGCCTTTATTTCGAGGTCGGGAGGATGGGCGTCGAACACGCCCTTTTGCCCGAACAGGGCCTGGTGGTTCCGGGAGACCTCGTTATCGGCGCAGACAGCCATACCTGCACCTATGGCGCCCTCGGCGCGTTTGCGACGGGGGTCGGCTCGACGGATGTCGCCGCTGCGATGGCTACGGGGGAGTGCTGGTTCAAGGTCCCTGAGTCGATGAAGTTCATCTATTACGGAACGCGGAACAAATGGGTCGGAGGAAAGGACCTGATCCTTCATACCATAGGCGACATAGGCGTCGACGGTGCGTTATACAGGGCCATGGAATTTGACGGGGAGGCGATAAGGAATTTACCCATGTACGGAAGGTTGACCATGTGCAACATGGCGATTGAGGCCGGGGGCAAGAGCGGCATTGTCGTTCCCGACGCGGTGACCGAAGCGTATGCGAGAGGGCGGGCGAAGAGACCGTATACCTCGTACGGGTCCGACCCCGATGCCCGGTATGTCGAGATCAGGGAATACGACTGCGCGACGATACCGTTGACCGTGTCGTGCCCGCATCTTCCTTCGAACACGAAGCCGGCGGCCGAGCTTGCGGACGTCGCCATCGACCAGGTTGTCGTCGGCTCATGCACGAACGGAAGGCTTGAAGACCTGCGGGAGGCCGCTGCCGTTATCAGGGGGAAGAAGGTGAACCCGAATGTGAGAATGATCGTTATCCCCGCCACCCAGCAGATTTACCGGGACGCGATGAAGGAGGGGCTCCTCGAGATATTTATCGACGCCGAAGCGGTCGTCTCGACGCCGACCTGCGGGCCGTGTCTCGGGGGCTATATGGGTATTCTCGCCAAAGGCGAAAAGGCGCTTGCGACGACGAACAGGAACTTTATCGGGAGGATGGGTCATCCCGGGAGCGAGGTCTACCTCTCGAACCCTGCGGTGGCTGCGGCATCGGCAGTGCTCGGAAGGATTGCGGTGCCGGAGGAGGTCTGCGAGGAATGAAGACTGAGCGTGATGGGGGGTGTGTTCTGAAACTCGGGCTCCCGAAGGGGAGTCTCCAGGAATCGACGCTGAGGCTGTTCAAGAAGGCCGGCTATCATATAAGCGTCTCCGCACGTTCCTATTATCCCGTCTTTGACGACCCCGAAATAGAATCGATGCTCATAAGGGCCCAGGAGATGGCCCGGTATGTCGAAGACGGCGTCCTGGACTGCGGCCTCACCGGCCTTGACTGGATACTCGAGCAGAACGCGGATGTGGTCGAGGTCGCCGAACTGCGGTACGGCAAGGAAGGATTCAGACCGGTACACTGGGTCGTAGCCGTTCCCGCAGATTCGAAGATCAAGGGCCTCAGAGACCTCAACGGGAAGCGGGTCGCTACGGAGCTCGTGGGGTTCACCAAGAGGTATTTCAAATCGAAGGGGATAAAGGCCGAGGTGGATTTCTCATGGGGCGCGACCGAGGTGAAGCCGCCCTATCTTGCGGACGCCATTGTCGAGATCACCGAAACGGGCACCTCGCTCAAGGCGAACAACCTCAGGATCGTCGAGACGATTATCGAGTCGACCACAAGGTTCATCGCGAACAGGAAGGCCTGGCATGACAAGCGGAAGCGGCAGAAGATGGAGAATGTCGCGTTGCTGCTCAGGGGCGCCCTGGCTGCGGAAGAGAAGGTCGGGCTGAAAATGAACGTGCCGGAAAAGGCCTTCAAAAAGGTACAGAGTCTGCTTTCCGCCATGCACTCTCCGACGGTTTCTTGTCTTTCGGACAAGGGCTGGTACGCGATCGACGTGGTGATCGACGAAAGGACCGTGAGAGACATCATCCCCAAGCTGAAAAGCGCGGGCGCCTCGGGTATTGTCGAATATCAGCTGAACAAGGTCATCCCGTAGCCATCATCGACCGGTTCAGGTCCGAGAGGATGGCGCGTTTTTCGGAAGTTTTACCGGCGCACTCGCACTCCGGAAGCTTGGAATAGAGTTCCTGGCGAGACCGGTGAATCTTGACGGTTCCTCCACCTATTGGGGCTATATTTTCGTCAGGAAGGACAGCGGCATCGGGAACGTGGGGGATATGAAGGGCAAGAGGTTTGTATTCGTAGATAGGGCGACGACCGCGGGATATGTGTTTCCCGTCGCTTTTCTCAGGGAACAAGGGGTGGTTGATGTCGGTGCCTATTTCAGGGAAACGTATTTTGCGGGCAGTCACGACGCCGCGATTTACGCGGTCCTCGGCGGGAAGGCCGACGTCGGGTGCGCGAAGCATTCGATGTTCGACAGGGTGGCGCGGTCCGATCCGAGAGTAAGGAAGGAGTTGCTCATTCTCGCGGAATCGCCGAAGGTGCCGTCTAACGGCCTCGGCGTGAGAAGCGATCTGGAGCCCGCGGTGAAAGACGTGCTGATGGACCTTGGTGCTGGCCCTTTTTCTGGCGCTGGGGGTCTCGGTCCATCTCACCAGAGCGATCACGAAGCCGGTGAATGAACTGGTCCTGTCGGCGAGGATGATCGCATCGGGGGATCTCTCGATCGGTACGGCGCAGCAGGGCGGCCAGATCGCGATCAGGTTCAGGGACAGCGGACACGGCATCCCTGAAGAGGTGCTCCAAAGGATCTTCGAGCCTTTCTTTACGACGAAGAAGGACAGGGGAACGGGTCTCGGCCTCTCGATCAGCTACCGCATCATGCAGGAACACGGCGGTTGGATCGACGTGGAAAGCGTCGAGGGAAAAGGATCGACCTTCACGGTGAAGGTGCCTGTCAGGGCGCTCGCGTAGGGCCTTCGGGAGTGGAGTGACGGTTCCTCCAGTAAGTGTTTTCACAGAAACGTGTGCCTCAAAAGGATGTGACTATCCCGAAGAGTGCGACCGGCTCCGACTAAGAATACTCGGCATCGGCAGGTTGCCGGGTTTGGGACGGAGATCCTCATCCTTGACGATATTGCACGCTGCTGATCATTTTCAGAACTCCCCGGGCTAATGAGTCGCCGCGACTTCTCCTTCGGCATTCCACCATCCGCCTCCCAGGGCGACAAAAAGAGCAACAGTATCCTGAAAGCGCTGGGCAAGCGCCTGGAGATAGCCGATCCTCGCCTGGTGATACTGGTAGTCTGCGACAAGAACCTGCAAGTAGTTGGCAATACCCGCCTGATAATTTGCCTGTACCAGCCTAAGCGCTTCTTGGGCCGCACTCAACGCCTGAGACTGAGCCTGCAGAGCATCAGCGTCATTTTCGAGCGCCCTTAGAGTATCGGCAACCTGGGCAAAGGCGCCCAGGACGGCCTGACGATAGTTGGCCAGGGATTGGTTGTAGCCCTCAATGGCCGCACTTCGCCTGGACTGCAAGGTGCCGCCATGGAACAGCGGAGCAGTAATGTTTGCGCCCAGACTCCAGATGCTGCCGGTATTCTTGAAGAGATCATTGAAGGAGGTTTTTTCAGCTCCGTAAGCGCCATTGAGAGTGAAATTCGGGAATAACGCGGCCGTGGCCACTCCAATCTCCGCACTCGCACCGTGCAACTGGGCTTCAGCCGTGAGAATATCGGGGCGCTGGCGTACCAACTGCGAAGGCAGGGTTATCGGCAAATCGGCAGGAAGCGTAAGATCCGCCATGTCGATTTGCGGCGAAGTCCACTCTGCCGGCGCGTGACCCACCAGCGTTGCAAGCAGGTGATCAGCCTGATTGAGCTTTTGCCGGAGCGGAGGGAGTGTTGCCTCGGTTGCGGCCAGTTGACTCCTGAGGCTGAGCACGTTGGAGTACGGAACTGTTCCCGCCTGGGCCTGCAGTTCGGTAATCCTGATTTGCTCTTTCTCCAGGGCGATGGTCTGCTCAGTAGCCTTGATCTCTTCGCGGTAGGCTGCCCGGGCAATAACGGTGTTCACAATATTACCCGACAAGGCGAGGTAAGTGCCTAGGACCATATATTGCTGAAAGTCCACCTGAGCCTGCAGGCCCTCCACGGCGCGGCGTTCCCCGCCAAAGATGTCGAGGGCATAGCTCACCGTGGCAGAAAGCGTGAAAAGATTAAAGATGGTACTGCTTGCGGAACTCCCGCCGAACCGGGCCTGGGACAACTTCTGGCGCGTCGCGTCGAAACCCGCATCAACCTGGGGGTAGAACACTCCATAACCGGCCCTGAGATTATCCTGGCTCTGACGCAGGCTCGCCTGGGCGGCCTGCAGGGTGGGGTTGTTGGCCATAGCTTCTCTTATCACGGTGTCCAGCTTTGAGGAGTTGAAAAGACGCCACCAGTCCGAGACAATCCCGGCGCCCTTTTCGAAGCGCTGCGCCTGACCGTCTGCCGCGACCGTTGCGCCCGGCTGCGAACCGCTGGTGTAATGCTCAATCCGGGGAGGTTCGGGACGGACAAAATCCGGTCCCACGGTGCAGCCAATCATAGAGAACAGGGATGCCGCCCACAACCCCCACAGCGCCGTTAAGTCCCTCTTCAGCAATTCATTTTTCTCCTATGTAGACATCAACCAGCTGGCCGGGATAGAGAGAGATATTCTTCGGCTTCCCAAACCTGAATATTACCGGCAGTACTCTTACATCAACCCTTTCAGTCCTTTGACTGGATAATTGAATCTTTGGCGACACATAGGGCTGCACCCGCACATATTCCAGAGGAATACTGATATCCGTTCCTCGTATGAACATCTTTGCCTCCATTCGTGATGCCCGGGGCAGTTTGTGGACGAGTATCTCATCAATGTAGCATCTGAGACCCATGTAGATCTGATGACTTCCCATGACGAGGACAGGACTAAATCCCTGCGTATAGGTGTCATATGCGCCCTGCGCCGATATGTAGCTGCCTACCGCAGCATTTATCGACAATAGTACCCCATCCACCGGTGCTTTTATGACGTACTTGGCGAGGAGAGCACTTGAAGCCGCATAGGCCTTTGACAACGCATTGTACTGATTTTCCTGGTTTTTTATATTATAAACCCATGCGCCTGCTTTGGTAAGTTCATACTGCTTCCTCACAACTTCGAGATTTGCCTTCGCCACTTTCACCGCATTCTCTGCGTTATCCAAAGCGTCTTTGCTTACTGATCTCGGATCCAGTTCATACGATTTCTTTTGCTTGTCCAGCTGGTCCTGCGCGCTCTTGAGGCTCGCGCTTGCGAACTCCACCTGGGCTTTTGCCACTTCCAAGTTTTCTTTTCTGGGCTGGGCCCTGAGTTCTTCAAGCAAGGCCAGTGCAGCTTCGGCTTGAGACTTCTGCTGCTCCGCGGTTGCCCGCTGAACGGAATCGTCCATTATGAGCAGCGGCGTTCCCTGACGCACATCTTGTCCCTCGGAAACCAGGATTCTTGTGACAACTCCCGGTATTTCAGAGTATATGTTCACATTCTCCCCATTTGTCTGATAGCTTTCGATGATGCCGTTGGCATAGATGCCTTTTGCATAGGGGTTGGAGGCCGGACTAAACACCGGAGGCTGCGGTTTTTTCTCTATGCCGTATAGGTAGGCGCTCACGATACCGATGATAATGCCCATGATTGAAAGAGAAAACAGCACCTTATTCCGCATATAACCCTCCCTTTTCGACTCCCATGATCTTTCCGTCCTCCATCCTCATTATTCTGTCTGCGTATTCAAATATCCTGCTGTCATGGGTGACAATGATGATACACCGGTTCTCGTTCAGCACATTCTTCTTCACAAAATCCACGATTCTTCTCCCTGTGTCCCCATCCAGGGAAGCGGTGGGCTCGTCAAAGATCATGATATCGGGACGACTGGCGAGCGCCCTTGCGATGGCCACCCGCTGCTGCTCCCCTCCGCTTAACTTCACCGGAGTAAGGTACGCCCGGTCCCTGATCCCCACTATTTCGAGGTCTTGCAGGGCAGTGGCGAGGGATTCATTCCAGTCGAGCTTTTTCAATATGAGGGGGATCGCGACATTTTCGACCGTGGTCAGCTTTGGGAAGAGGTGATAATCCTGAAATACGAATCCCACCGTATTCAATCTGAAATCGGCGATCTGGTCGGTCGACAGTTTCCAGATCTCCTTATCTTCCACGATCACCGTACCCGAATTAGGCCTGAGGATCCCCGAGATCATGCTCAGCAGCGTCGTCTTGCCGCTTCCCGACGGGCCTTCTATGTAAAGCATTTCTCCAAAGTGAGCGTCAAAGCTTACGCCTCTCACCGCCATGGTCCGGGCTTCCCCTTCACCGAACCATTTGACCAGTTCTTTTGCGCTCACTGCCAGTCTGGCCATGTCACCCCCTGAAAATGTCGAAGGGCTCTATCTTGATCACTTTTCTCACTCCTACATAGCTTGAAATGCCGGCTATGATGAGCACCATGACAAAGGCAAATCCGAGGTTTGTATAGGTTATCTCGGCTGCGTAACTCGGTAGCCTGAGTTTCGCAACGGCTATTAAGAGAGAGGCCAGTCCTACACCAAGACCATAGCCGGTAAGGGCCGTAAAAGCCGCCTGGAACAGTATCATAGATACAAGTTCCTTCCCCTTGGCCCCTATCGCTTTTAACGCGCCGAACTTGTCGAGATTCTCCAGTATAAAGGTGTAGAAGGTCTGTCCGGAAATCGACAAACCGACGATGAAACTTATTACTGTCATCAACAACACATTCGTGCCGACACCTGTCTGGTACTTATAAAAATTGGCGACTTTCCGGTTAAATTCGTCTTTTGTCAGTGCTTCATACCCGAGCGCAGCCACCTGCTGTTTGATATACGGCACCGTATCGCTGCTCTTCGGTTCTACCATGATATACGAGGTGGTGTACCTCGTGGAGGGGATATATTGGATGGCTCTTTTGTATGTCGTATAAAGGGTCGGGACTCCGAACAATCCGCTTGTGGTGACCTTGGCGATCCCGACGATGATTCCCCGATGGTCGTTTAACTCAAATTCAGTGCCGAGTCCGGGATTCCCGAGCTTGGGGAACTCTGCATCCTTGACGACTATAAATGCATTTTCTGCAAAGATGTCCTCAATCTGTCCTTCTATGAGTTCCGGCCTGCCGTACAGACTGGCATCGTCCAGTCCTATGACGGTCACCGACTGATAGACACCGCTTCGAAGCTTTACAAGGGCCCCGCCTGAATACAAACCCACGGCATACTTGACTCCGTTTATGCTCCGTACCGCATCTATCACATAATCCGGCATCGGGATACTGCTCGCCACAGTGTTCACCGCCGGGTCCATCACCCAGACTTTGGCTCCTATGTTTGTTACGGTGGAAGATGACTTATGGAGAATACCTGCAAACATCGACGTCATCATTACGATCAGGAAGACCGCAAACGTGATCCCCACAAGCAATGCCGCAAACTTGCCCTTATCGTTTACCAGGAGCTTGTACGCGATTTTTAGAATCCCTTTCACCGATTGTCTCCCTGGTCTCCGACAACAAAGGAACGGCGAGAATTATCAGCAAGGACCGGATGCTTTCGTGCCGCCTCTGCCCGCCGTCACGTGTCATTCATGACGGCACCGAGAGAAATATGCCGCAGGGAATGAAAGCAGTCGCGCAGCCTTTTCGAACTATCTCCTCATTCCGTCGCCGCCGCCTCTCGCTTTGCCGCCGGAAGCGGAAGGTGCTCTGCCGCCGCCCGGCGCACCGGAACGCGGCGTAAATGTCCTTCCGGCGCCGGGAGGTTGACTGTAAACCCTGTTTAAAGGAAACGGATTGACTCCACGGAAACTCCTCGTTGAGGGCCGGCTGATCGTTCTGGTCGAGCCTTTCTGAGGGCGAATCTCCCTCCCGCCAGGCACCCCTGACCCAAATCGCCCTCGCGTACTATCGGCGCTTCCACCGGAGGTGGCTGCGCGTGGCCCTCCTGAACGTAATCCCCAGCAACAGTACCATCACCGCAGCCACGGACAACGCTGACGCTTTGAAATCAGTTTCTCTCAAGTTTGATCACCTCTTTCTTCCCTTGTACACCAGAAACCCGAATTAGTCAACAAGGTGCCCTCCTGAGGAAGTCCCTGGCGTTTCTGCTGGAGAGCTGACTGTAACACGAGGAGAAGGAGAACTTCAGCCTGCTGTCTATTGCAGATATCAGATACCGCTTGATGCCCTGCGCAAAGAGATAGGAGCTGTCAGGCTGTATCCAAGGATTGCTTGAGAGGTCGTCTTCATATTTCCTTCACATGCACGCACTATAATGCAACATGACTGGATTGGAATCGTAGTCGTCTTCTCATTTTGCCTGCTCAACATCATCGCGGCGGAACATACGGTATATGCGAACATCTTTCGAAAACCAAGCTGATGCAATGAGAAGCTCCATAAAGGAGGAAATTATGAATAGTGCCGTAATAGAGAATCCGTCACCGGAAATATGTGCCAACAAAATCTTTGAGATCAGCGGCACCAAACTTGACCCTGAAATCGCGGCGGACTTGTGGCAACAAATATTGCAGCATAAGTGGCTTATGTCTGAAAAGCTCGGCCGCGATGTAGGCTTACGGACTGCATGCATCGACTTTCTCGAAAATATGGATCAGGCCGTAAGGGAATATATGGACTATAAGCGAAGAGATATTTTAGTTGAGATGGGGGCTCAAAGGATCAGTAGAGAAATATGGGATACGATATCTGATTCTCAGCCTCCGAAGCAGTTAGTTCACCGGAGAATTATTCTTCCCCTGATCGAAGAGGGCCTTTCACAAAAGCACGGCGTTACGCCCCCGAAGACCATCGTCTTCTTTGGCCCCCCGGGTACCGGGAAAACTCATTTTGTAAAGGCAATAGCAGGTGTCCTGTCATGGTGGTACATCGAGATTTTGCCCAGCATGCTTATGGTGGACGGCATAGAAAGGATAGGCGCCAATCTGCACAATGTAATGGAAAAGGCGAGAAATCTGGAAGATGCCGTTATCTTTGTTGATGAGTTTGAAGAAATCGCCGGCAGCCGAGATGCAGCCACCCGGATTGACAAATCCATTACAAATGAATTCCTCAAACAGGTTCCCCTCCTCAAGAACCAGGGAAATAAAGTGTTATTCGTATGTGCGACCAACTATATCAGGCAGTTGGATGCCGCACTGCTCCGGCCGGGAAGGTTTGATTGTATTATTCCCGTTGGGGCTCTCGATGAAGACGGGAGAAGGACCATTCTCGAACAATACCTCTCCAAGCTCAATACGGAGAACGTCGATCTCAATCTCGTTGTGAAGATGACGTCCCGATATACTCCCGCGGATATCGAATATCTCTTCCAGCAGGTAGCTCAATTCGCTTTTGAGCAGGAACATTTCAGTAAGCAGGATTATCGGGTGACTACGGACACCTTTATTCAGATTTTGCCGAGCATTCGTCCCTCTCTGAGCGACGAGATTATTGAAGAGTTTCAGAAGGACAGCATCACGTATTCGCGAACCTGAGAAGTTGCGTCTCCCTCATTTCAAGAACCTGGCACGGAATAGAGTGGGCTTACCTCAACGGCTTGACTTTAATCATTTTTTGGTTCGGGCGAAGAGCAGAGGGATGTCCTGCCTATCAAGACAGAAGTTCTTGAATGTGTCAGGATGTTTCTTGAAACACTTCCCATTGCGCGCTGGATTCCACTCAAGCCCCGGCAACCGACCACTATTATGTCCGTTTGCATTGCCTCGGATATTCTCAATATTTCCTTCGAGGGATCTCCATCCGCCGACAAAACATGTATCCCATCGAAACGTCTTTTCAGATGTTCTCGAGCCTCTTCAATAATCCTTTCAGAGTTCTCGCGCTCAGCCGCTCTTCCTCGCTCCGCCACCTCTCTGAACTTTTCCCCTATGAGCGGAATATGTTTAAGGAGTATATCGGACATTGCGGGCCAGATCACGTTCACAACTGTCATGTCCGTGTTTGCCGAAAAAGGCATTTCAGATAAAAAGTTAGCAGCCGCAAGAGAATGGGCAGAGCCGTCGGTAGCAAAAAGGATTCTAAGATTCCTCAATTTACTACACCCGGGAGGTTTAGAGATGAGGACAGGTCTTGACGCATCCAGAGCCACAGCATTTGTCACACTTCCGATGAACAATGATTCAATGCCCTTGATCCCTCTTGCCCCCATGGCAATCAGGTCGACGTCGGCAGCAGCTGCCGCATCGACTATGCATTGCTCAGGGAGGCCTTCCTTTACCAAAGTGCTAATTCTTGCGCCAAGAGGTTTAACAATCCCCAGGGCGGCGTCAATTACCCTCGTCGCGATTTCTTTCTTTTTCTGGTTGATGGTATCTATATAAGACTTCGCATCTATATAATCATGGGGTATCCAAAACAGAGCATGCAAAACAATGATTTCGTCATCGGAAGACAAATTCAGGCATGACAGTAATCTGGCCGCCAACGCCGAGTATTCAGATCCGTCAGTCGCAAGCAATATTTTCAATTGCTTTCACCGTATAAGACTCTTCAATGTCGATCAAATTATCTCAGAACTTGAAGCCGGTTTCAAGCGGAAAGATCGGAAAGATGAAGCTGCTCCGAGAAGCGACTCGGGCAAAAAGACAGGAGAAAGTGCCGATGCAGGTGCGGCAGGCGTCTGCTCCCCGGCAATGCAAGGCGTCCGCAGTGACCTGCCGCGCAATCTCCAGACCTTTTATCCCTAATTGATTATGTTTGGATATAGCTTTGCGGCCAACGTGATAAGTAATGCAAAAATAGCCAGCAGCACAGCAAAATCGGAGACCAATCCGAATATGCTCTGTCCCCCCTCAATCATAGCGCTTCTGATCGCATCTATTTGATAGGTAAGGGGGTTCATCCTGGAGATGGTGCGCAACCAGGATGGCATAAGGCTTAATGGATAAATGGCATTACTGGTGAAAAAAAGCGGCATGGTCAATACCTGACCGATTCCCATGAAACGTTCCCGCGTCTTGACAATGCACGCTGCTATCAGGGAAAATGTCGCAAAGATCGCAGATCCCGTCATAACGGCCAGGAGAACCGTTGCAGTATTACTGAGACCAAGACGCAGATGAACGCCGAGTAGAAGAGCAAGAACGTAGACGATGACGGCTTGTGACAAGCCTCTGACGCCTGCAGAAAGCGCTCTGCCCAGCACTAAAGCGTAGCGGGAAGCAGGGCTGACCAGAAATTTTTGTAAAATCCCAAGGTCGCGTTCCCATATGACCGATATGCCATAGAATATGGCGATAAAGAGAACACTCTGAGCTAAAATCCCCGGCGCGATGAAATCGAGATAGGGAACTCCTCCTGTCGGAATTACATGCGCGTGGGCGAATACCTGGCCGAAGACCAGCAGCCACAATACTGGTTGCGTCATCCTCGTCAGCAGCTCAAGGGGATCGTGACTCAGCTTGCGGATATCGGTTTCAGCAACCGCGAAAGTCTGCCGCCAAAAATCCGCTAAACGATCCACATTATTCCACGCGCTCCGCCGTGTGGCGGGTTCTTGCGGCATCTCTGTAATCTCCTCTTTCTTCGATCGACGTCCCCGTGCATTGAATGAAAACATCGTCCAGAGTTGCCTCAGCTCCCAGGGTACTCTTGAGTCTGGCCGGAGAATCCAGTGCCACTATGCGACTCTGGTGCATAAATGCGACATTCTCGCAGAGCCTGTCAGCTTCCTCCATATCGTGAGTTGTCATGAAAATAGTGGTCCCGAATTCCTGACGCAGATTGCGGATGCGCTGCCATACTGAGTGCTTAGCGACGGGATCGAGTCCGACAGTCGGCTCGTCAAGGAAAAGCACCGCCGGCCGGTGCAACATGGCCTGGGCGACTTCCAATCGCCTGATCATCCCCCCCGAATAATGGCTCACCAGTCTGGAGGCAACGTGAGAGAGTTCCATGAAATCAAGGGCTTGTCTTATAACTTTCTTTCTTTCCATGCGTGAGATTCCATACAACTTTGCCGAGATCAGGAGATTTTCGTAGCCTGTCAATTCTCCGTCGGCTGAGAGCATCTGTGAAACATAGCCAATATTTCGCCTGACTTCCCGCGCCTGCCGGAGATATCAAAACCGGCCACTCGTGCGGTACCAATAGTCGGTCTCAGCAAAGTTGTCAACATCTTGATAGTAGTGCTTTTCCCCGCTCCATTTGTCCCCAGTAAACCGAATATCGAACCGGCAGCAATCGTTACATTCAGATCATCCACGGCGAGCAAAGAACCGAAACGGCGTGAGAGACCGAAGGTTTCGACGGAAATGACGTCTGCCGGCAAGATGTGGCTTTGATTCGCTGACTTGTCGGAGGAATTCACTTGCACATCTTGCCGATCAAAACAGAGCATTTCGCATGGGTAAGCACGTTTCTCGATACGCTCCCCATTATTCCCTTGAGCCCTCTCAGGCCTCTGCAGCCGACTGCTATGATATCGCTCTTGAGTGTCTCAGATACTCTCAATATTTCCGTTGAAGGGTCTCCGACTTCGGAGAGGACTTCTATTTTCTTGAATCTCTTGCTCAGATGTTCCCGGGCCAGCTCGGCGACACGTTCAGAATTCCTGAATTCCATTTCGCGTTCCCGAGCCTCGATCTCCATAATGTGTTCATTTATTCCAGGATGCAAGACCTCCGGAATATTCAAGGAAAATGGCGCCGAGATCACGTTAAGGATCGCTATTTCGGTATTGTCCGGAAAAGGAAGTTCGGATAGGAATGCCCCGGTATCGGCTGCGCTATCAGATCCGTCGGTAGCAAAAAGTATTTTAAGCCGAACCGGACTGCCGCACCCGGGCCGTTTTATGACCAAAACCGGTTTCGATGAATTATGGGCGACTGATCTCGTCACGCTCCCGATGAAGAGCGATTTTATCCCCTTGATGCCCCTTGCACCCATGACGATCAAATCCATACCGGATGAGTCGGCCGCCTCAACAATGCATTGTTCGGGAGTGTCTTCTTCAATAGCGGTGCTTATCTTCGCCTTCGCTGACTTCAGAATAGCAAAAGCAGTATCAAGGATCTTTGGTGCTATTTCCCGCTTAATTTCTTTCAGCGTTTCGTAATAATATTCCCTTTCGTAGTAAAGTGGATACCAGTGTATGACATGAAAAACAGTAATTTCGTCATCGGGTGATAAATTCAGACATGACAAAAATCGGGTTGCCAACTCTGAGTATTCCGAGCCGTCTGTGGCAAGTAAAATTTTCATAAGAATCAATCCCTGTTAAGAGAAACATAGCACCTATCGGATCGAAATGCAAATACCTCCGGAAAAAAGTGCGGAAAGCAAACTCACTTCTCACAGACCCACGATCATGCGGAGAAGACGCTTCCGCGTCGGGATGAAGCCGAGGGCAAAGTCTTTCCCCACTGACTGCGGGCTGACATAGGTACCGAACATCCTGTCCCAGACGGTCAGGATAAACCCGAGGTTCTTGTTCGAGAGTCCCCGTGCCCCGTGATGGACCCTGTGATAGTCGGGAGTGATAAAAACCTCCTGCAGGGGCCCCAGGTCCACCCGGATGTTCGCGTGGATCCAGATGTTCACCACCACCCCCAGAGAGAACGCCACGCCTGCCTCCCATGGAGCAAGTTTCAGGAAGGAGTAGGCGATTATTGTTTGAGGAACGGCGAAGAGAAAGAGATGCGTCACGCTGGTCCTCGACCCTGAAAGCCACCAGAGCTGTTCTATCGAATGGTGGAAGGTGTGAGTGCGCCACAGGAGAGGGCGATGCATGGCCCTGTGGACCCAGTAGAGACAGAAGTCGGCAAGGACGATCCCCAGGAGTATCTTCAGCATGCCCGGGAGATTGCGGACACCGGCAAGGGCATGGACTCCTCCCGGCTTGAATACATTCAAGCCGCTCTTGAGAGTGACTTTCGATGTTTCCCCCGCAACGATCACGACGAGCAGGGCGAGAATGTTCAGGGACAGCTGCCGTCTCCTGTCCACCGCGTGTCCGGGGCGGCGACGCTCCAGGAAGTCAATAAACAGAACGATGACAACGAGCGTGATGATCTGATAGATCTGCTCTCTTCCTCCCATAGTAGAAGTATGGCACAAAACCGGTTTCAGTGCATCTCATGGCCCAGATCGCAGGAACAGCGGAGGTTCGTGCGGCGCAGGCCGGCACTTCATGGGGAACTCCGGTCTCTCAGGTTGCGGACGATTTCCGCGCCGACCAGGAAGATGGTCGACGAATAAAATACCCAGAGGAGAAGGATGACGAATGTCGAGAGGGACCCGTAGATGGCGCCGTACCGGCCCGCAGCGGTGACGACGTAGAGGGTAAAGGGGTGTCTCGCGACTTCGAGGAAGACCGCCGTGAAAAGGCCTCCCCCAAAGGCATGGCTCAGCAATACCTTCTTCAGGGGCAGGAATTTGTACAGGGCGGTCGTGATGAAGAGAACGAGGAATACCGGTATGACGAACTGCACGAAGGAGGCGGTTATCCCGCTGATCTTCAGCGAGGGGAAGACCTCCAGAAGCGACTGGAGCATCCGTACCGCCGATGTCGCCGCGAAGGACATGACGATCAGCGCGGCGATCAGGGTCACGATAAGAAAGGAAGAGACGACCGACGTGAGCAGCGGCTGTCTCTTTTTCTGCCGGAAAATGACACGGGTCGCCTCTTCCAGGGCCATGTAGAATTGATAGGAAAAGTAGGCATAAATGACGAACGTGACTATGCCGATCTTTCTGTACGAAATCAGGGAGGTCAGCTGTTTCGTGATTTCCGGGACCGCGGCAGGAAAAAACATGGCCAGCCGGGCCGAAAAGAAATGGTAGAAACCTCCGCTTTCCCCGAGAAAATATCCGAAGATCGCGACGAGCATGAGGCTGAAGGGAATGAATGACATAAGGAAGAAATAGGCGACGGCCCCTGCAAGGAGCGGACCGCCGTCCCTGAAAAAGTCAATGAAGCTCCTGAAAATCAATTTCACGGCCATTCTCCGTCTGCTGGTTTTTCTCTTTCCTTTATATCATAAAACAAGAGCGTAAGAAAACCGGGAAAGGGAATGGTGTCGCTGCAAAAGGATGGCGACGTAGTTGTCGTTGTCGGCTTTTCTTGATTTTGCCCATTCGCCTTTGCTATTATACACGCTGTTTTTTTAACATGGACCCTGAAACGTTTCTCTATATAGGCGTCGGTTGTTTTCTTCTCGGAGCGGTTCTGCCCCTGCCTCCGCTCCGGAAGATCACAAGTCTGTGCTATATCCTCCCGGCGGCCGGCGCCCTCAATCTCCTGGTCTACGGGCTCCTTCTCATATTCTTTCCTCCTGCGACCGTCGGTTCTTTTCCTATCTCGTCTGTTTTTGAGTTCCTCTTCTCAGGAGATGCGATATCCGGATTCTTTGTCGTCGTGATTTCGGTCCTGACCTTCAGTGCGTCGTTATTTTCCATTGGGTATACCGGCGAAATGAAGAACCAGGGTCTGATGGGCTTTCTCTTCAGCCTTTTTGTCCTGAGCATGCTGGCGGTCGTAACAGCCGGCAATATCATTACGTTCCTCATATCCTGGGAGACGATGTCCCTCATCTCCTATTTTCTTGTGACGATTGACAGAGACAAAGAGTCTGAAAAGGCGGGCCTCGTCTATGCAGTGATGACGCACATCGGGACAGCTTTCATAATTTGCTCTTTTCTTCTCCTTTACTCATATACGGGGCGGATGGATTTCTCCGGGATGAAGGATGCCGCGGAGCAGATACCCCTCGAAATAAAATCGCTCGTCTTCATTTTTTCGGTAATCGGCTTTGGTACCAAGGCAGGGATAATCCCGCTCCATACATGGCTTCCGAGGGCGCATCCCGCGGCCCCGTCCAACGTTTCCGCCCTGATGTCCGGGGTTATGATAAAAACGGGGATTTACGGCCTTGTGAGGATAGCCGTGGACCTGCTGGGACCCGGCCCTGAGTGGTGGGGAATTGCAGTGCTTGTGATCGGCGCGGTCTCTTCAGTCCTTGGAGTGCTTTACGCATTAATGGAACATGACATAAAGAGACTTCTGGCTTACCACAGCGTCGAAAACATCGGCATTATCCTTCTTGGTATCGGAGCCGCCATGATGTTCAGGAGCAGCGGCCTGTATAATCTGGCGGCCATAGCGCTCATTGCAGGGTTCTATCACACGCTCAATCACGCTGTTTTTAAAGGGCTCCTGTTTCTCGGCGCGGGTTCGGTGATGCATTCAACGCATAGAAAGAACATGGATGAAATGGGGGGCTGATAAAGACAATGCCCTGGACCGGGTTGTTCTTTCTTATAGGCTCGGTTTCGATCTGCGCACTGCCTCCTTTTAACGGGTTTGTGAGCGAGTGGCTGACCTTCCAATCGCTTCTCCTCGGTTTCTCATCTCCCTCCATAACTTCAAAAATAGTATCGCCGCTTGGCGGGGCCGCGCTGGCGCTCACCGGCGCGCTCGCTGCCGCATGTTTCGTCAAGGCGTTCGGCATATCATTCCTCGGGACGGCAAGAAGTCATCATGCTGAGAAAGCAAGAGAGGCGTCTCCCTCGATGATAGCGGGCATGGCTGTTTTGGCCCTCCTCTGTCTCCTTCTCGGCCTGTTTCCGGGCCCGGTGGTGACGCTGCTTTCACCCGCCGCGTATATTCTTGCCGGCGCCGACGGCACGATCTCTTCAGGCGCGTTCCTTTATATCGGCGAAACCGCTGCGGGCATTTCTCCGGCCCTCATACTGATTGCGATTGTGATAATGTCTGTGGCTACACTTGCCTTTATCCTTACGGTGGGCGGAAGGAGAAAATTGACTTACGGGGCTTCCTGGGACTGCGGTGTCCCGGCGCTGACTCCGAGGATGCAATATACTGCAACGGCCTTTACGAAACCCGTCCGGATGATATTCAAGAAAATTTACCTGCCGCGAAGGGAATTGAAGGTCTCCTACATACTGAAACCTTTCTTTGTAAGGTCCATAAAATACAGCGGCGAGATAACCCCCTTTTTTGAAAGGTTCTTCTACGAGCCGGCTACGGCCCTTATTTACAAGATAGCTGAGAGAGTGAGACCTCTCCAGTCGGGAAGTCTCCATCTTTATCTCGGATACATGCTGATAACCCTGATACTCCTTCTCATATTCGGGAGCTGAAATGGAATATCTTCAATTTATTGTCATCATAATTTTCTCTCCTCTCATTCAGGGGATAATCAAGAAGGTGAAGGCCGCGATGCAGGGCAGGGTGGGGCCGGGCGTCTTCCAGCCCTATTATGATCTCGTGAGGCTTCTGAAAAAGGAGATGGTGATATCCGGTGTCACTTCCTGGGTGTTCAGGGCCACCCCCTTTATCGTCTTCGCTTCGACCGTTGCCGCAGCAATGATTATCCCTGTGATCACGACGAGGTCTCCCTTCAGTGCGATGGGCGACGTCATCGCGCTCATCTATATTTTCGCCCTGGGCAGATTTTTCATGGCCCTGGCCGGCCTCGACGCGGGGACCGCTTTCGGCGGTGAGGGCAGCAGCAGGGAGATGGCGGTGGCGATGCTCGTGGAACCGATGATGATGCTGAGCATATTCACGGCGGCGATAGCCGCCGGTTCGACGAACATCGCCGTGATTGCGGAAAAGCAGGACATATTCTATTCGCCTTCGCACGTCCTCGCCCTGTCCGCCTTCATCGTGGCGGTCGTCGCGGAGACGGGCAGGATTCCCGTCGATAACCCCGATACGCATCTGGAGCTGACGATGATCCACGAGGGAATGCTCCTCGAGTATTCCGGGAGGTACCTGGCTCTTATGGAATGGGCCCACTTTATGAAGCAGATGCTCCTGTTTACGCTCGCCGTCGACATCTTCTTTCCTCTCGGCATACCGGCCGCCACGGGCCTGCCGGGGCTTGCGGCGTCCTTCGGCATCTATTCCCTGAAGATGGTCCTGATGGCGGTCCTGATGGCGGCAATTGAATCGTCAAGGGCGAAGCTGCGGTTTTTTCAGCTCCCTTCCCTCCTGGGAGGGGCCTTTGTCCTGGCCCTGCTTTCGCTCCTGACCTACATTATGATGGGGAAATGAATAAAGAGATCAAAATAAGATCGTCATTGCGAGGCGTTGTGCGCCGAAGCAATCTCAAGGCGGGGGGATTGCTTCACTTCGTTCGCAATGACAGGGTAAGGCGTCTGATTTGAAGAACTGGATACAGGCATTTTCGGTGATCGATTTCATATCCGTGGGGATACTGCTCACCGCGGTCTCGATGAACGCCCTCAAGAGACTTGAGTCGTGCGTGAAGGTGTACACGCTGAATTCCTGGCTCCTGGCGTCTCTGATCGCAATCGTGTCATTTATGATCGGGGAGGCTCACCTCTATGTTGCCGCCGCGCTGACATTGACGACAAAGGGCGTTCTCCTCCCTGTTTTTCTCAAGAGGATCGTGAGACAGATGAAGGTGACCCGGGACGACGAGCCGTACATCAACAATGCCCTCTCCCTTACCATCTCCGGGGTCCTTGTGGCGGTAGTTTATGTATCGCTGGGGGAGGGGATATTCGTTTCGGGTTTCTCAAGGAATGTGCTGCAGATCTCCATTGCGGTGATCGTCATAGGGCTGTTCACGATGATCACCCGCAGGAAAGCAATAACACAAGTGATCGGGCTGCTTTTTATGGAAAACGGCCTCTTCTTGGCCGGATTTTCTCTCACATTCGGCATGCCGCTAATCATAGAGCTTGGGGTCTTGTTCGACATGCTTATGGGAGTGATCATACTGGGAATATTTGTCGTACAGATTAAGAGGTCCTTTCTTTCTACGGACCTCGACAAGCTGACGACCCTGAGAGGTTGAAGATGATCGGCGTATTACTGCTTATTCCCGTTGTTACCGCCCTGCTGTGCTCATTCTTCAGGAACAGGAAGACGATCGAAGTTATCAACGTTATCGGGGTCATCGCCCTGACGGCGGTCTCCGTCCCACAGATCACAGGCGCTCTTTCGGCGCAGGAATATTTCATGGGAGGCGTCCTGTTTATGGATGCCCTTTCCGCCTATATCATGGCAATCGTTGTATTTATCGCCCTTGTTGCCGCAATCTATTCAGTAGATTATATGGGACAGGAATATAAAGAGGGAGCGGTGACCTTAAAGGGGCTGCGTTATTATTATGCCCTATTTCATCTCTTCATATTCACCATGCTCCTTGTTTCCGTATCGAACAACCTCGCGGTATTCTGGATAGCGATAGAAGGAACAACACTCGTCTCGGCGCTCCTTGTCGGTTTCTACAAGAACAGGCAATCTATCGAAGCGGCATGGAAGTACATTATTCTTTGTACGGTGGGAATCACCTTTGCACTGCTGGGGATATTCATTACCTATTACGCCTCGGCTGGAGCAACGGGGGGAAAGGGCACACTGAACTGGACGGAACTGAGAGAAATGTCACACAGGCTTAACCCATCGACGATGAAGCTGGCGTTCATCCTAATACTTATCGGTTACGGTACAAAGGCCGGGCTCGCGCCGGTCCATAACTGGCTCCCGGACGCCCACAGCCAGGCTCCGACGCCGATAAGCGCTCTCCTTTCGAGTATTCTGCTTAAATGTGCCTTTATCGGGATTGTGAGGTTTGCTATTATTCTCAACGGTTCTGCCGGCTCTTCATACGCCGGCAACCTCCTCCTGATATTCGGTTTATTGTCCATGGGGATTGCTACTGCATTTATCCTTCTTCAAAACAATTATAAGAGGCTGCTTGCCTATCACAGCATTGAACATATAGGGATCATAGCCACCGGGATGGGGCTAGGCGGGCCTCTCGGCATTTACGGTTCCCTGCTGCATATCCTCAACCATGCTATTGTGAAAGCCTTGCTCTTTTTTACCACCGGCCAGGTAAGGCTAAGGTACTTTTCTACGAAAATTGACAAAGTCAGGGGCGTGATAACCCTTCTGCCGGTTTCGGGGGCCGTCATGCTGCTCGCGGCGCTCGCCATTGCGGGCACGCCTCCATTTAACATTTTTCTGAGCGAGTTTATCATCCTTAAGGCCGCAGCCGAAGGCGGAAGCTGGGTAACATTCACTCTTTTCCTGGTATTCGCGACGATTATTTTCGGTGGTGTCCTGCATCACTTCGGCGGTATGGCTTTCGGGGAACCCAACGTCAGCCACGAGATGAAAGGAGAGCGTAAACTGGTAAGTATTTTGATTGTTGTCATGGCAACCGGCATGCTCTTGCTGGGGGTTTATGTACCTTCGTTTCTTGAGCTGATGCTCTCCGGTTCTCTCAAGGTCATCACGGGGGGATGATGCATGATGAATAATGAGCACTACAGAGAGCTGGGGGGCCGGGAATTCAGAGATCACTGTATCTCACTTTGCCGAAGCGGTTTCACTCTTCGCCTGATGTTTGCAACCGATGAAAGGGAGAACGAAGGATGTTTCAAAATCTATGTGGTTTTTTCAGAAACAGGAAAAGACAGTTTTCAGATACCGTTCCTGAAGCTGAAGGGAGACGACCTTTCCTATCATGGCCTGACTCCGGATATTCCTGCCGTGCACTGGTACGAACGTGAGATTCACGACATGTTCGGCCTCACTCCCGAGGGTCATCCGGACCTCCGAAGGCTTGTTTTCCATGACTCTTTCCCCGGGGACTCGTACCCTCTCAGGAAGGACTGGAAGATTAGTGAGGCCGAGTTAAGGGAATGGGGCGAGGGGCTGGTCCGGAAGGAACCGTATCATTTCATGGAAGTGAAGGGAGAGGGCGTCTATGAGATACCCGTGGGGCCCGTTCACGCCGGAATAATCGAGCCGGGGCATTTCAGGTTCAGCGCGGTGGGCGAGACCATATTTTTCCTCGAGCCGAGGCTGTTTTATACGCACAAGGGTACGGAGAAGCTTTTCGAGGGGTTCGGGTTCAGTGAAGGTGTCAGGCTTGCTGAAAGGGTGTCCGGCACATCGTCATTTTCTCACGGCACCGCTTACTGCATGGCGGTGGAGAGGATGTCCGGGACCGATATCCCCGAAAAAGCAAAGGCGATAAGGACACTCCTTCTGGAACTTGAGAGGTTGTATAACCATGTTGGGGACATCGGCAATATGTGCGCGGGGACCGGGCTTGCCGTGGGATATGCCGCCGGCGCGCTCATCAAAGAAAAGCTCATGCAGCTTAATGAGAGAGTGTCGGGAAGCAGATATCTGAGGGGGGTGAATGTTATCGGAGGGGTGACAAAAGACATATTTCAGTACGCCGATGACATCCTGACGACGCTCGAGACAGCGACAGGGGATTACAAGGCGTTCATGAAACTGCTCCTCGGCGCGATCTCGCATGTTGAGCGGCTGGAAAACGCCGGGCAACTGTCCAGGGAGATCGCGATGAAACTTGGAGTGACAGGCGTGGCTGCAAGGGCCTCCGGGGTAAACGACGACATCAGAAAGGCGCATCCCCATCTCCTCTACGACAGGCTCGAATTCGAACCGCACACCACGACAAGGGGCGACGTCTTTGCGAGGATGATGGTGAGGGCCGAAGAGGCGGAGTGCTCCATATCCATGATCCATGCGCTCCTTGAGAGGAATTACGGAAGAGAGCTTGCTGCGGAGGTGAAGGACGTGTCCCCGCATGCCTGCGCCCTAGGGTACACCGAGTCGCCGAGAGGCTCGCTCTTCTACTGGGTCAAATCGGATGCAGAGGGAAGACCGCTCAGGGTGAAACTGAGGTCGCCGTCCTATTGCAATTGGCCCGCGGTCCCCTTTGCGGTGCACGGAAACATCGTTCCTGATTTTCCGCTCTGCAACAAGAGCTTCAATCTCTCCTATTCCGGATGCGATATGTGAGGAGGTTCTCATGATAAAGGAAATTCTTAAAAACATAACGGGGAAAAAGCAGGCGATCCGGTTTCCCGGGGGGAGTGCCGTATCCCCTGAAGACGCGGCGAAGATCCCGGCGCTTCAGGAGGGGATGGGGAAGGTTTTCCGCAGGTCCCTCAGGATCCGGCAGGTCGACGGAGGATCGTGCAATGCCTGCGAGTGGGAATGTACGGCGCTCACGAATCCGGTCTACGATGTCGAGAGGTTTGGCATCGGCTTCGTCGCATCGCCGAGGCACGCGGACGCGCTCCTCGTGACCGGCCCCGTCTCGCGGCAGATGGAGCTTGCGCTGAGAAAGACCTACCTCGCGACCCCGGAGCCCAGGCTCGTGATCGCCTTGGGCGACTGTGCCGTCGACGGAGGTATTTACAAGGGGAGCTACGCGGTCACGGACGGGGTCGCGAACGTCATACCTGTGGACTGTTTCATCCCGGGATGTCCGCCTTCCCCGGCGGAGATCATAGCGGGCGTCCTGCGACTGCTGGAAGAGCTGGCCCGCAGAAAATGATCCTGCCCGGCAGGTGGGAGACGGGAAACCGCATAATGACTTTTCTCTTTTCCCTAATATATTATAAAAGCCGTTATCCCTATGGAAGAAGTATACAGCATAAAGCTCCCAGTCTTCGAAGGCCCCCTTGATCTCCTCCTGCATCTCATTAAGGAGAACAAGGTCGATATTTACGACATACCGATTGCGCTCATCACCCATCAATACCTCGAATACATCGAGATGATGAAAGAACTCAACCTCGATGTTGCGGGGGAATTTCTTCTCATGGCGGCGACCCTTATCCATATCAAGTCCAGAATGCTCCTCCCCGTGGAAGAAGTGTCCGGGGAGGAACCGCAGGACCCGAGGTTCGAGCTGGTCCAGAGGCTTATCGAATATCAGGCGTTCAAAGAGGCGTCGCTTGCGCTGAAGGAGAAGGAAGAGGAGTGGAGCAGCGTCTTTTCCAGGGAGGCCGGAGACACGGAGGAGGAAAGCGAAAATAGCGGGGAGCTGGACCTTTTTGACCTAAGCCTTTTCGACCTTCTCGGCGCTTTCAGAAAACTTCTCGAGAAGGCGCCGCCGGAGATCGTTAATATCACCAAGGAGACTTTGACCGTCAAGGACAGGATCGCCTTTATTATGGAAAGGCTCGAAAATCAGGAGACCGTGCGCTTCGAAGCCCTCTTCGAGGGCGCAATGACGAAGGCCTACCTTATCGTGACCTTCGTAGCCCTCCTCGAAATCCTCAGACTGGGACTCGCAAGGGCCTATCAGGAGGGAGACTTCGGAACGATATGGGTCATCAATTCCCAACGGCAGCCGGCGGGGGAAATCGGGCCGGCGGAATAAGGGACGGGGAAGTTTTTCACCTGCCGGCACGAAATGTCCAAGCGCGCTTCTTGCTCTTTTTGGGCCCCGGAATCCGGACAAAAAGCACTGAGCTATTGACCGGAAATTGTGCTATACTAGGGAAAACGAGGTGGACCGTATACCCGGAGAGACCCATGCATTTCCGCGTCCCCGAATCAGACATTGCAGCGCAGTTTTGTACCTTTCGGGGCATGAAACCCTTGATTACCTTACAATAAAGAAGGAGGCCGGCGAATGAAAGTGATTCTTCAGGAAGATGTCAAGAATCTTGGAAGGATGGGTGAAGTGGTGAATGTTGCCGACGGATTTGCAAGAAACTACCTGATCCCGAGGAAGCTTGGGGTCGAAGCAAATGTCAACAATATCAAGGCCCTGGATCACGAAAAGCGAAAGATAGAGGAGAAGGCGAAGAAAATGAGAAATGACGCCCAGGGACAGGCCGAAAGGCTCTCGGCAACGACACTCACCCTGAGCGCCAAGGCAGGGGAAGAGGAGAAGCTTTTCGGTTCGATCACATCCATGGACATCGCCGAAGCCCTGAAAAAAGAAGGGTTCGAGATAGACAAGAAAAAGATTCTCCTCGAAGAACCGATCAAGAGGATCGGCTCCTACAGTGTGGGAGTAAAGATTCATCACGAGATCATTGCCCAGGTACAGGTCAAAGTAGTCGCAGAATGAACGATGCGGACGTAGCGCTGGACAAACTCCCTCCTCAGAACGTCGAGGCCGAGCAGTCTATCCTCGGCGCCATTCTCCTGGAGAATGACGCCCTGCCGAAGGCGATCGAAATCCTTTCTCCCGAGGACTTTTACCGGGAGGCCCACCGGAAACTCTTCAACAGCATGACGGACCTCTTCGAAAGGAATGAGGCGATAGACATCATCACCGTCACCGACACGCTCAAGAGGAAGAATGAGCTGGAGGCCGTAGGCGGCGTCACCTATCTTTCGCACCTCGTGAACCAGGTGCCGACCGCGGCGAACGTACGCTACCATGCGAAAATTGTGAAGGAAAAGGCCCTGCTCAGGGCGCTCCTCAAGTCAGCCACTGAAATCGCCGCGAAGGTCTATGAATCCTCGCTCCAGGCGGACGAGATGGTCGATTATGCGGAAAGGACCATCTTCGACATTTCCGACAAGCGCACGAAGACGTCCTTTTTTACCCTGAAAGACGTGATGAAGAGCAGTTTCGAGATGATCGAGCACCTCTACGACAAGAAAGAGGCGATCACCGGCATACCGTCGGGGTTCGCCGACCTGGACGATCTCACCACGGGCTTCCAGCCGGGGGACCTGATCATAATCGGAGGCAGGCCGTCCATGGGGAAAACGGCGCTGGGGCTCAACATTGCGCAGCATGTCGCCATCGAGGTGCGGGAACCCGTTGCGATCTTCAGCCTCGAGATGTCGAAGGAGCAACTCGCGATGAGGATGTTGTGCTCCGAGGCCCGCGTCGACTCCAACAGTGTGCGGAAAGGCTTTATCAGGAAAGAGGACTGGCATAAGCTCACGAGCGCTGCGGGCAGGCTGGCCGATGCGCCGATCTTTATCGACGATTCTTCGGGGATATCGGTCCTCGAAATGAGGGCAAAGGCGAGGCGCCTCAAGATGGAGCACGGGGGGCTGAGTCTCGTCCTGGTCGACTATCTTCAGCTCATGAGGGGAAGGGGCAACTTCGAAAGAAGGGAACAGGAGATATCGGACATATCCCGTTCCCTCAAGGGCCTTGCAAAGGAGCTGAAGGTCCCGGTCATCGCCCTGAGCCAGTTGAACAGGGCCGTGGAGCAGAGGGGAGAGAAGAAGCCGACCCTTGCGGATCTGAGGGAATCGGGAGCGATCGAGCAGGACGCGGACGTGATCATCTTTCTTTACAGGGACGAGGTATACAACAAGAACAATCCCTCGAACAGGGGCGAGGCGGAGATCAACATCGCGAAGCAGCGAAACGGCCCCACGAGCACCATAACGCTCACGTTCCTTTCGAACTGCACGAGGTTCGTGCCCCATGCGAAGATGGAATACCACGAAGAGTCCGAGGAGGTCTTTTGACCGGGGCGGTCCCTCAGGGGTCCGGCCCGAGCACGGGAATGCCTTTCGCAGGGGACGGAAGGGTCGCGGCGGAAGGATGAAGGAACTGCACGTCCTCTTTGTTGAGGAGAAAGAGGCGGGGGCGGCGGCCCTCTGCGGAGTGTCCTGCGCGGACATAAACACGATCGAAGATTACGAGAGAATCGGAGGGAAGACATGTTTGGATTAGGAATGCAGGAACTTGTTATCATTCTGATAATTGTCCTTGTGCTCTTCGGCGCCACGCGGCTGCCCGAGATAGGGAAGGGGATCGGCCAGGCGATACGGAACTTCAAGAAGGCCACGTCGGAACCCGACGAAATAGATGTTACCCCCAAGAAGCCCGTGGACGAAAAGAAAGAGGAGAAGAAGTGAGAGGTTGGGTATTTTCGGAGGGTCCGCGGGGGAGGAGAAGTCTCCGACGCGCAGAAGGAAGTGCGTAGAGGGGCCACTGCGGAGATACGTCTTGACGCCTTTTCCCGCAACCTCGGAGCCGTAAGGCGTTTTTCCGGGGTCCGGCCCGTAATTGCGGTGGTGAAGGCGGACGCCTATGGTCATGGCGCGGCCGAGGTTTCGAGGAGGCTGGTTCGTGACGGCGTTGAATTTCTTGCGGTCGCCTTTACCGAAGAAGCGGCGGAACTGAGGGAGGAGGGCATCTCGTCCCCGATACTCGTCCTTTTCGACAAGTGCGACATCGGCGATTTCTTCCGCTACGATCTCATCCCCGTGCTGCACGACCTCGGGACCGCAAAGAGGTTTTCCGAGGAGGCCGCGAAACGAAACCGTCCCCTGGAGGTCCACGTGGAGATCGATACCGGCATGGGGAGGCTCGGGCTGAACAGCGGTGACGTCATCGGGGAGCTGACGGCGATCACGAAGATGGATTACCTGCATGTCCGGGGACTCATGAGCCATTTTTCGAATTCCGACATTGCCGATACGTCCTGTGCGGAAAGCCAGCTGAAGGCCTTTGTCGGCATACGGGACGGCCTTGCGGGCGTGTCCTGCGGTCCGGTCCTCTGCCACATGGCGAACAGCGCAGCGTCGTTTTCCCTCGGTGCTGCGCATCTCGACGCGGTGAGGCCGGGACTTGCCCTTTACGGACATTCGCCTTTTCAGGGCGCCGGAGACGTGAGGGAGGACCGGGCCGGGGAAGCCGAACTCGAGCCTGCCATGACGGTGAAGACCGAGGTACTCTCCCTGAGAAGACTGCGGGGCGGAACCCCGGTGAGCTACGGAGGGACGTTCATTACGAGACGGGAAAGCATGATGGCGGTCCTGCCGGTCGGGTACGCCGACGGATACCACAGGATGCTCTCGAACAATATGGATGTGCTCGTGAGGGGAAAGAGGGCCCCTGTCGCAGGCAGGGTCTGTATGGATGTGACGATGGTGGACGTCACCGACGTCGGTGACGTGGCGGAGGGCGACGAAGTGGTGCTGCTCGGGAGACAGGGCGGCGCAGAGATAGGGGCCTGCGAGATGGCCGAAAAGGCAGGGACGATACCGTATGAGATCCTGACTTCACTCGGAAGCAGGTCGCGCAGAGTTTATGTATAATAGGAGGGACGTCCGAAGAACGGAAGAGCAGCGGCATTATCAGACGAAGGGAGAAGGGAGGTGAAAAGGATGGGAGTACCTTTTATGAAGCAGATATCCTGGTATCTTGTCATTGCCATGTTCCTCATAGGGATCGCGCCGAGACTCGATGCGGCAATTGCGCCGTCCGAGGTGATCGCCACAGCACAGTACGACAGGGCGGGCGATCTCCGGCAGATACAGAGGGTCCTGGAGACGAAGGTGGTGAAGGAGCGTCTTGAGAAACTCGGGTTTTCGGGCGATGAGATCAAGGCGAAATTCGACAGCCTCAGCGACCACCAGGTCCATCAGCTTGCCCGGCAGATTGACGACCTGCGGGTCGGAAAGGACGAAGTCCTCGGCGTAATCATTGCACTCCTGGTCATCGCGATCCTGGTGATTGTTATCCTTCACCTTTCGGGTCGCAAGGTCATCGTAACGAAGTAATGAAATCGTATCGGACAATGCGTGGCGGGTCTTCTCTTGCGGGGCCCGTCACGCATTGTCGTTTCGGTTCTCTGCAAGAACGCCTTCCTCTTCTCTTTGTGCTTGTCGTCTTTCTCTGCGGCTGTGCCCACCCGGGCGGGATTCCGGAGGCCCAGAAGACCGCGGGTCTCCGCATCGTGGAGAATGTTCCTTTCTTCCCGCAAGAGGACTATCAGTGCGGACCTTCGTCGCTCGCCGGCGTCCTGAGCTACCGTGGAGTCCCCGTCACACCCGCCGAGGTGGCGAAGGCGATTTACAGCCGGTCTGCGGGAGGCACCCTGAATATCGACATGCTTCTCTATGCCCGGGCGCAGGGACTCGAGGCCTCCCAGTATTCCGGGGGGTGGGACGACCTGAGGAAAAGGATCGATGCGGGGCAGCCTCTCATCGTCCTTGTCGATTACGGCTTTTCCGTCCTCCAGGTGAATCATTTCATGGTCGTCCTCGGTTACAATGAAAACGGGGTCGTCGCAAACTCGGGGAGACATGAAAAGAAATTCATTCCTCTCGAAGATTTCATGAAGGCGTGGGAAAAGACGAAATATTGGACGCTGCTCGTGACGGTAAGGAGTAAGGAACTGTCGGCTCTCTACTCGTGACGAAGAGCGAAAGAAAAGGTGGGCGGTAAGAAGGCTCATAGCCCGGCGCAACAATAAGGAGCAATGGATGTCAAAAGGTCGGGGTTCAAGGTTCGACGTAAAAGGCGCGAGAGAGGCCCTGTGCGCTGTGCTTTTTGCTCTATGCTGCCTGCTCATTGCGGGTTGCGCACTGCCGAGGATCATCGTACTCGATGACCCCCTGAGCGCCGAAGAGCATGTGAATCTCGGCGTCGCGTATGAAAGGAACGGCGAACTGGACAGCGCGCTGAAGGAGTACGAGGCGGCATCGAAGAAACTTCCCGTTGCCCTGGTCTATATCGGGAATATCTACTTCCAGAAAAACGAGCCGGTCGAAGCGGAGCGCTATTACAAGAAAGCGATCAAGAAAGACCCGGGGAACGCGGATGCATGCAACAACCTGGCGTGGCTCTACTACACGCAAAGGGAGAACCTCGACGAGGCCGAGCAGCTCGCGCTGAAGGCGATCGAGCTCAATCCGGAAAAAGAAGCGCTCTATCAGGACACGCTCGAGAAGATACGGGCGCTGAAGAGCGGTCCTGCGCAGTAAATCTCGAAGACGTAGTACCTTGGGTTTCACTTCGGCGATATGCCATCGTTAAGGTTCCTGGTCGCCGGAGTAACACTGTCCTATCTTTTCGTATGCCTGGTTTTTTTGGAGTCTTACTAATGAGTTCATTAGTAGGGTGTCATTCCCGCTTGCCGGGAATCCTTCTTAAGAGAGACTCCGGATAAGCCGAAGTGACAAATAACGTTATCGTACTTATTAAGGTGTGCATAATAGTATCGACATCTATTGTGTCATTCCCGCTTGTCGGGAATCCTTCTTGCGGCAAAGAAAGATGCCGGACAAGCCGGCATGACAGAGAAGAGGCGTTCAATCAGTGTCCACATTATTATGAGAACATTAGTATGTACTTCTTAGTAACACGCAGATGCTGAATCCACCATCAAGAGAGACTGATACTGCGTGAGGACGGCATTCTCTCTCATTCTCGCTTCGCTCCGAGGCACCGGGCCGCCCCACTGAAACCGTTCGAATGCATCCCCATGCAGAATTGATGGTTGATTTTGGTAGACGCCATTGCCCCTGTTGCCTTTACAAATACAGAGTTTTCTATTAGACTAGCACACGGAGAAGCAGCCTTTGAGGGGGATCGAATTCCCGGGGAATCACATCTTTTCGCTGCGGAGAATGCAGCAATCGGCGGTAGCCTGCGCAAAAATTGGGATCACCAGTCCAACGGGCTTCTTACCCCGAGGATGTTCTTCCTCGCCACATGCGTATAGATCATCGTCGTCTGAATACTGGTGTGGCCGAGGAGTTCCTGAATCGTCCTTATGTCATGGCCTTTTTCGAGAAGGTGGGTGGCGAAGCTGTGCCTGAGAGTGTGCACGGACACCTGCTTTGTAATTCCGGCCTTTGCAACAGCGATCTTAAAGGCCCTCTGGAGGGCGCTCGGATGGATATGATGCCTGCGCATAACACCGGACACGGGGTCGCGCGAATGGGCCTGGGCAGGAAAGAGCCAGAACCACGGCCATTCCTTGCCTGCGTTTGGATACTTCCTTTCAAGCGCAGCCGGAAGCTCGACGCCGTTTGCGTTGTTCTTCCTGTCTTCTTCATGAATGAGCCTTATCCTGTTCATAAGTCGACCCAAAGGGGTCAGGTCTTTAGAAGTAGCAACAAGCGATATTATTTGATATACTTTTGTTAATGTCGAGACCATTAAGGATAGAGTACGACGGCGCAGTGTATCATGTGACATCGCGGGGTAATGCGCGGAAGCCTGTTTATCGGGACGATACTGACCGGGGGATATTCCTTGATGTGCTTCATAAAGTCAACGAGAAATTCAACTGGCTTTGTCATGCCTACTGCCTAATGAACAACCACTATCACCTAATTGTCGAGACACCTGATGGAAACCTGTCAAAAGGCATGCGACAGCTCAACGGCGTCTACACCCAACTTTTCAATAAACTGCATCATCGGGTCGGCCACATATTTCAGGGCAGGTATAAGGCGATTCTCATCCAGAAAGAAAGCCATTTACTGGAAGTCTGCCGGTATGTGGTGTTGAACCCGGTGAGAGCCAGGGCTGTAACGAGACCGGAGGAATGGCAATGGAGCAGCTATCGGGGTACTGCCGGATTTGAAAAAAGGCATCCGTCGGTAACGACGGACTGGGTGCTCGGGCAGTTCGGAACGAGGCGAAATGAAGCGGAAAGGAGATACAGGGAGTTTGTTCGTGATGGCGTCGGGGTAGGGGGAATATGGAGAGAAGTGAGGGGGCAGAGCCTGCTTGGGGAAAAGAGTTTTGCTGAAGAACTCATGGGATATGTGAAAGGGCAAAGAGACATCAGGGAGATACCGAAGAGCCAGCGGTATGCTGACAGGCCGACACTCGAAAAAATCTTCACTGTAGATATCGTCGGCAAGAAGAAAAAAAGAGACAGGAAAATTGTTGATGCTGTTGAACGATATGGGTACAGCCAACGGGAAATTGCAGAACACTTGGGTATGCACTATACGACGATAAGTAGGATCGTAAATGAGTTATAACGCTAAACCTAAAGACCTGACCCCACGAGTGACCTCGCTGAAAGTATCAGCCTAAAGGAAGAAAACACGTTCTATTGGGACGTATTTCTTTCAACGCCAAGTATTAGCTTGGTCCGACCCCCGTCACCGTCTTGACTAGCTTTACTATGGGGCATGGAGGGTACTATGACAAAATTCAGAGTCTTTTTCATCTTCTCTATCGTGTTACTCTTTGCATTTTGGATGACAGACGGGGCGGCCCGCGGAGAGACTTCGGTGAAAGGGATCGTTCTTCTCGTGGAGTTTCCGGATGTCAAGCATAACGTAAACAGAAGCTTTGTTCAGGCGCGATTTTCCAGAGGGCTGAATTCTTATGTTAAGGAGATGTCTTATGACAAGGTTTCTCTCGACGTCAATGTGACAAGAAAGTGGTATACAATGCCGGACCCGGTCAGCCGCTATAAAATCTCTCCTCGTAATCTGGAAGTGGACAAGTCACGCGTGAGGAAGCTGATCGATGACGCCCTCGATGCCGCGGACAGAGAAGTTGATTTTTCGAAGTACTCCTTCGTGGCCATTTTCATGGGGGCAAAGGTAAGCGATTACGGCATGGTCGGCCTTTGCGGATATCCGGGTATGCTCGGATGGGGCACGCAGGATTCCTTGAAAACAAAGAGCGGTCAGGTAATCAAAGGAGGGGTCGCAATCTTTTGTTATCAGGCGCACCTTGGGACGCTCTTTCATGATATCGCCCACATCCTTGGAGGAGTCAAAGACGGGAAAAGGATGGTCCCTTGCCTTTACGATCATGACCTGCAGGGCGAAGCCCGGCCCCATGAGAGAGACATTTATCGATTCTCTTATCAACATGGGCTTCTGGGATACTATGTCCTGCCACTTTTATAAGAGGGAATTGCCGCCGCCGGGCATATCTTCCTGGACCAAAATGAGATTGGACTGGATCGATCAATCAAAGATCAAGATAGTCAAACCGGGTGAGAAGGCTGAATTTATTTTGGGTCCTCTTGAAGACGGTTCTTCGGAAATCCTGGCGGCCAGGATACCTGTCTCTGAATCCACCTACTACGTAATCGAGAACCGGCAGCCCATCGGTTTCGACAAGAATTTGCCGGGTAGCGGCGTCCTGATCATGAAAGCAGATGACAGCGTCGCCGAATGCCGCCGTGGAAAAGCGCCGGTGAGGCTTGTTGATTCGGATCCCTCCGTCCAAAATCTTGAAGGCGCGGCTTTTGATGTCGGCAAAAAAAATACTTTCAGGGACGAAAAGAACGGATTCAAAGTCCAAATTAAAGAAAAGAATGGGAACTCCTATAGAATTCTCATAGACCCGCTATGAAATTGGCGCTGGTAAAAAAATCACCATTGGAACAGTATGGAAATGTCGTGGATTTGGATGAAATAGAGGGATGTGAGACCAAGGAGAGAAAAGGGAAGCCTCCTTTTCCACAGCAGTAGACATTCTGAAGAAATAAATGCTGCTATTATAACAATGCCGCCGAGACCGCCGCCGATTAACGTTGCTACGTTTGCAAGCCGTCCTTTGTGGCGTCGCGGCTCTAAACCGAAAATGATAATTAGGAAGCCTGCATCAAAGGATTATCCGTTCATACTCGATCTCCTGGACAACGCGTTTACTCCGGGCACGTTCGAAAAGAACGGTCCCGGAGTAGGCCTAATGAAGAAGCCTCGCCTTCAGGGTGATCTCGGTGCCGCCGAGGGCCTGCGATACGGGACATCCCTTCTTTGCGGCCTCGGCCTGTTTCAGAAACTCCTTTTCGTCGATGCCCGGGACCCTTGCCTCCGTATCGAGGTGAACGGCGGTGATCTTGAACCCTTCGCCGACTTTGTCGATATGCACCGCTGCAACAGTATGAATACGCTCGGGGGGGTACCCGGCCTGACCGAGGAAAAGGGAGAGGGCCATCGAGAAACAGCCTGCGTGGGCAGCGCCGATGAGCTCCTCCGGATTCGTACCCGTGCCGGTCCCGAAACGTGAGGCAAAGGAGTAGGCGCCTTCGTACGCTCCGCTTCCGAGTTTCACTGTCCCTTTTCCGTGCATCACATCGCCTTCCCATACTGCTTCTGCCTTGCGCACCGGCATACCGAACCTCCTTAGGTCACTCGTGTATTCGATTTCTGAATTTTCGGGCCGACTTACAACCTGTCGACGACCTTCCTCAGTTTCTCCTGAACCTGGGCTGCTATCTCCCGCAGGCCGGGATTCTCGATCGCCTGCATGGAGGCGACAGGATCGATTGCGGCGACCTCCTGCCTCCCCTCCGATAGCTCCTGGACAACGACATTGCAGGGAAGCATCGTCCCGATCTTGTCCTCCTCCCGGAGCGCCTGGTGTGCGAAGGAGGGGTTGCAGGCGCCGAGTATCCTGTAGTTTCTGAACTCCACATTCAGCTTTTCCTTCAGCGCTTTCTTCACATCGATCTCGGTCATAATGCCGAAGCCCTCTTTTTTCAGTTCATCGGTCGCTCGTGCGACTGCCTCTTCAAAAGGCATGTCAAGGACTTTACTGAAATAATATTTCATCGGTCACCTCGCGACAATCAATCTTTTTCCCGTGCCTTCTTCCCTTGTATCACAGAAGGCGCTCTTCGTCAACCTGCCTCGGAGCGAAGGGAGAATGCGTGAGAATGCCGTCCTCACGCAGTATCAGTCTCTCTTGATGGCGGATTTTGGAGGTACGGGAGATTCGTCAGGTCGAGAGCCCGCGGTTCAACAGGTGGCGGTGGCAGGGACAAGAGAGAAGGGAGTCACTCACTCGCCCACTTTTCCGATCAGCACCGCGCGATCGGCATAGCTCAGTATCCTTCTCGATACGCTCCCGAGCATTCCCCTGATTCCTTTCCTTCCACGCGAGCCCATCGCAATGAGGTCGGGTTTCATTGCGAGAGATTCTTTCAGTATCTCCTCCGAGAAATCGCCGCCCCTCGACACTCCCGTGATCTTTGCGAACTTCCTGCGGAAATACGACGTGGCCTGCTCGATGATCCTCTCCGATTCCTCGAGTTCTATCGCTTCGGCCTTTGCGACGTTTTCCCTGATTCCCTCGTCGACCTCCAACACAAACCTCTCGGGGACATAGGAGGCGACGGACCAGGGGACATTTATGATCGCCAGTTCCGTATCCGTCGGAAAGGGCATCGTCGAGAGAAAGCCCGCGGTCGCAAGGGACGAGGGGGAGCCGTCCGTGGCGAAAAGGATCCTCAGCCTCTCCGACGGACCCCCTTCCGCCGGCTTGGTGACAAGGACGGGCTTCGGCGAATTGATCGCTACCGACCTCGTGACGCTGCCGAGGAGGAACGATTTGAGGCCTTTCAGACCCCTCGCACCCATGACGATCAGGTCCGCGGCTTTGTCCTGCGCGACCCTGATGATCGTCACATCCGGCGGCCCTTCTTCCTCCGCCACTTCGAGCCTTGCCTGCACCGAGGGCCTGAGGATCTTAAGTGAGGCGTTCAGGATCTTCGGGGCGACCTTCTTTATGGCGCGCATGATTTGCGCATGATAATCGTCATCGTAGGGAATCTGCGTCACGACGTGAAGGATGAGGATTTCGTCCTTGGGAGAAAACGGGAGACGTCTCAGGAATTGTGCTGCCGCTTCCGATCCCTCAGAACCGTCCGTGGCGAGGAGAATCTTCACTTTCACCTCCTGTCCCTGCATTCATCATAGCAGAAAGCGGGTTGCGGGAGAAGAGACCTCCGAGAAGGGTCCTATTTCAGATGAAACTCGACGATGTCACGATCCCGCAGTATGTAATCCCGCTGGACCCTCTGTCCCTCGAACTTCGCAGAGCCCCAGATCGATGCGTATTTGAGATTCTGTACAAAGTCCTTGTGGATCAGCTCGGCGAGATCGAGGACCGTGGAACCCGCGGAAAGGGTGAAGGGGGCCTTCATTTCCGGCTCTTTGCCCGGCTGCTTCGAGTACACCCTGATGATTCGGGAGTTCTCGAAGACGGCCCGGCGGAGTTCCTCGATGCCTTCTTTCCTCCGAGTCGAAATGCCGACGACTGGATAGAGGGATCCGTACCTTTGCCGCAACGCTTCGAGGCCCGCCGGTGCTTCGGGCAGGTCCAGTTTATTCCCCGCAATGACAACAGGCTTGGAAATGAATGCTTCATCCGGGCCGGCGGTCTCTCCGGTTTTCAGAAGGGATACCTTCCATTCCGATAACCGGTCCGTGAGGAGTTCGGTCTGGACATCGGGGTCTTCGGAGAGGTCGATGACGAGCAGGAGGACGTTCGCGTTCCTCAGTATTGCCGAGACCCATCCGTCCGTCGATTCGTTTCCTATGGGGGGAAGGTCAAGGAGCTGAAACTGGATGTCTTCGCAAGGCATCATCCCTGCAAGGGGTACAACCGTAGACATTGGATAATCGGCGATGACTGGATTGGCGTTGGTGAGTGTCTTGAGGACGGAGGATTTTCCGACATTCGGAAATCCGACGAGGGCGACCTGCGCTGCGCCCTGCCTTTCGACGGCGTAAAGGTCTCCTTTCCCGGACTTCTTCTTCCGTATCGCCTCCTCACGAAGCTGGGAAAGCTTTCTCCGCAGGTCCGCTCTGAGCCTGTCCGTGCCCTTGTGTTTCGGGACGGTCGAGATCAGTTCCTCGAGGGCGCCGATCTTCTCCTGCGGAGTCGTCGCCTGTCTGAACCTTCTTTCCGCGTCGAAATACTCGGGAGGGAGATTCGTAGGCATCCGTGACTACGCCCTTTCTATTTCTTCTTCTTTTTTGCGGCGGTCTTCTTCGTGCCGCAGGGAGATCCCTTGCCCGCTTTGCATGCCATGGTCTTCGCCTCCTTTCTTTCTCAAATTCTTCAATTGAATATACCATCTCTCCTGAGGGGTGTCAACGCAGACCAAAATCGACTACAGTGAAGGGAAGGCGTCCCTCAGGCCTTTCAAGGCGATATAATTTGATTGGGGCATGAGGTCGAGAAAACAGGACTTCATTCTGAGTGACATCCTGACTCTGTAATCTCGATGGGGTTTCCGATGCCACAAGGTATCGCTACCGAAAGGCCTTCGGGCCGCCCTCCCTTCTTCCGCCGCAAATTCTTATGCAACCGGAAGGTCAATTCTGCGTGAGGATGCACGCGAACGGTTTCAGCGGGCTGCCACGGTCTCAGAACGGCATCTTTTCGGGAGGTCTTCTCTCCGGGACATAGACGTGGGGGATTTTTTCATCATTCCAGTCCGCCGAGACGTAGAGACCGCAATAGCAGCTGCCGTATTCCTTCACGTCCGGGACGCGGTAGACGCAGGGACAGATGATATCCTTGTCTTTCGCGTAATCTCCCGTCGCAAGCCTGCACGGACAGGAAAGATAGCCATAGCGGTCCTTGTTGATGAGAAGGCCGTTCAAGAGGTCGAAAACGACCTCCCTATCCTTGTTAAAAAAATAGCCCTGCGGCTCCTGCAGCTTCTTCAATACGGTGTAAAGTTCTTCGGCAGTCATCACAGACCGAGGGCCTTCCTGATCTCCTTTTCCTGAAAGCCGACAATGACCGTCTCGCCGATGATGACGGTCGGAAAGGCGCAGCGAGGGTTCACCGCCTTGATCGTTTCGAGCACGGTATTCTGCTCATCAGCGTTCAGGAGGTCGACGTCGGTAAATTCGTACATTACCGCAAGCTTGTCGAGCAGGCTCTTTGTGGACTTGCAGGCCCTGCAGGTACTCAGAGTATAAAGCTTTACTGCCACATCCATATTCAAAAGCTATCACAAACCGGGGACAAAGGCAAGAAAGGCGAAGACGCCCGGGCAAACGTTCCCGGGTGTTGCTATTTTCTTCACTTCTTTTCTAGTATAGGGCTATGGAGAACGCTATTTGTCGTCTTCAGGCACGGGGCGTCGCGAAGAGAGGGAGAGCGGGGAGGTTGCTTCTTGCCGCGGTTGTCCTCAGCGCGCTGGTTGCGTGCAGCCACAACATCCGCGGAGAACTCGAAGAGAACGTAGAGCAATACGGCCAGCTGATTCGCACGCACAAGATGGATCTTGCGGGCAGCTTCACGACCGGGGCGGTTCTTGACGCGTACATGGAAAGGGTGCGGGAGGCGAAAAACATGAGAATCATCGACTACCGTATCGCGGGAATAAAATACGACGAACAAAAAGGAGAGGCCGAAGTGCAGGCCGAGATCGACTATTACACGTTCAGTTCGTACAGGCTGAAGACACTGGTGGACGTCCAGAAATGGGCGTATGTCGAGGAAAAGGGCAAGAAACAGTGGAGACTGGTGAGCCTCCTTCCGGAATTCAGGTAACCCTGCACGGTGTCAGCCGATGATCTCTACAAAACGGTCGTACGAGATTTCTCTGTCGAAGGCGATGCCGACATAATAGTCGTTCCCTTGCGAACAGACCGAGGCGATACGTCCCTGAAGGACGTCGTTCCCCGCAGCTGCACCGAAGGGATGAAAGAGAAGCTCGATCGAAACCGGCGTGGCCTTCTCCATAGGGACGTCGGTATAAAATCCCATGCCTCCCTGTGAGATGGTCGTTACCTGTGCTGTCAGTCGCTCCGGCGAGCCCGCATCCTGCCGCCTGATCACCGCTCCTGCCGAAATCGAATACCTCTGATACCTGCGAAAGTTCTCAAACACGATCTCTCCTTCCGTGGACCTACGGACCGCTCACCGTCCTGTTTTCAGGAAAGAAGATTTCCCGCTCCGGGTCATGTTCTTCCCTTTGCCCCGGTCCGCGTGAAAGGGCGGTCACGGTCAAATGATATCATGGGGGCGGTCAAATTATAAAGCCCCCTGAAAAAGGATGTCCTCAGGGCTTCTTAGTTTTTGATGGTTCATATTTCCTTCAAATTCCCGCTGTATCATGAATAAATGAGAAGATGGCTGAAGACGAACGGGACGCCGGGAATCGCGTTAATAAGTTCAGCGGTCCTCGGGATTCTTCTGATGAGTGTAAACGGATGCGAAAAGAGCGGGAGGGAGGCAATGGATTTCAGAGGAAAGAACGCCGGCCTGAATGCGCAGACTCCCCCGATAGACGCCGCAGCGCCTGCAAAGGTCGAGACCGCGACGTTTGCCCTCGGCTGATTCTGGGGACCTGACTCCCGGTTCGGGAGCATTCAAGGGGTGGTGAGGACGCGTGTCGGGTATGCGGGAGGCTCGACGAAGGACCCGTCCTATCATAGGATCGGCGACCATACGGAGACGGTCCAGGTCGATTATGACCCGGCCCTTATCTCCTACGAAAAACTCCTCGATGTATTCTGGAAAAGCCATGATCCTACGGAAAGGCCCTGGTCCCGTCAGTATCAGGTGGTCATCTTCTTTCACAACGAAGAACAGCGAAAGCTCGCCCTGCAATCGAGAGACCGGACGGCCTTGTCGCGGGGGACAGAAATACGGACGGGAATCCTGCCCTATACGGGGTTTACCGTGGCTGAGGACTACCATCAGAAATTCTATCTCAGAAACGACTATGACCTCATGGAAGAATTCAGGCGGATCTATCCCGACCCGGACAAGTTTACCGCTTCGACCGCCGCCGCACGAGTGAACGGCTATCTGGGAGGATACGGCACCCTTGAAGAGCTGGAGAGGGAACTGGACAGCTATGGATTGTCTGAAGCTGGCGGCAAGCGGCTTCTCCGCATCGTGGCTGATGCGAGGACAAGGAAAAGCACCTGTCCCGTTCCCTAAGAAACTCTCGGCCCCGGTTTATCTCTGAGTCTTCGGCGGGACAGAGCCTCCGTGCTCATCTTGCTGCGCTCCGAAGACATAATTGACGGCGCAAACGACGGGCAGGGCATTTCTCAAACCCTTTTAAGCTTTTCGGGCTGCTCTGCCCACCCCGAGGCGTTGCTGGAGAAATAACCGCAACGCTATCGGCAAAAGAAAATCGCCCGAGCCTCTTTCCTGCCTGCCGCCGGTCTCGATGTTGCAGGTTTGTGAATTACGAGGCTAGCCCGCCTAATCAGTCAGCTTTTCCGCTTTCCCTTTTTTTTCGGTATTCCGAAAGAAAGGACCAGAAACATCCTTCGCCGAAGTCCTCGATTCCGGAATAATCCCTGCAGACCTGCGGTCTGTTCTCATAGATATCGCATCCCCCTGGGGTGAGGTGCGGGATAACAACAAAGCGCCTCCCTCCCCGCTCTGTGCCGTTGTTCCCGGTCCGGATTGACAAAGTCTCCGGTGTAGTCTAAGATAAATTATTATTCAGGCGCTGTATGCTTAATAGGGAATCCCGTGAGGAATGGTCCGATTCGGGAGCGGTCCCGCCGCTGTAATCCCGATTCCGGGGTATCGGAATAAGCGCCTTTGCCGGTTTTTGTGCCACTGTTCATTCCGAATGGGAAGGCTGGCGAAGGTCGGGAGAGCCAGAAGACCTGCCTGGATGAAGAAAACGACGAGTGCGCAGCGATCAGTTCAGGGGTGAAATCCCCGGCCTGATGCTCACGCGAAGAGCCTTCTCGTGGTTGGAAGGCGGGGATGAAGTGAAACAGGGTGCAATCCCCGGGGCATTATGCCCTGGGGATTTTTGTTTTTGGAGAGTGTTCGCAGAAACGGCGGCACGGCGGATTTTGAATTGAGCGGCGGCGGGAAAAAGCCGGCTCAGGGAGAGCGAAAGAAAATGGTGCGGGAACGGGGCGCAAATATCGTGATTATCGGAGGGGCAAAGAGCGGGAAAAGCAGATATGCCCTTGACAGGGCGTCCCACCACCCGGGCAGGAAGGCGTATGTGGCGACTGCCCAGGCCTTCGACGAAGAGATGGAGGAGCGGATAAGAAGGCACAGAGAGGAACGCCCCCCCGGATGGGAGACGTTCGAGGAGCCTCTGGAGGTCCCGGCGCTGCTGAAAAAGATTTCGGGCAGCTACGACGCGGTGGTGCTCGATTGCCTTACGATCTGGCTTTCGAACCTTATGCTCAGAGACGAAGACCTGGTGGACCGCTCCTCTCGTGATCTCCTCTCTCTTCTCGGGGAACAGAAGCGTGCATCGCTCTATCTGGTCTCGAACGAGGTCGGCATGGGGATCGTTCCGGACAACGCCTTATCGCGAAGGTTCAGGGACCATGCAGGTTCGCTGAATCAGCGGATTTCGCACGCTGCTGACGAGGTATACCTTGTGACCGCGGGGATACCTTTGAAAATAAAATAACCTGCAGGGGAGGCGATTGCGATGGACATGATCGGAAAAACGGCGGGGCGCATAGGGCAGCCCTCTCAGGACCTTTACAGGATAGCGCAGAAGCGTCTTGATAATCTCACGAAGCCCCCGGGTAGCCTTGGAAGGCTCGAAGAATTTGCCCGGCGGCTCGTGGCGATCGCCGGAAACGAAAGACCGGCCCTCGACAGAAAGGTGATCTTCACGTTCGCCGGTGACCACGGCATCGTGGACGAAGGCGTCTCCGCCTATCCCAGGGAAGTCACTCCTCAGATGGTATTCAACTTCCTCAGGGGAGGCGCAGGCATCAACGTGCTCGCGAGGCATGCGGGTTCCGAGGTCGTGGTCGTGGATATCGGCGTCGATTACGACTTCGGCGAACTCGAAGGGCTTGTGAACAGGAAGGTAGTGCGGGGGACGCGCAACTTTGCGAAGGGTCCTGCAATGACGAGAGGCGAGGCGGCGCAATGCGTCGAATCAGGCATCGCGCTCGCGGAGGATTATGCGAAGAGGGGATACCGGATGTTCGGCACCGGAGAGATGGGGATAGGCAATACCACGCCCTCGAGCGCTATCGCGGCAGTGCTGACGGGGAAGTCCGTTGCCGAGGTGACCGGAAAAGGCACGGGCATATCCGACGAGACGCTGAAGAGGAAAGTCGCGGTGATCGACGCTGCGATCAGGCTGAACAGACCTGATCCGCAGGATGCCCTCGACGTGCTTTCGAAGGTCGGCGGCGCCGAGATCGGAGGAATCGCAGGCGTGGTGCTTGGGGCCGCCTCAAACAGGATACCAGTGGTGATAGACGGATTTATTTCTACGGCGGGTGCCCTGATCGCCTATCGTATCGAGCCGAAGACCGCGGACTACATGTTCGCCGCCCATAATTCCGTCGAGAAGGGGCACAGGGCGATGCTCGACGCGATGGGACTCGACCCGATCCTCGATCTGGACTTAAGACTCGGCGAAGGCACGGGGGCGGCGCTCGCGATGTTGATGATAGAGGCAGGGCTGAAGATATACGGCGAGATGGCGACCTTCGGCGAGGCGGGGGTCTCCGACGAGATCGTGAACTGAGATGAAGCAGCTGCTCCTTGCCCTGCAGTTCCTCACCGTGGTTCCCATGAAGGTCAGGGGTGAGGTCTCGGAGCATGACCTCGTCGCGTCGACGACGTTTTTCCCCGCAGCGGGGGCCTTCCAGGGAATGATGCTCGCAGGCACGGCCCTCGCATGCAGCAGGCTCTTCGGGCCGGAAGTGGCAAGCGGCCTCGTCATTTCCGCATACCTTCTCACCAACGGGGGATTCGATCTGGACGGGTTCATCGATACCTTCGATGCGCTCGCGGTGAGGTCGACGGGAGACCGTGCGGTGGACAGGGGGAAAAGGCTCTCGGCGATGAAAGACAGCGCGATCGGTGCGGGAGGGGCGATTGCGATGGTGATGGCCGTACTCCTGAAGTTCCTCCTCGTGAATTCCCTGTTCCATACTGCGCCGCTGAAGACAACGCTCTGCGTGCTCTTCCTGATGCCGGTCTTTTCGAAGTGGGTAACGGTCCCTGCGATGTACCACGGTCTGTCTGCGCGAAAGGACGGCCTCGGCCGCATCTTCGTCGACAAAGTGACCGCTGCGCACGTTGTTTCCTCGTCCCTGCTTGTCTGTGTGCTCTATCTTGCCGCAGCACTGCCGTATCTCTACGGAGTTTACGGCATGGCGAGCATCTGGCTGCCGATCGTGCTCTATCTCTCCTTTTACCTACTCAGTCTGATTGCGGTCCGGGTCTGCCTTGGCAAGTTCGGCGGCCTTACGGGGGACAATCTCGGGGCTCTGAGCGAAGTCTCGGAAATACTCTATCTTCTGGGGATATCTCTATGGTTACGACACTTTATCTGATCAGGCACGGGGAGACCGAAGGGAGCGCGGCGAGGCGATACTACGGAAGCACTGACGTGCCTTTGTCGGAAAGGGGAAGAGAGCAGGTGAGGATGACGGCAGCCTTTATTCGTGAGATAATGGGACGGAAGAACGGTGAAGGAGAAGGCGCAATCCTTTCTCCCGTCTACTGCTCATCGCTCAGCAGAGCAGTGAAGAGCGCCCAGGTTCTCGCCGGATCTCTCGGAGTCGGGACGATCGCCGTGCCCGGTCTGAGGGAAAGGGCGTTCGGCGTCTGGGAGGGCATGACCTTTGGCGAAATAAGGCGGAACTATCCGGAAGAACTCACGGCCTGGGAGGCTGGCCCTGTAACGTACCGCCCCCGTGGAGGAGAGAGTACGGCAGAGGTGAAGAAGAGGGCCGTGAAGGCCCTGGAAGAGATACTGGCCGGACACAGGGGGGAAACTGTCCCGGTAGTCGCCCACGGCGGCGTGAACAGGATACTCCTCTGTCATTTCCTCGGCGTGCCCCTCAAAAATATCTTCAGGATCGAGCAGGATTTTGCCGCGGTGAACGTCGTTGAATTCTGGGATGACTACCCGGTGGTGAAGGCGCTGAATGTCACCCTGTCCTTTTCCGGGGGGGTGCATGGCTAAGGCACTGATGATACAAGGGACCGGCTCGGGCGCAGGCAAGAGTCTGATCGTCTCGGCCCTCTGCAGGATATTTAGGGACAGAAGCGTGCGTGTCGCGCCGTTCAAGGGCCAGAACATGGCGCTGAATTCCTACATCACCCTTGACGGAGGCGAAATAGGGAGGGCCCAGGCGCTTCAGGCCGAAGCGGCCGGGGTGATCCCGACCGTCGACATGAACCCCGTGCTGCTGAAGGCCTCGGGCGAGACGGGTTCTCAGGTGATACTCAGGGGCAGGGTATTTGCGCAGATGCAGGCCCGGGAGTATTACGGGTTCAGGAAAGAGGCCTGGGAGGAGGTCAGGCAGGCCTACGACCGGCTCTCGCGGCAGTATGATCTCATCATTATGGAAGGGGCGGGGAGCCCGGCGGAGATAAATCTGAGGGACTGCGATATCGTGAACATGCCTGCGGCAAAGTATGCAAAGGCGGCTGTTGTCCTGGTGGGCGACATCGACAAGGGGGGTGTCTTTGCGTCGCTCTACGGTACGGTGAAACTCCTCGGTAGGGACAGCAGGTATATCAGGGCCTTTCTCATCAACAAATTCCGCGGAGACGCGGAGATACTCAGACCGGGGCTCACGATGATAGAGGAGATGACGGGAAAACGGGTGATAGGCGTGCTGCCCTATCTTTACGACCTCGGCCTCCCTGAAGAGGACGGGCTGTCGCTCCAGAAGCGCATCCCTGCCGCAGGCAATCCGTCGGCGGCGGTGACAGTGAAGGTCGTCGTCGTGAGACTGCGGCACATCTCGAACTTTACCGATTTCGACCCCCTGGCCTGCGAGGAGGACGTCGAGGTTATCTATTCTCAGAATCCGGTCGACATAGAGAATGCGGACATGGTTATCGTCCCCGGCTCGAAGAACACGGTGAGGGACCTCCTGCTTCTCAGGGAGGCAGGCCTCGATGAAAGCATCAGGCGCGCAGAGTCCAAAGGCATTCAGGTCATGGGCATGTGCGGCGGCTACCAGATGCTCGGGAAGAAGATTTTCGATCCTCACAGGGTCGAAAGTTCGCACACGGAGATAGACGGTATCGGCCTGCTCAGTATAGAGACGGTATTCCGGAAGGAAAAAACGACCTGCCAGGTCGAGGCCCGTTTGGCGGGCCGGTTTCCCCTTGCGGGAAACGCCGCCGTATCCTCCGGAGGTCTGCGCGGCTATGAGATCCATATGGGGACGAGCGAGGGCGATACGGGCCTGTTCTCGGTAAAGCGCTTTTCCTCGGGAGAGGCGGGCGCATCCGACGTCTCGGAGGGGTCGATGAACGGAAACAGCTGGGGGACGTATATTCACGGCATATTCGAGAACGACTCCTTCAGACACGGGATCGTCAACGCGCTCAGGGCCCGGAAGGGACTTCCGCCGCTCGGCAGCCCTGCGCGGTATGCGGAGATAAAGGAAAGGGCCCTCGACCGTCTCGCAGCGGTGGTGAGGGGACACGTCGACATGAAATTCATTGAAGAGATAATCGGACTATGATCGGGGCGACAGACCTGATACTTGCCTTTCTCCTCGACCTTGCGATCGGAGACCCGCGATGGATGCCCCATCCCGTGCGGCTCATCGGGAGGGCCGCCGGCGGCGCCGAGAAATTCCTGCGGAGATATGTCTCGACGCCCGCGGGGGAGAGAAGGGCGGGTGTTCTGCTCGTCCTGGCGGTCGTAGCGCCCGCCGCCCTTGTCACCGCTCTCATTCTTTTTGTGCTCCGCAGCTTCTCCGATCACTTCTCGGCTGTCGCCGCCACGTGCGCAGTCGTCTACCTCACCTCCACGACGCTCGCGACGCGCGGCCTGATTGATTCGGCGGGACTTGTGATAAAGTCGGTCAAGGAGGGAAGTCTCGAATCGGCACGGTCACATGTAGGCATGATCGTCGGGCGCGATACACAGGCCCTTTCAGAGAAGGACGTGTTGAAGGCGACGATCGAGACCCTTGCCGAAAACCTCTCGGACGGGATCGTGGCCCCTCTGTTCTATCTTTCGGTCGGCGGACTTCCCCTCGCCGTGGCCTATAAGGCGATCAACACCCTCGATTCGATGGTCGGTTACAAGAACGCGCGGTATCTGCACTTCGGCCGGGCCGCAGCGAGACTCGACGATATCGCCAACTACCTTCCTGCCCGTATCACGGGAGTCTGCATCGTCGTTTCCGTCTTTCTCGTCACGCTTGTGCGGAGCGGACTCCGTTCCTTGTCCGCTGCGGACCGCTCCTTCAGGATCATGCTTCGTGATGGCGGGAATCACACGAGCCCCAACAGCGGCATCCCCGAGGCCTCCATGGCGGGAGCCCTCGGTGTGAGACTCGGAGGCCCCTCGACCTACGGAGGAGTGCTCGTCGATAAGCCCTATATCGGTGAAATGGAGACGGATGACTATCTCTCGGCTTCGGAAAGGGCCGTCATGTTTGTGAAGGTCTCATCGGTGCTTGCCGCGGGAGCAGCGGCCCTGGTGCTTGCTTTAAGGAGCCTGCCATGAAGGAACACGGCGGAAATATCTACCGGGCATCCCGCGAGACGGGTATCCCGGAACGCGATATCATCGATTTCAGCGCGTCCGTCAACCCGCTCGGTGTACCGGAAACCGCCGCAAATGCGATAAGGGAGAATATCGAAAATCTTCCGAATTATCCGGAGCCCTTCGCAGAGGAACTCGGAAAAGAGCTTGGGACGCGTCTCGGTATCGACCCGGGCATGATCTTTTGCGGAAACGGAAGCACGGAACTGATCTACCTCGCGGCCAGGGCGCTCAGCCCCGGGAAAGTGCTTCTCCCCTCACCGACCTTCTCAGAGTATGAGAGGGCATGTGAGGTGCTGCCGGGCATGCGGTATGTGCGGTACCTCTTGCGGAGAGATAACAATTTCGATATCGACCCCGACGAGTTCATCGACGCGATGGAGGGTTGCGATATGGCTTTTCTCTGCAATCCGAACAACCCGACGGGCAGGCTCGTCGAAAAGGACGCTTTGCTCGGGATAGCGAAGGCTGCGGAGCTGTGCCATTGTCATCTCGTCGTTGATGAGGCCTTTATCGAATTCATACCCGAGAATTCGATCATCTCAGAAGTGGAAAAGAACCTTTCTCTCATCGTCCTGAGGTCGTTTACGAAATTTTATGCGCTTTCCGGTTTGAGGATAGGGTACGGCGTCTTTCCCCCGGGACTGGCGGAACGCGTGAAGCGCTTCAAGGAGCCCTGGACAGTGAACACCCTTGCGCAGACGGTCGGCATCGCCGTGATCAACGACAAGGCTTACGAGGCCGAAAGCTTCGAGATTATTCGGCAGGAGAAACGTTTCCTTGAAAAAAAGTTGAGCGGTTTGGGAATCGAGTACGTACCTTCTGTTGCGAATTACTATCTGTTGAGGATCGACAACGCGCGGAGGGTCATCGCCTCGCTCAGGGAAAAGGGCATCCTCGTGAGGGACTGTGCGAATTTCGAAGGTAGTTGGCGATATCGTCGAG
>JAMCWJ010000103.1 GCA_023475105.1 Nitrospirota bacterium
ACTCCCGCAAGTGCCTATTTCCGGAAAGGCATTCCCATGTGCCTCAGCAGGGCCCTTGCCTCGACGTCCGTCATCGCCGAAGTGCAGATAATCACATCCATTCCGTGGACCATTTCGACCTTGTCATAATCGATTTCCGGGAAGATGAACTGTTCCTTTATCCCGAGAGAGTAGTTGCCCTTTCCGTCAAAGGCCCGGCTCGAAACACCCTTGAAGTCCCTGATTCGCGGGAGTGCAACGCTTATGAGCCTGTCGAGAAACTCGTACATCCTGTCGCCGCGCAGCGTCACCTTGCACCCTATCGGCATTCCCTTCCTCAGTTTGAATCCCGCAATCGACTTTTTTGCCTTCGTCGTCACCGCCTTCTGGCCGGTGACCGTCGAAAGCTCCTTCTGGGCCGCGTCGAGGAGCTTTATGTTCTGGATGGCCTCCCCGAGACCGACGTTCAGCACGACCTTTTCGAGCTTCGGAACCTGCATCACGTTCCTATAGGAAAACTCCTTCATCAACGCCGGTACGGCAACATCCCTGTATTTTTCCCGCAGTCTCGGAGCCATTACTAGTCTATAACCTCCTTACATTTCTTGCACGCCCTCGCTTTTCCACCGCCCTGCATCACGACGCTCGTTATCCGGGTCGGCGTATTGCACTTCGGGCATACAAGGACGACATTGGACCTGTGGACGGGCGCTTCTTTCTCGATGATTCCGCCCTGGCTGTATTTCCGGCTGGGCTTCATATGTCTCTTAATGATATTCACTTTTTCTATCGTCACCTGAGACTTTGACGGCCTGACCGAGAGGACACGTCCCTTCTTGCCCTTCTCCTTGCCGGCGATCACCAGAACCGTATCCTCTTTCTTAATTCCTAAACCCACTGTAACCTCCGCCTATAAGCTCGTGGTTTATAGCTCATACAACCATGAGCTATAAACCATCAGTCTATCAAAGCACCTCGGGCGCCAATGAAATGATTTTCATGAATTCTTTCCATCGCAGTTCCCTCGCAACGGGACCGAATATTCTCGTTCCTATCGGCTCGTTCTGCGGGTTGATGAGTACGACGGCGTTCTGGTCGAACCTGATGTAAGAACCGTCGGGCCGCCTGTGCTCTTTTTTCGTTCTCACCACGACCGCCTTCGCCTTCTCGCCCTTCTTGATATTACTGTCAGGAATCGCTTCCTTCACGCTCACGACGACGATATCGCCAAGCCTGGCATACCTCCTGTGAAAGCCGCCCATAACCTTTATGCACTGGACCCTTTTTGCTCCCGAATTATCAGCCACTTCAAGTATGCTTCTTGGTTGAATCATCTCTTCTAACCCCTTACGCCTTTTCTATGATCTCCAGCACGGCCCACCGCTTCTCCTTGCTGAGAGGCCTTGTCTCTATAATCGACACTTTGTCCCCTACCTTGCATCTATTCTCTTCGTCGTGGGCCTTGAATTTTGTCAGCTTCTTCACTGTCTTCTTATAGGCAGGGTGCTGGTAGAGCCTCGCCACTCCCACCACAACTGTTTTATCCATCCTGTCGCTGAGAACCTTTCCTGTATATATCTTCTTCGGCATGGTTATTTTCCCCTCTGCATCGCTGTCATTACGGTGAGAACCCTCGCGATGTCCCTTCTGACGCCGCGGATGCGCATCGGATTTTCGACCTCACCTGTGGCGAGACGGAACCTGAGATTGAACAGCTCCCTCCTGAGTTCCTGTTCCTTCAGTTTTAGTTCATCAATTGTTAATGCCCGCAGGGCTTCAGGCTTCATACAGCGCTTTCCTCTCTCTTCACAAATTTTGTCGCAACGGGAAGTTTGAACGAGGCCAGCCTCAACGCGGACTTTGCCACCTCTTCAGACACCCCCGACATCTCATAGAGAATCCTCCCGGGCTTCACGACGGCTACCCAGTATTCGGGCGATCCCTTGCCTTTCCCCATCCTCGTCTCTGCAGGTTTTTTCGTTATCGGCTTATCGGGGAATACCCGTATCCAGACCTTGCATCCTCTTTTCACATGCCGCGTGATCGCTATCCTGGCGGCCTCTATCTGCCTCGAAGAGACCCAGCCGGGTTCGAGGGCCTTAAGTCCGAATTCTCCAAAGGAAACCCCGGAGCCCCTGTAGGCCTTCCCGTTCATGTTCCCTTTCTGCATTTTTCTGAATTTCACCTTCTTCGGCATTAACATATATCATTCACCTCGTATCAGCCTAGGCGACTCTCTGCCGCTCCTCGGGCCTCGCCGACTCGAGGATATCGCCGTTGTAAATCCAGACCTTCACTCCGATTTTTCCGTATGTCGTGCGGGCCTCGGAAAAGCCGAAATCAATGTCGGCTCTGAATGTGTGGAGCGGCACCCTTCCCTCCCGATACCATTCGGATCTCGCGATCTCCGCTCCCGCAAGTCTTCCGGCACAGGCGACCTTTATTCCGAGGGCCCCAAAGCGCTGCGCCGAAGCGACCGCCTTTTTCATCGCCCTCCTGAAGGCAACCCTCTTTTCGAGCTGCAGGGCGATATTCTCGGCCACAAGCTGGGCATCCACTTCGGGTTTTCTTATTTCCTTGATATCGATGGCCGCTTCACGACCGGTAAGGCCTTCGAGTTCCTTCCTGAGCTTCTCCACTTCTGCGCCTTTCTTGCCTATGATGATTCCCGGCCTCGCAGTATGGATAATCACCCTGATCTTCTGCCCCATCCGTTCGATTTCGATACGGGCGACACCCGCATGGAACAATTTCGCCTTTATCATCTTCCGTATCTGTATGTCCTCAATGAGCTGGTCTGCATAGCCCCTCTTCAAAAACCACCGCGAGTCCCATGTCCTGGTGATGCCTAATCTATTACCTACCGGATGCGTCTTCTGACCCAAGCCCTACCTCCTTATTCTCCCGATAAAATCAACGTTATGTGTGAAGTCCTCTTCCTGATCACATTCGCTCTTCCCATTGCCCTGGGCTCCATTCTCTTCATCACCGGTCCCTGGTCTACAAAACCGCTGCTCACCAGCATCTCTTCCGGATTGACGGCTTTCTTCTGTTCCGCATTCGCCATGGCGGACTTCAGGATCTTCTCGACGAAATGGGATCCTCTGTATGTCATGAACCTCAGGGCGACGAGGGCCTCCCCCGCCTTCTTGCCCCTGATAAGATCGACGACCCGCCGCGCCTTCCTCGGCGTGATTCTCGCATATCGTAATGTTGCCTTCGCTTCCATGCGTTACCCCTTTGCCCCGGCCTTCTCCGAGCCTGCGTGGCCCTTGAATGTCCTGGTGGGCGAAAACTCACCCAGCTTGTGGCCGACCATATTCTCCGTCACGTACACCGGGACAAATTTCTTCCCGTTGTGCACCGCAAAGGTAAACCCGATGAAGTCAGGCACAATCGTGGAGCGCCGCGACCACGTTTTGATAATCTTCTTCTCACCGGAATCCACCATCTGCCGGACCTTTTTCATCAGCTTCTCTTCAACATAAGGGCCTTTTTTTAAGGACCTTGGCATTTACTTACCTCCTCGCCTCTTCACGATAAATTTATCGGTTCTCTTGTTCTGGCGCGTCTTAATACCTTCCGGTTTTCCCCAGGGAGAGCATGCCGGTCTGCCACCGGAGCTCCTGCCTTCGCCGCCGCCGAGAGGGTGGTCGATAGGGTTCATCGCAACACCTCTCACATGAGGCCTCTTTCCCATCCAGCGGATGCGTCCGGCCTTCCCGTACGAGATGTTTTCATGCTCCGCATTGCTCACTTGGCCGATCGTCGCCATGCACTTCGACGGCACAAGGCGTACTTCCGCCGAGGAAAGCTTCACGTGGCAGTAATCCTCGGCCTTTGCAATGAGCTGTGCGGAGAGTCCGGCGCTCCGGACGAGCTTTGCCCCCTGGCCGGGCCTCAACTCTATATTATGGATAAACGTACCGAGGGGTATTTCGTTCAGCGGCAGGGCATTGCCCGTCTTGATCTCAACGCCCGGTCCTGCAATTACGTCTTCTCCGACGTTGAGCCCCAGCGGAGCGATGACATATCTCCTCTCGCCGTCCCCGTACTTGAGCAGGGCTATTCTCGCGGACCGGTTCGGATCATATTCGACCGTCTCGACCACCGCGGGAACTCCATGCTTGTCCCGCTTGAAATCGATCACCCGGTAGAGCCGCTTATTGCCCCCGCCCCTCTGCCAGGCGGTAACGCGTCCGTAACTGTTCCTGCCTCCCGTTTTTCTTAGAGACCTGAGCAGGGGCTCATGCGGCGTATCCGTCGTGGTATCTTTGAAATCGGATACGGTCTGAAATCTCCTGCCCGCCGAAGTCGGATTATATTTTTTCACTCCCATTATGCACCCTCAATGAAATCGAGTTTTTCACCCTTTTTAAGGGTTATGATCGCCTTTTTCCTGTCAGGCCTTTTCCCGATCGATTTGCCTTGTCTCTTCCACTTTCCATTGGTCGAGACGGTCGCCACCTTCTCGACCTTGACCTTGAATATCTCTTCAATCGCTCTTTTTATGTCGACCTTATTCGCGTCCCTCATCACCTCGACAAGGAGCTTGTTCTCCGCTTCCTTCAGTCTCGCACCTTTTTCAGTAAAGAGAGGTTTTTTGATGATCGTGTGAACATTCCTCATATTTTATACACCTCCGGAAGTCTGTCGAGGGCGCCCTGCGTGATCAGGATCCGCTGGTGCGTCAGTATCTCATAGGGATTCAGATCCGTCACCCTCGAAACCTTCACCCCTGGAATATTTCTTGAAGAGAGAATTATGTTGTCGTTTTTTTCCGGGAGCACGACGAGAACGCTCTTCCCTTCGAAACCGAGGTTCTTGAGAATCCTTATCATATCCTTTGTCCTCGGCTTCTCCACCGCAATCGCATCGACCACAGTCATGGCGCCTGCAGAATGCTTCGCGGAAAAGGCCTCCCCGAGCGCCCTTCTCTTAAGGTTTTTCGGAAGCCGGTAAGAGTAATCCCTCGGTTGAGGGCCGAAGATGGCGCCGCCGCCCCTCCAGAGGGGAGACCGGTTGCTGCCCGCCCTCGCCCTTCCGGTGTGTTTCTGCTTCCACGGCTTTTTCCCGCCGCCGCTCACGAGCCCTTTTGTTTTGGTGGCGTGAGTACCCTGTCTCTGATTCGCGAGAAAGTTCAGAACGGAGCAATGCAGAATGTCCTTCCTTGCGGAGAGCCCGAATATGCTGTCGGGGAGGTTCGCCGAACCTCTCACCGCGTTATTGATGTCTCTCACTTCGATCTCTGGCATCTCAGTCCTCCTTCCTGATCTCGAGATAGGCGCCGGCAGCCCCCGGGACTGCGCCTTTTACGAGCAGCAGATTCTGCTCGGGCCGCACATCGACCACTTTCAGGTTTTTCACTGTCACCTTCTCGGAACCCATATGCCCGGGCAATCCCTTGTTCTTCCAAACCCGGGAGGGATAGGAACTTGCGCCGATAGAGCCCGGCGCACGATTGAACATCGAACCATGGGAACCGGGTCCGCCTGAGAAGTTATGTCTTTTCATAACCCCCTGGAACCCCTTGCCTTTCGACACACCCGAGACTTTTATTGTATCGCCTTTGCTGAAGGCAGCCACGGTAACGAGGTCGCCGACCTTGAACGCTCCCATCCTGAATTCTTTCGTTATCCGATACGGCTTCGAGCCTGCCTTTTTGAACACGCCGGACATCGGCTTGTTCACTTTCTTTTCCTTCCTTATCTCTAAAAAACCAACCTTTACGGCTTCGTATCCGTCCTTCTCATTCGTCTTCGGCTCGATCGCGCCGGAG
>JAMCWJ010000106.1 GCA_023475105.1 Nitrospirota bacterium
TGCTCTTCCGATCTGAATGGGATCCTTTTCGCGATGGGACCGAAAGGTTTATCGAGGAAATGGCCTAACCGAGCACTCAGCAACCCTCATCTCTCCCTGTTCCCCGCGATAAATTCCTCTACCATGTCCCTCGCCGCTTCGTCGGAAAATTGCTGTATGGGATGTTTCATGAAATACGAGGAGGGAGAAACGAGCGCGCCGCCCACCCCTCTGTCTCTCGCTATCTTGCAGCACCTGACGGCATCGATCACCACCCCCGCGCTGTTCGGAGAATCCTCGACGGAAAGCCTCAGTTCAACGTGTATCGGTATATGCCCGAACCCCCTGCCCTCCATCCTCAGAAAACAGACCTTGTTGTCGTACAGCCAGGGGATATAATCCGAAGGGCCGATGTGCACGTTTTCCTTATCGAGAGGCTTATGGAGCTGCGACTGCACCGCTTCCGTCTTCGAAATCTTTTTGGACGTCAATCTGCCGTTGTTCAGCATATTGAGAAAATCCGTGTTCCCGCCCACGTTGAGCTGATAGGTGAAGTCCAGCTTCACTCCCCTGTCTTCAAACAGCTTCGTGAGAGTCCTGTGGATGATCGTCGCGCCTATCTGGCTCTTGACATCGTCTCCGATGATCGGGACCTGTCTCTCTGCGAAACGCTTTGCCCATCCCCTGTCGGAGCCGATAAAAACGGGGATGCAATTAATGAAACCTATGCCGGCCCTGAGACATGCCTCCGCATAAAAGGCAGTAGCCTTCTCGGAACCTACGGGCATGTAACTCACGAGCATGTCGGCTCCGGTCTTTTCCAGGAGCCGCACAACGTCGCAGGCCTTTCTCTCGGAGATGACAAATCTCCGTTCCTCCGGGTGATCCTCCATGTGGGATGCAACGCCGTCAAGGACCTCGCCCATCTGCACCCTTACCGGATAATCGGCAACGCGGGAGCAAAAAACCTTCGTGCAGTTCGGTTTTGCAAAGATCGCTTCCCTGAGAGGTTTCCCGACCTTCCGCCTGTCAATATCTATCGCCGCAACGAATTCTATGTCGGAAGGCCTGTACCCTCCGAGGTCGTAATGCATCAGTCCAAGGGACCTGTCGGGATGGCCGTTCCCGACCTTGCTGTAGTACTCCACTCCCTGAATCAAAGAACTTGCACAGTTACCGAGACCTGCGATGGCTACGCGTATCTTTCCCACTTCTCTCCTCTTTCACACATGGATTGGCGATCTCCGCCCTGATGCTGCCGACGCCCCGGCCTGGAGCGCTTCCTACGTCCCGGTCCCGGCTACCTCAATCTGTCTTCTCGACGCATCGTCCCTCTTCGGCAGAACGATTTCGAGTATCCCGTCTTTCAGCGTCGCCGTCACCTTGTCCTGGTCCACAAGGCCCGGCAGGGGAAAAGAACGCTGAAACCGTCCGTAGGCGCGTTCGATCCTGTGATATCCTTCCATGACGGTGCCGTGCATCCTTCTCTCCCCTTCTATAGTAACGGTGCTGCCGGTGATCCTTATGTCGATATCGCCACGCAGGACATCCGGGACTTCCGCATTCACGAGAAACTCGGTCTCTGTTTCGCAGATGTCCACTGCCGGCGACCAGGTCCCTGCCGACGCCGCATCGCGGGCGCTGCCCCCGCTTCCCAGCGCGTCCTCAAAGAGCCTGTTCACCCTCTCCTGTATCGAGAGAAGGTCCCTCAAGTAGTCCCAGCTATTCATGTTCGCCGCAGAGCCTCTCTTCATCTGCAAGTTTCTCGTCGCCGCGCCACGTCTCCCAGAAATTGCCGGACTTCCTGCCGGGAGCGGACGTCTTCCTTAACTGCCCGCCTCTCTGATAAAGAAGCGTGATGAGGTCCTCCAGCCGGATGTTGAACTCCGTGAGGAGCCCCTCCATAGATTCCTCGCAGCATGCAACGAAGCGCTTCCAAATCCGGAGGACCGTGTCCTTGTCGATGCCGGAGCTGACTGCAGCTTCTCTGAAACTCTTGCCCTCGAGGAGATGCTTAATCACTTCTTTTATCTTGCTTTCTTCGGTGTGGAGGCCGAAAAAAAAGGTATTTCTCCTCTCGGAAAACTTGAAATTGCAGGTCCTGCATTTCAACAGCTTCCTGTTCTCCCTGCCATATCTGTGGTAAAGAATGATATTGCCCTTTCCCCGTTTGCCGAAATCAGGGCAGACATCATTAGGACAGAAGAAACCGGACGTTTCCGCCGAAAAGACCATGCAGATTTTATATCTCAACGGAACCCCTTCTGTCAAGGTGAATTATCAATGAAATGGGGACAGAACTGTGAACGTCCTATGAAGGCTGGAATGCCTTCGTCTTCAAGGGCTTTGCGATAGTATACCGGATATGGGCATCGAGCATGTCCGACAATTCGGCGAGGAGGGTCCGGGACAGCCTGATCCTTGCCGACTTCGAAACCTCCCAGCTCCTCAGTGTCCCATAACTCTTTATCATCCCGGGAGAAAGCCTCACAGGCGAATCCATTCCCTTTGCGCAGGCGCCGCACAGTATCGAACCCTGGGCGATATAAAAATTGTACCCTGAACCGCCGCACCGCGCGCACCCCTCGAGCCTCGGACCGTACCCCACTGCGTCGAGGAACCTGATCTTGTAAAGGAGCGTGTTGAGTACGTCTCGGTCGTTCGCGGGGCCTTCGTCCTCTATCTTCATGAGAATGGAAAGGAGAAGGTGAAAGACGTCCCTCTGGACCTCGCGCTCGATCAGAAAACCGAGGGTGAGTTCGACGATCTCCATCACCCTGAAGAAGCATGCCATCCTGTCCCGGATCTTCTGAAATGGTCTGATGATGTCCGCCTGTGTCAACCGCGGGAGGGCGGCGTCCTCCTTGCCCCAGAAGGAGGTCCTGACGTACGTGAGGGGTTCCAGGCTGCTTCCGAACCTGCTCTTCGTTTTTCTGCTGCTCTTTGCAAAAGTCTTCACCAGACCGTACTCAAGGGTAAGAGCGCTCACGATAAGGTCTGCCTCGGAGAAAGGCATCGTCTTCAGGATTATGGCTTCAGTCCTGTGCAGCATAATTCGGCTCTAACTTTCGTATCGACCAACCGGTTATTATTACTGCGGCGATTAAAAACATTAAACCTGTCATTCCGCAAGCGAGGCGCGTCGGGAATCCTTCTCAAAAAAAGATTCCGGACAAGCCGGAATGACACCGTTGCTCAACTTTCATCTATTTAGTTGCCAAAGCATTAATGTTCTCAAAAAGGGAACGAACCGAAGACCCGCCCTCACATCACGTTTCCGAAGTCTTCCGGCTTCAGGTTCTTGAGCCACTCCTCCAGTTCGTCCGTACTTTTTTTCTCGAGTATGCCGTCTTCCACAAAGATCGGAGCGTTCACCCTGAGCGCCACCGCCACGGCATCGCTGGGACGCGAATCGACCGGGACTTCTTTCTTCCCGTCGGCAAGATACAGGAGCGCGTAATAGGTGTTGTCGAGGATCTCGGTGATCACGACTTTGGTAAGCCTGATCTTAAGGCCTCCGAGGATGTTCTTCACTAGATCGTGCGTGAGCGGCCTCGGCGTCATCACCCCCCCGAGCGCAAGAGCGATGGAGTCGGCTTCGGGTTTTCCTATCCATATGGGGAGCGTACTCGTGCCTTCCGTTTCCTTCAGGAGGAGGATGTACATGCTGCTCCGCGGATCGAAGAGCAGGCCCTCGACTTTCATTTTGACAAGCATTTACTCAAATCCCAGTTCCCTCAGAATCCTCGCGTCGCTGCGCCAGCCTTCCCTCACCTTGACCCATAGTTTCAGAAAGACTTTCCTCTCGAGAAAGGCTTCGATATCGGACCTCGCAGCAGATCCTATCTCCTTAAGTCTCCCTCCCCCTTTTCCTATTATTATACCTTTTTGCCCTTCTCGTTCAACATAAATATTAACGTCGAGCAGAAGCATTCCGTCCTCCCGTTCGTGCCAACGGACGATCTCGACCGCAACGGAATGGGGAACTTCCTCCTCGGTGGCAATCATGACCTTCTCCCTGATCATCTCCGAGACCAAGAACCTCTCGTACTGGTCCGTCAGGGTTTCATCCGGATAATATTTCGGGCCGAAGGGAAGCCGCTTCTCCACCTCCGAGAGAAGGAGACCTGCGTCGTCGGCATTCGGCGCCGACAGGGGGAGAATTGCCTCGAACGGGTAAAGCCGCTGATACGTATCCATGAGCGGCAGGAGTTCGGCCTTTTTCACCAGATCGATTTTATTGATCAACAGCAGGACGGGAGCGCCTTTTCCCTCGCCCTTCAGGAGGTTGATGATGCGCTTCTCCTCGGATCCGGGTTTCCTCGGTTCGACCATCAGGAGGACCAAGTCGACATCCTTAAGCGCTTCCTTCGCCTCCTTCACCATGAATTCGCCCAGGGTGTGGTGCGGCGCATGGATGCCAGGGGTATCGATAAAAACGATCTGGCTCGTCGCCGTCGTCCTGATCCCGGTAATCCTCTTCCTGGTGGTCTGCGGCCGGGGAGTCACGATCGAGACCTTTTCTCCGAGCACGGTGTTCAGAAGCGTCGATTTACCGACGTTCGGCCTGCCTATGATGGCGACATACCCGGACCGGAAGTCTCTTCCGTTTCCTCCATTGTTCACGTCTGCCCCGTCACTTCAGATTCCCGATCGCCTCGCGTATCCTCTCCACACCCTTTCTGATGTTCTCCATCGACGTCGCGTAGGAGAGTCGCATATGGCGGTCGTCTCCGAAAGCGTCACCCGGGACAAGCGCTACGCCCGCGTCCTCAAGAAGGTACAGGGCCAGATCGGAAGAACAGAACACCGGCTTTCCGTTCACCTTGCCGAAAAGTCCCGATATGTTCGGAAAGGCGTAGAACGCCCCTGTCGGCGTGATGCAGCTCACATCCGGGATCGAATTCAGTTCGGAAACGAGAAACTTCCTCCTCTTGTCGAACTCGCCCCTCATCATGCCGATAAAGTCCTGGGGGCCCGTCAGGGCCTCGACGGCCGCCTTCTGCGTAATCGAGTTCGCGTTCGACGTGGACTGGCTCTGTATCGTGGTCATCGCCTTGATGATCTCTCTCGGACCCGCCGTAAAACCGAGCCTCCAGCCCGTCATCGCGTGCGACTTCGAAAGTCCGTTCACCACGAGCGTCCTCTTCTTCATCTCTTCTGAGACGGAGGCGATGCTCACATGCTTAACCCCGTCGTAAACGAGTTTCTCGTATATCTCATCGGAGATCACATAGAGCCCGTGCTTGAGGACGACCTGCGCTATCCGTTCCAGCGTCTTTCCGTCATAAGTCCGCCCCGTCGGGTTCGAGGGAGAATTCAGAATAAGGGCCTTGGTCCTTTTCGTGATGTGGGCTTCGAGCGCCTCGGGCGAAAGCACGAAGGCGTCGCTCTCCTGCGTCTTCACGATCACCGGTGTCGCATCGTTCAGCAGGACCTGGTCGGGATAGGAGACCCAATAGGGGGCAGGTATAATCACTTCGTCTCCGGGTCCGTAAAGGGCCTGTGCAATGTTGTAGAGGCTGTGCTTTGCGCCGCAGGAGACAATGATCTCCTCCCGTGAATAGGAAAGACCGTTGTCGGTCTGGAACTTTCCGATAATCGCGTCTTTGAGAGGATCTATCCCGCCGACGGGAGTATATTTGGTGAAGCCGTCCCGCAGCGCCTTTATCGCGGCCTCCTTGATGTGTTCCGGCGTGTCGAAGTCAGGCTCCCCCACTCCAAAGTTGACGACATCCGCTCCGGCCGCCTTCATCGCCTTCGCCTTTGCATCGATTGCGAGAGTAGGAGACGGCTTTATATTTTCTGCACGATTAGAAAGCATGCAAGCCTCCCGTTTTCTTTTTTGTTATTGTAAAACATTTGCCCGATTTAATAAAGAAGCATGGCTTGCAACAGGACCCCCGAACGGATATACTGAAGAGAGTCGTTTGCCGGGGTGAGGAGGAGGATTGCGGGAGATGATGCCGGTAGCGCCGCTGATGATTGAGCACCGCCTGACGGAACGTATGATCGCTCTTATACAGGGGGAACTCCCCGCAGTCCGGAGCGGCCGCGTCGACACCGGCTTTATCCGGGGGGCAGTGGATTTCTTTACGTACTATGTGGACCTCTGCCACCACGGGAAAGAAGAAGAGATCCTTTTCAGGGGCCTTGCAGGGAAAGAGCTGTCATCCGGGCACAGGGAGACTATGAACCAGCTGATCGCCGAGCACATCCTGGCGAGGACGGCAGTGGCGAAGCTCGACAGGGCAAGAGAACAGTATCTCCAGGGCGGGGCTGGGGCGGCAGAAGACATCGGCGCCTCTCTTGCCGTGATGGGCCGGCTCTATCCTGCGCATATCGAGAAGGAAGACAGACATTTCTTTATTCCCGCGATGGATTATCTCGGGAAAGACGAGCAGGAAGCGATGGTCGCGGCTATGGAAGAGTTCGACAGACAGCTTACCGGGAGAATATACCGAGGTATGATAGAAAGATTCGAAAACGCAAGGAAGGGGATTGCCAGGTAAGATGGGCGGGCATTACGTCATCTGCAATAAGGGAAACGGAGTCTCGCGGTTTGGAGGAACCTCCCGATGAAGTGTCCCCGCTGCGGCGCCGAAGTGAAAGGGCAGGATGTGTGCGGCGGCTGCGGGAAGAAGTTCGAAAGGCCCCGGGGAGACATAGAGGTAGAATACAAGGATTTCAAGATATCCGAATTCCTCGAGATCAGATCGAGAAATCGCAGGACGGGCGCGGGTGACACACAGGGAGAGGAAACTCCCCGAAGGGATACGGAAGGCGAAGATGGCGAGGGGCCGGATAGTCCCAAAGGCGAAGAGGAGGAGTGCTACAACGGTCAAAGGGTTTACGGGAGGAAGTCCTTTTCCCTGGCGGTCGTAACGCTTCTTCTTCTCCTCGCGATACTTGCCGGGATTATTTTCTTCCGGAGCCTTCTCGCGACGTGAGCTGTTCGCGCTTCCCACCATTGGCGGAGTGGTCATCCTGCACCACGCGCGTCCCTCCGCCGGTCCCGCCGAAAGGACCTCTCTTTAGTTGAAACACTTTTCGAAATCGACGACTTTCACTCCCAGTTCGTCGAGATGGTCCATGAGGGCTTCCATCCTGTCGAGCGAGAAATACCGCACGGGAAACGCATCGTTAATCTCGTCGAGAGTAAGGATCCCCTGCTTCAATGCCCTGCCGAGAATCGTTTTGAAGACATCTCGTTCTTTCATTTGTTTCCTCCTCCTGCCGGCTTTTGCGGTCACTTCTTCTATCTGAGAGCATAAACGAGAAATATGAAGGAAATATGAAAAAGGGATTAAATTAGTTTAATATGTTTAAAAAATAAAGGAAGGCAAACCTTCCTGGTTTGCCTTCCTTTATCGAATCGCTTCGCAGGCCGCCGATTTCTCTTTTTCAGGTTCCGGCCCTTGCTTCCGCCTTCACCTCTTTTACGCCGCCGTCAGCACTTTCAGCGCCTTCAGTCTCGTCGGGTGTTTGAGTTTTCTCAACGCCTTCGCCTCGATCTGCCTTACCCGTTCACGGGTGATCGAAAGCTGCCTGCCCACTTCTTCGAGCGTGTGGTCCCTGTCGACCCCTATCCCGAATCTCAGCCGTATCACCTGTTCCTCCTTGGCCGAAAGGGTCTTGAGGATCCGGATGATGTTTTCGGTTTTCTCGAACCTTTCGGCGTCGTCAAAAGGCGTAGGACTATTCTCGTCTCCGACAAAATCTTCGAGTTCCGTATCTTCATCTCCTATGGGAGTCTGCAGGGCGATCGGGTCCTGCACTGCCCTGAATGCCTCTTCCACCTTCTGGGGAGAAACGCCCAGCGACTTGGCAATCTCCCCGTTGTCGGGTTCTTTCCCGAGACGCTGCGACAGTTCCCTCGACGTCTTTGCCACCTTGTTATAGAATTCCATCATATGCACGGGCACCCTGATCGTCTTCGTCTGATCGATCAACGCCCGCGTGATCGCCTGCCGTATCCACCAGGTCGCATAGGTGCTGAACTTGAACCCTTTCTCGTACTTGAACTTGTCGACGGCCTTCATGAGACCGATGTTCCCCTCCTGGATCATGTCGAGCAGAGAAAGCCCCCTGTTCACATAATTCTTTGCGATATTCACGACCAGTCTGAGATTGCGCGTGATCAACTCATTCTTGGCCTCGTCGACAAGGGCCTTCGCCTTCGTAATCCTCGTCCACTGGTCTTTCAGCTCTTCAACCTTCACGCCGACTTTGTTCTCGATCTCTCTATACTCCTCCTGCACCTCTTTTGCCAGGCCGATGAGCTTTACGGGGTTTTGTCCTTTTTTCTTTCTCTCGCGTATCACTTTCTGGAGCTCTCTGAGCGTGCCGAACTTCGCGATCTTCTCGTCCGTCGTCCGCACTCTCTCCATGATTTCCTCCAGGATCTTTACGCTCCTGATCAGGGACTCGTCGGGTTTCTCCTCTTCCTCTTCAACCCCCGCCTCTTCCTCGGGGGCGGCATGCTCTGTCAGGGCCGCTTCAACATTCCTGTAAAGCGGCATCCCCGTCACGATCTCCCTGATGATCGCCTTGCCCTCTGCAAGCCTCTTCGCGAGCTCTATCTCTTCCGACCTGCTGAGGACGGAGATATCCCCCATGGAGTGAAAGTATGCCTGCACAAGGTCTTCGGCCTTCTCGTATTCTTCCGTCTCCTCCTCCTCGGCAAGCTCGTCTTCCAGCACGCTGGCCTCCTCATGCTGCAAGACGACGTCGATACCGATGTCGTCAAGAAGTTCCAGGAGTTCCTCCACCTCATCAGGCGTAGAAAACTCCGGAGGAAGAACGTCATTTATCTCGTCATACGTGAGAGACCCTCGTTTTTTCCCCAGCTCAATCAATTCCTCATAGAGTTCTTTCTTGTTCATCTATGTTCACCTCTCTGTTTTATCACTTTGTTATCCTTCCTTCGTCAGAACCATAATCCATAAAAGCATTCTACCCTTATTACCAGTATAAGTGAATAGTTTTGAAGAAAATATGAACTATACCACACGATGACGAAATATTTCAATACCCGTAAGGGACTGACGATCTTCCTGCAAAACGTTCCGTTTCTGCAGGTCCGTTTCCGGGAAGGATGACTAAAATACCAAGAAAATCAAGGTGTTCCGTTGGCATTGTGGGGCGAAGTGATGCCGGAGTACAAAGGAGACGCGCACTCTGGGACTAGTCAGCATTTGCCTCTGTCAAGCCGATTTTCCCATTCCCAGGCGCTTTTTATGATATCATCGAGGTCGTCGCGCCGGGGCCTCCAGCCGAGCCGATCCCGTATTTTCGAGCTGCCCGCAACCAAGGCGGGAGGGTCCCCCTCTCTCCTGTCCGTCTCTTTCACGCTGAAATCCGTCCCTGTCACTCTTTTCGCAGCGGCGACGACCTCTCTCACCGAATACCCGTGACCGTACCCGCAGTTGAAGACATCGCTCTCCCCGTTACCGAGGAGATAGTTCAGGGCAAGGATATGGGCCTCCGCAAGGTCTTCCACGTCGATATAGTCCCTGATACACGTACCGTCAGGCGTCGGATAGTCCGTCCCGAAGATCAGGAGTTCGTCCAACTCACCCTTCGCCGCCTTTAACGCCCTGGTGATCAGGTGCGTCGCCTCCCGGTACGCCTGCCCTATCCTTCCGCCGCGGTCGGCGCCCGCCACATTGAAATATCTGAGCGACACATACCTGAAGGTATCCTCCGCAGAACTCAGGTCCTTGAGGACGCATTCCGTCATCATCTTCGAGGAGCCGTAAGGATTGATCGGCTTCATCGGGGCGGTCTCCGCAACCGGATTGGTCTCGGGTATCCCGTACACCGCCGCAGTCGAAGAAAAGATCAGCTTGCCGGCCCCAAGCTCCCTCATGACTTCACAGAGGGTTATCGCGTTCACGGAATTGTTCCTGTAATACTTGAGCGGCTCTTGCACGCTCTCCGGCACCACGATAGACGCGGCAAAATGCATGACGGCATCGGGCCTGAAATCCCTGAATACACTCCTCAGCCGCTCCACGTCTGACAGGTCGCCTTCAATGAGACCCCCGTGCAGCACGGCCCACCTGTTTCCGGTGGAGAGGTTGTCGTACGTGAGGACGTCGCAGCCCTTCGCGCCGAGCGCCTTCACCACGTGGCTGCCTATATACCCTGCGCCGCCTGTAACGAGGACTCTTTCTTTCACAGGGTCCATTATATGAGATTTCAGGTGTTCGCTGCAAGGAACAGTGGTTCGCGCCCGAAGGACTGGGTCTCGCACCCTGTCAATAATTAGTGTCTATCCATAAAGTCTCTTTTCCTGTTCGCCATTCCCGCAGTCCTTAGGCGGGAATCCGGTGTTATCAAGAAGTTCTGGATCCCCGGGTCGAACCCGGGGATGACAATTTCTTGCTTTGCGAACAGACTCTAATTCATGCCCTCAGCCGGGAATGCCGTGCCGGGCCTGTCTCCCTTTTAGTAGACGAACGCCTCTTTGCCGAAATGGCGCAGGATTCCGGACCTGCCTGCCTTCGTTAGGTTGCAGGGAATGTTCCTATCCAGCTTCGCCCTTACCGCAGGCTCCAGGTTCTCGACAATCTGGCTGTTTATGCTCCTGCCCGCAGCAAGATACCATTTTTCACATTTTTCCCTGGTGATCAATGCGTTGATGTCTTCAGCGATCTGCTTCACCAGCCGCTTTTCCTTCTCCAGCTCTATGTTGTGGGCCTCGCCGTACCCTGCGACGGTTCCGTTCTTGCCCTGCCCGAGCCTGAATCTCCCCGCGGCATCGCTCAACGTATCGGACAACTTCAGGCGGGCCTCGATCGAGTCATAACTCTCGATCAACTCAGTCTGTACGCTCTTTGCGAAGGGGTCTTTGGTCACTCTGTACGCCATGAAATGACCGAGATCGACAACAACGATCACTTTCCTCATGATTTCCTCCTTCTCAGGTATTCCTCACTCACATCGTTCCTCCTTCTTCATTGTACCTCTTCGGCAGGCGAATGACAAATACCGTGTCCGCAGGCGCGGCACCTCCGGAACGCTGCCGCCCTTTGCGAAAGGGAAGCGCCTCAGCGGGAGCAATCATCCCCTCCCCGAAGTACTACTTGAAATATGGATTCTAAAGTCTTTACAATTGTAGAATGCGTAGAATGCTGGCCGTAGCATGCCTTCTTCTGGTCGCGGTGACGGGGTGCAAGAGAGTGGAGACCACTCCTCCGAAAAAGGTCGCTCCGGAACAGTCTCTGATCATAGGTCTTATTCCCGAACAGCAGATTTTCGACCAGGTCGCAAGGTACATGCCGCTCGCCGATTATATTTCGAAGAAGGTCGGGGTGAAGGTGACGCTGAAGGTACTTTCCCGGTACGGAAACATCATCGACAACTTTGTCTCGATGGGTCTGGACGGCGCCTTTTTCGGGAGCTTCACATATACCCTCGCCCATGCGAGACTTGGGGTCGAGGTACTGGCGCGGCCGGAAAACCTCGACGGCATATCCACTTACCACGGCCTCATATTCGTAAGGAAGGACAGCGACATCCATTCGGTCAAGGATATGCAGGGGAAGCGGTTCGCCCTTGTCGATAAGGCGACGACCGCAGGGTACCTCCTCCCCCTCGATTATTTCTCCAAAAACGGCATACGTGACTATAAAACGTATCTGAGGGAGGCATACTTCGCCGGGACCCATGAAGACGCGATCCATGATGTACTCGACAGAAAGGCCGACATAGGCGCCGCGAAGAATACCATCTTCAAGAAAATGGAAAAAGAGGATCCGGGAATCATGAAAGAATTGACCGTCCTCGAAAGGTCTCCCGACGTACCCGAGAACGGTCTCGCAGTGAGAAAGGACCTCGACCCCTCGGTGAAAAGGAGACTGAAGGATACCCTTTTGGCGATGCATACCGACCCCGAGGGAGCGCAGATCCTGAAGAAATTCGGAGCGAAGAGGTTCATCGAAACGACCGACAGGGATTACGAGCCCGTCATCAAATACGCAAAAGTAATAGGCCTCAATCTTGCGACCTATGATTACATGAACGAGTAATGAAAAGGAAGATCATCATCACCCTCGGCATCGCCTCCCTGCTGTTCATCGGCGCAGGCATTTATATCGTGGTGAGCATCGAGAATACTACCTCCGAACTTGACAATCTGATAAAACTCCACCAGGTGGAGATCCTGAGGGAGCACCTGCTGATACGTATCAAGAGGGTCCAGTCGGACCTCAACCTCAAGGGAACGCGCTATGCCCGGGGCATCGACACCATCGTGAAGGATGTGATGAACATGGGTGACGCCGTCCAGATATGTTTTGCCTGCCACCACTCCGAAGATGTGACGGAAAGGCTGGTCGAGCTGAAGGACCACGTCGGACAATATAAGAACGGCCTGAGCAGGGTCCTCACGGTAAGGGCAAACGCGAGCAGGCTTGACCGAGAGGAGGACGAAGCATTCCGGATCGGAGAGGAGCTGATCGGAAAGGTCAACACCATGATCGCCCTGACGCAGAAAAAGCTGACGGAACGCACCGAGCACGCCCTCCGTGAAATCAGCAGGACCAAGATCATTCTCTTCATCCTTGTTGTGTCGGGCCCTCTCCTTGCGGGAGGGGCCGGTATTCTCTTCATACGGGGCGTTACGAAGCCGGTGAGTGCGCTGCTGAACGCGACGAGAAAACTGAAGGGCGGCGATCTCGGATACCGGGTGGGACCCCTGAAGGACGAGTTCGGAGAGGTCGCAGATTCTTTCAACGAGATGGCCGGTTCCCTGAAAGAACAGATGTTCAAGATGGAAGAAAGCGAGAAACGGTATCGCGCCCTGTTCGAAAGAGCAGGCGACGGCATCTTCATGATCGACACGGAGGGAGAGGGCAGGTTCCGGATCGTGGCCGCGAATCATGCCGCTGCCGAAATGCACGGGCATACGGTCGAGGAGCTGCTCACGATGCAGGTAGCCGATCTTGACGGACCGGAAGAACAGGAAACGCATTCGCTGTTCGACCGGATCATCAAGGGCGACTGGATCAATGCAGGAGCGACGCACCGGAGGAAAGACGGCTCTGTGTTCCCCGTCGAAATAAGCGCCGGGCCCCTCGAACTCAGCAATCACCGGTATGTCCTCGCCTTTGCCCGGGACATCACCGAACGGAAGCTGGCCGAGGAGGCGCTGCAACGGGCGGAGCAATTGAAGGTAGCGGGAGACCTCGCAGCAGGGCTTACTCACGAGCTCAAGAACTCCCTTGCAGGGATCAAGGTCTCTGTCGAAGTGCTGCTTGACGAACTCGCGCTTTCAGAGGACGACCGGACCGTGCTGAAAAACATGATCCAGGAAATACGCCGCATAGAACTGCTGATGAAGGACCTTCTCAATTTTGCGCGCCCTTCGAAGCCGCAGCTTACCTTCGTGAACATCAACACGGTCCTCGATACGGCGATGACCTTCTCGCTGAAGAATGTCTCGTCCTCAGACAACGCGCGACCGATCACTGCTGTCAAAAACCTGGACCAACGCCTGCCGAGGACCATGGCCGATCCCATGCAGCTTCAGCAGGTCTTCATGAATCTTCTGCTGAACGCCGTGGAGTCGATGTCGGAAGGCGGTTCGCTGACGGTAAAGACCGCATACGAAAAAGCGGCGGACTTGATTCATATCAGTATTTCCGACACGGGGAAGGGGATCGAGGAAGAGCTGGCGCAAAAGATCTTCGAGCCTTTTTTCACCACAAAGCCGAAAGGCACCGGTCTCGGCCTGTCGATTACGAAACGCCTTATCGAACAGCATAACGGAAAGATACGCATTACAAAGAATTTCCATTCGGGGGCAACATTCGAAATTGCCCTTCCCGTGAAGCACTTCGAGGAGGCCGACGTCGCGTGAAGGACAAGGGAAAGGTTTTTCTCGTTGATGACGATCCCCTGATCGTCTCGATGCTCGCCCGTGCGCTGAAGACCGAAGGGTACTCTGTGCGCAGCCAGTCGACCGAACTCAGGACCGTGACCGATGCAGTCTCCTCCTTCTCTCCCGACGTTGTACTGCTCGATATAAAGCTGCCGGAGATGAACGGCATAGAGATCCTCGGGAATATAAGAGAACGCGGCCTGAACGCGCAGGTGATCATGCTCACCTCGGACGACAATCTCGAAACCGCGGTAAAGTGCATGAAACTCGGGGCTGTCGATTACCTCACAAAGCCCTTCAATATCGACGAGGTCAAGATCGTCCTCGCCAATGTCCTTGAAAAGGGAAGGCTCAAGAACGAAGTCGGCTATCTCAGAAAAGTCTACGAAGAGGTCTTCGCAGGAGAGTTCATCGGGGAATCGCCCGCGCTTGCGGAGCTGAAGAAGAAGATGGAGAAGATCGCTCGTTCCCGCGTTCCGAGCATCCTGATCATGGGAGAAAGCGGAACCGGGAAAGAGCTCGTCGCGCGGTGCCTGCACCGGGCGATGAGCAGGGAGACCGACGAGGGGTACGCCCCGTTCATCGCGGTAAACTGCAGCGCCCTTCCGGAGACCCTCCTTGAAAGCGAGCTTTTCGGATACGAAAAGGGCGCATTCACCGATGCAAAGACCGAAAAAAAGGGCATCTTCGAACTTTCCCACAGGGGGACGATACTCCTCGATGAAATAGGGGATATGAAGCTAGACCTCCAGAGCAAACTTCTGAGAGTGCTCGAGGAAAGGACCGTGAGGCGGATAGGGGGCCGCGATGAGATCCCGATCGACGTTGCAGTCATCGCCACGACAAACAGAAACATCCCTGAGGCGGTCGAAAAAGGGGAATTCAGAAAGGACCTCTTCTACCGGCTCGACATCTTCTCCCTCCACATTCCTCCGATCAGGCAGCGGAAAGAGGACGTCCCCTTGCTTGCGAAATACTTCCTAGCCCGGTTCACCGCCCAATACAACAACAAGATCCTTCGGGGCATTTCCCCCGAGGCGGAGAAACTCCTTTGCGCATATGAATGGCCCGGCAACGTGAGAGAGCTCAAGAACGTCATCGAACGGATCGTGGTGCTCGAGAGCACCGAGACGATCATGCCCGAACAACTCCCGAAGGAAATCCTCCATCAGCAATCGGCGCTGCCGAGCCAGGCGGGAAAAAGGTTTGTGCTTCCCGAAGAAGGGGTATCCCTCGACGATCTCGAAAAGGATCTGATCCTGCAGGCGCTCGAAAGGGCGAGGCAGAACAAGACGCTCGCCGCAAAGCTGCTGAATATCAGCTACGATTCCCTCAGATACCAGATTAAGAAACTGGGGCTCACCGCGTAGGGTCGTGCAGGGGAGCGGCAAGGCGCTTCACGATTCGATAAATTCGATTCCCGCGCGATACATGTATGTGTCGTCGCCCACGACGCTCCATTTCACTATCCCGGCCTTGTTCTCCAGGTGCTCCAGCCCCGACGTAAACATGAGGAGATGCCCCGGCTCCAGGGGATAGGAGGTCCTGATCCCGACGCCCAGCTCGCTTATATCGAGAAGGTCGCCCTTGAGGTTGAGGCTTATCGGCTTTCCCATTTCCAGTACGGTGATCGAATAATGAACCGCCTTGCTGAGCAGATCCCTCTTTGCACGCCTGTTCGGCTCCGAAGGCACCTTTTCGGTCCTTCCCACCGCCCGTCCGGCGATGGCCTTGAGATCCCTTATTGCAAAGGGTTTCGTCAGAAAAGAGAACGACGCCCCCTCTATCTCGCTTTTTAGGTCATCATCGAGCTGAACTCCCGTTATGATGACAATCCTGGTGTCGGGCGAAAGCTCTTGTATCCTTTTCAGCAGACGAAGGCCGTTCACCCCCGGAAGCGCAATGTCCAGAAAGCACGTGTGATAGGTGCACGAACTGATTTCCTGAAGGGCTTCTGTTCCGCTGGAGACTGCCTTTATCGTGGAGTAGTAGGAATGGAGCGCCTTGGACACGGCATACCGCGTCAGTTGGTCGTCATCGACTATGAGAGCCCCTTCCATCGAAGGATGGAATGAAGCAATTTGCATACCATTACGACAGTTTCTCGGGCAAAAAAGGAGAAGTACGCACATAAATGGATGGTATGCCTATCATTCTGCGTAACCGGTCCGACGAGGCCTGAGCACGGCAAAGCATGAAATGTCAAGAAATAATGGTGAAATTACCGGAATCCGGTAATTTCACCAACGGGAAAAGCCGCCCGAGCCACGGAAACCTCACGGATAGGATTCGTTTACATGAGACCTGCCGTGACAGACCAGTGTGCAACTGCCCGAAAAAGCCCCGCGCTGGTTAAAGAAGGGATACGCATTCCCCGCATTGGGCGCCACGATCCTCGTGTCGAAGTTTATCAGCCTCGTGTGGTCGCCTGTCCCGGGCGGCGGAGGAGGCGTCGTCACGTTCACACCGTGTGCGTCATGACATGCCGAGCACGGGGCGCCTTTGGCCAGATGGCCGCTGTGGCCTCCGCCCGTCGCGGTCGTCTTCGCGGCCTTTTTCCTGAAGCTCATATCGCTCAATATGCCGGCCCTGTTATGACAGCGGTAACAGAGGGCATAACTCTGATAGCTTTCAAGGGTGTTATCGGCAGTCTCATACCGCTCCCTCAGGATGGGGGGGAACGAAGAGCCATGGGGTCCCTTGGTCCCTGAATCATCGCTGTGACAATCCGTGCATCTCATGATGCTCGACACCGTAAGCGCCGGCTCGTACGTTGACGGTATGCTCGGGACATTCGGGTTCTTTCCTCTCTGCTGAACGGGGTGAAAGGAGGGGTTGCTCCCGTCAAACTCGAGCCGTGTATTGACCGTATCAATGACTCTCGGCACGTAGGGAAACTGCCCGGCATAGTCCGAATGACACTTGTAACAGACCTCGTACTCATAGGTGGCTGAGGCAACGGCCGCTCCGTTCCTGTCTATGCCGCTCACCCCCCTCAGGCCGCCGGTAACCTTGCCGTCGCGCTGCGGGGATACGGACTTCCGCATCAGATGTGGATTATGGCAATCACTGCATGTCACCTCCGTCGGCGCTGTCTGGCCGGGGAGGGAAAGGAGCCCCTTTTTCGGATTCGTGAGAGAGGGGGCCGTATTCATCCTGTGGGCCGATATCCTCCGGGTCTGTGCGGCAATATTCTTCAGTCCGGTTCCCGCTACCGAGGCGCCCGGAATGACAGCACCATGGCATGGAGCGCAGACCTCCGCCTCCGTCGCATAATACCAGAGCCACTGTCCGCTCTGGGAAGAATGGGAAGTATGGCAGATGCCGCAGCCCCACTCAGCAATGGTCTCCCACGTCGGCCAGGTCCTCGGAGAGACCGGGAAGAAGTCGGTAGGCACCGGGGCTGTCGATTGCTGATGAATCGAGCCGACCCAGTCCGCCTGGACGTGGCACTTCAGGCAGAGCCCGGCGGACCGGGGGTCCGCCCTGAGGAATTTCCCCGTCAGGTGCCCGTTCTTGTCCAGCGAGGTGTACTGGTCCTCATGGGCGTCATGGCAGGTGGTGCACTCAAGGTAACCCGCCTTGCCCGCCACCGTATAGAAAATAAGGTCCTGAGGCAGGTCAGGGTATATGCCGGGATCGGCGGCAGCGTCGTAATAAGAGAAAGAAATGGGATGGTCCCCTGCGAGACTTTGGTTGGCGCCGATGTTCGAAGGCCTGTCCGGGGTTATCTGCCCCACCATCTGAATCCCGCTCGAAGGCTGCAAAACAGCGCCCAAGGCTATTGTGCCGTCGTGGCAGCTGAGACAGAGGCGCGAGGGACCGTTCGGCTGCTCGGGAGCCGCCACGATTGTCGAACTTGTGTAAAGGACGTATGTCTGGGAGCCCACGTCTCTATTCCAGAGCGGGGTCCTCGGATTCGCGTTATGAGGTGTGTGGCAAAAGATGCAGACCCGGGTCTCCGTAAGCGCCTTTATGTCGCCGGGGCCTGTTATCGACAGGTTATGCTTCGTATCCACAATGGTCGCCGCCTCCACAGTCAGCGCAACTGCAGAAAGCACAATGCCGACGACGGCGCACACGGCAATTCTCAAAACAGGTGTCATCTTCACATACCTCCTCGCATCTAGTTCCCTCTCTGTTCGGTGCCTCTCAGGATCCGGAATATCTGGACCCTCTGGTTGAACGTGTCACACACATAGAGCATATCCCTGTCATCGAGAAATATTCCGGAGGGCAGCCAGAACTCTCCGGGATCGACCCCGCGGCCTCCGAGCGTCAGGAGGAACTCCCCTTTCTGGCTGAAGAGCTGCACGTTGTCCATCAGACTGTCCACCGCATAAATGACGGAGTCCCTGTCGGCAGCAATGCCTTTGGGAACTGCGAAATCGCCCGAGCCGTCACCGTGATGTCCTAAGGCGGCGACGAAACGGCCTGAGGCGTCGAATATCTGTATCCTGAAGTTCATCGAGTCGGTCACATACACCCGTCCGGCGGGGGACCAGAAAACATGAGTCGGAAAATTGAACTGGCCGTCCCCGCTTCCCCTCCCGCCGAACGAAAAAAGGAAGGCGCCCGACTTGTCGAACGCATCGATCCTGTGTGCAAGGGTGTCGGCGACATAGAGGATTTTCCGGTCGTTATTGAACGCCAGTCCGGTCGGACGCTTCAGCCTGCCGCCGCCCGCCTTTTCTATCGCAAAAAGGTATTCTCCGCCGCTGTCGAACACAAAGACCTTTTCGAGGACCGAGTCCGCTACATAGAGCCTCGACTCGTCGTCGAACGCGACTCCCACAGGGGAGATCAACGCTCCATCCTTCACCGACGAGATCCGGTAGTATCGTTCGGCGGACGGGACATAGAGATGCACGCATTGGGAGGAAGCGTCCGCAATCGCCAGCCTTCCCTCCCGTCCCGACGTCACAGCCACGGGCCGGAGAAGCCTCCCTTCGCTTTTCCCGAAAAGCACCCCCTTCAGTGAGGTCCCTGTTTCCCTGAAGCCTTTCACCGCCGTCACGTACCGGACCCTCGCCCTCTCGGGAGACTGCGGCCACTGCAGTTGCATCTCCCGGGAATCGGTATTCATGGTCCACGACGAGGCGCAACCTGCGGCAAGGAGGGAAAGCAGCAGACACCCAACCCTCCGCACCATCTTCCGCGTTCCTTTCTCGCGCTCCGGTCGTTGCCGTGTCTGACTCATTCCGTACAAGGAAAACATGGACACTTGCTAATCCTGCTTTCCCCCTTTGGTCCCCGGCCTGTCGTCTCCTGCGTCGAGTATCTCGATCTTCGCCCTTTTTCTCAATTCGTCCTGCCACTCACGCAACCGCTCCACCTGAGCCTGAGCCTTCAGCCTCGCTCCGACCGAGCCTCGCACTTCCTCAAAGGTGAACTGCTTGGCGGGCGTATATTCCTTCAGCTTGATGGCCTGGAGACTGTCGGGCGTCACCACTATGCCGGAGAGTTCCCCCGGTTTCAGCTTCCTGCCCGTTTCGTACAATTCCTTCTCCTTTTCCTTGCTGATTTCGACCTCTCTCACCGCAAACGTCCCGTCCGGAGTGAGCTTCATAGGGTCGCCGGCAGCATCGTCCCTGACTTTCCGGAGGACTTCCTCCGCCTTCCTGCGGGAATCCTCACCCTGGGTATCCAGAAAGAAGACAATATCGACGGCGGTCATCTTCTCGGGCCTAAAATAGCTCCCCTTAACCTTTTCATATTCCTTCCTGAGATCATCCTCGGTCAGGGCGATCCCTTCGCTCGCCTTTTTGTTGACGATGCGCCTCACGGTCAGCCCTTTTTCGATCTCCGACCGCAACTCCCCCTCAGTCAGCGCCTCCTTTGTAAGAAATGCCCGGTATTCTTCCTCACTCCCCAGTTTCGCCTTTAGGCCGGCCACGGCTCCATCGATATCTTTCTGCGCAACGGTCATCCCTTCGGTCCTGGCCTCCTGGAATGCAAGCTCCTGGAATATCAACCTGTCCAGGGCCTCTTTCCTGAGCGAACCCGCGTCCTGCGGTTGAGAAGCCCCGTGGCCTTTTCGGGCGCTCATGCGCACCGCCATCGAGAGCACCGAACCCATCGTAATCTCGACTCCGTTGACCTTCGCGACGACCTTTTTTGCCTCTTCCGGGCTCACCTTCAACGCTGTACCCTCGGCCCCGGGCTCCGGGCCCTGCGCCGTCGCTCCCCCCGCGAAGGCAAACCCCGGCCGCACCGCTCCAAGGAGAAGCAGCGCAGCACCGAGGATAGAGACGCCTGCTATAATCTTTTTTGCTGCCGGTATCGACATGTCTCAACGTCCTTTCTTACAAGATTTTCCTTCTCACCGACAGATAGTAGTACTGGTAGAGCGAGTCCTGATTTGTGGTCAGTTGCTGTTCCGCACGACCGACGTTGGCGCCGGCGCTGACATACAGGTTCCCTGCCCTCCAGGTCAGCACGCCGTCCAGCAGATAGGTGCGCGTGGTGCCGATCCCGGTCGTCTGAAAGTAAGAACCGCCCAATGAAGCCCAGAGGTTCTGCTTCGGGAAGCTTTTCTGAAGCCGCAGGTCACCGCCGGCCACGGTTTCCGTAAGGGTGCCGCCGGGCTGGCTCAGCACCAGCTCGCGGCGCGTCCTCGAATAGTACGCCCGGGCGTATACATTGAAAGTCTCGGTGAGGTCTTTCCGGTACGTCCCCTCGGCCCTGAACATCTTGAAGGGATTCACCGTCGACTGATAGTCCTGGTATTCTACCAGAAGCTGGAAAGGGGCCTTCTGGAACTCGACGCCGACGATGTGGGAGGTGTCGATCGCGGGAATGCCGTTGAGGATCCCGGACACCACTTCCTGATCGGAATGGGAATAACTGTAGAAGGGATTCACGAGATGGTCGAACAGTTCGAGTCTGACGGAATATCCGAAGGTCGTCGTCTTCAGCTTCACCTGCTCCTCGACGAGCGAGTACGTCACGAGAAACTGGTACTGGAAAAAGGGATCGGGGCTCAATGCCTCGGGCGGGATCGCGATGATCTTGATCCTGATGGTATTGCCGATCGTATAGACGAGATAATGCACGTCCCTCGTCATATCGACGAGGACCCCCGTGTCGGGGGCCTTCACCCGGATGACGATCGAGCTGTCGTCGATATCGGGCTGCTGGAGCGAAAACTCGCCGAAGATCTGGGCATTGTGCCCCTCATTGACAACGCTCGCCGCCCCCGTCCTGTCGATCACCGACCTGCTGAAGGCGACCCCCGCCACGAGCGTGCCTATCGGAATGTTCTTTATGTAATTGCTCGTCAGGGACTGGGTCGTTCCGTCGGAATCGCCGGTGTTGGAGGACGTCTTGATGTAGTTGAAGCTGTACGCCGTCGTAAGGCTCTGGTAAAGCTTGTGAAGGACGCTGAAACCTGCATTGTCGCTCTTGCTGTCGAGCTCGTTTTGAACGCCCGTCTCGTGATCGCGGTTTTTCGCATCGTCTTCATAATGGCTGTAGAACAGGTTCGTAGTGAAATTCCACGGCAGCTCGATGCTCACCTGCTCGGTCCCTGCAAACCTCCGGTCGTCCAGAGAAGCAAGGGAGCTGTTCTGCTTGAAAATGTTCCCGCTCACGTTCGTCGTGAAATAGACCTTCCTCTTGAAGAACTGGAGCTGATTTTCGAAGGAATAGTCATCAGAAGTGTAGTCCGTCGCAAATCCGAGTGAGGTGGTATCCGCATTTGCATGGGAGTACCCTCCCGAAAAGGAACCCCAGTCCTTGAAGTAGGACGCGTTCGTCTTCAGCGTCTTCGTATGCGTCGTGTACCGGTCGGACTCCAGGATAGAGTAGTCGTAGCCAAGGCTGAACTTGTAAGGCCTTTGCTTGAACCTGAAGACCGCGCCGCTGTCGTACCCTATCGTCGAAATGCCGCTCGTAATCCTCCCCTTCACATAGGGGTTTCTGCGAAGAGTGTAGACCTCGAGGTTGTACGGGTGCTCGGGAAGAACGACGGCCCTGAATTCATACTCATACAAAAAGCTGGTCCTCCACCCGCCCGAACCGGGGATCTTTTCGTTCGTGAAATTCTCCTCGTTCACCCCAAGTCCGATCTTTCCAAGGAATACGATGAACCTCGGGTGGTAGATCCAGCCGGTTGTCGAATAAACGAACCGCTCGGAGGCGAAGGTGTCCCTTGTATTTAAACCGGCGGTAGTCCCGGAGGTATTCGTGTTGCTCTCGTACGACGCGTCCACATCGACTTCCGCCTCAGTGCTCCAGATGCGGGGAATAAACTGCCGCAGATCGCCTTGCGCAACGGAGGGGACTATCAGCAAGGTGACCACAAAGACAACGAAAAACCGAGAAATTATGCGCATGTCCTCCACATAAGCCATTTCATTCAGTTTCTCTCATGCCCAGTCATGAGAGGCGGTGCTTCACAAAAGATATCTTTCGCTATAACAGCAAATACTTCTTATCGGAACTGTGCGCATCGTGGCAGCTCGTGCACTGCGCTTCGACTCCCTTGTGGGCCGCCTGTTTGGCAATGTCATTCCGGTTATGGCAGTAAAGACAAAACTCCTTCGGCTCCGCCACGAGGAGGTAGGGATATGCCGAGCCGTGGGGCTCATGACATACCTTGCAGCCTCCCGAGGCGAGGGGCCCGTGGACGTATTTTTTCCTGAGATCCAGCGTGTGGCATTTAAGGCAGAGTTCTTCAATCGGCAGGACAAGCCTGTTGCTGCCCCTTACGTGACACGCCTCACACTGTCTCGCCGCATAGGGCCCATGCTCCCGGTAAGTCGTCTTCGGCTGAGTCCCCTCTGTCTTCGCCTCCCTGCCCGCCTCGCTCTTCGCCTGCCCGGGAGGGGGGACGCCGTCAAAGAAAAAACTCAAAACCTTGTAGCTGCTCTTTCCTTCGCAGCCGTACACAAATGCCATTAGGATAAGGAGCATGACGACGAATGTCAATTTCTTTTTCGTCGTCAACTTCCCCTCTCTGCGGCAGAGGTCCCTGTCATCCAGCGCCTACTTCTCCTCCCCGGCTTTTCCGGCCTTCGGCTGCCGCGCCTTGCGCAGTTGTTCTTTCAGCTCTTTCAGGAGTTCCTCGTCCGTGGGGTATTTCTTGCCCTTCTCTTTTCCGTATCCGAAAACGCTCACCATCCTGTCACCGAACTGACTCGTCACCAGGACGAGGTATTCGACCTCGAACTTGGGATCGATAAAGCGCTGAAAGTATTTCACGTTCTCATAATCTATGATCACCTTTGCAGGGAGATACAGATCGCCGGGGTCCTTTCCGAAATTGCCCCAGGACCCGAAGGCAAAGAGCAGGGGCGAGCCCCCGTTGCCGAAAACCTGGATGTTGTCGAAGGCGGCATCCACGACGTATAAGCGGCTATCCCTGTCTGCCGTAATGCCCTTCGGCCGCACAAAATTGCTCGGCAGGGTGCCGAGTTTCCCGAAGGCCCCGCGGTAATGGCCGTCCCGGTCGTATTTGACCACCTGGAATTTCCCTGCATCCGATACATAGAGGACCCCCTTGCTGTCGAAGGCGAGATTGGTCGGAATGAAGAGCTTCTCATCAGGTTCTCCCGACCTTCCGATATCCTTGATGGCGGCGCCGGTCCCCTTGTCAAGGACCACGACCCTTGCATCTTTCGGATCGGCCACGTAAAGCCTGTCCTCGTATACGACGGCATCCACGGGCTTCCACTGAAGGGGACTGCCGAAAGCCTTCACGTAGGCATCGTTCCTGTCGTAGACCACGACCTGCCCCCTGACCGGGTCGGTCACGTACTTGTTGCCGTCCCTGTCTATGCTTATGTTGATAGGCTGCACGAGCTTGCCCCGGCCCTTCGCCCCTTCGAGGGGCCCGTAGGTCTTTTTCTCGAAGTCGAAGACCATGACGGTCTGGTTCGTATCGCAGACGTAGAGCTTCCCCTGATACATTGCGAGACCGTACGGTTTGTCCAGTCTCTTTCCGCTCTCTTTCTCTCCGATGACGAATTTGTCGAAAGCGGTTTTTTCGGGCTCTACGTCCTTGGCGCCGACCAAAGAGGTGAGAAACTGCATACGCGGGAGTTCAGGCGGCTCCGGGTAGAATATTGCTTCATGTTCCACCTTCTTCGGAGCGGCGCATCCGACCATCACGATAAAAACAATGCCAAGAATTATTCTCAGCGAACCCTTCATCTAAAAAGCCTCCTTGCAGCTGTGATTCAGGAGCGGCTTATTCTTTTGTTCCGAAAAGTCCTGCTGCTCCCCTTCCAATTTCGAAAGAATAACACATCCCTATTTTTTTGTTCAATTGTTTTCTTTGGATCACTTTCTTGCGACCCGGCGCGGAATTGCCGTTACGCCCGGACACTCATGATTGACTCTGCGGGAGGTTGGACTTTCGGCAATCAGCCCTTCGGCTAATGCCGGGAGGCCGCCCTTATGCAGTCGTATTTTGCACAGAGTAAAATACCAACAAAAAACAAAGGGGGGATTTGCATCCCCCCCTGCACTTTTTTCCGTCGGACGAGAACTTATTTCGCGTGGCAACTGAAGCAAAGATTGCTGTTGGTGTCCTCGACCCACAGGAACTTGAGCCCTGTGTTCTTCGTGTTGTGCACATCGTGGCAGGACCCGCACTCAACCTTGTCGCCATAGAGGAGATCCGAGATCGTCAGGCCGTAAGGGTTATTGCCCAACAGCACGGAACTCGAATCCCTGATCTCATCGTCGGCCAATGCCACTGCATTGTAGTCAAACCCGATCGGATGGTGGTTCGAAAGGTCTCCGCCTGCGCCGATGGCAATCCTGGTGCCTGTTGCGAACACGCTGCCCGTATGCTTCGAACTGGCGATTCCGCCGTTGAAGTTACCGTAGGAGCTGATCGCCACGGAGCCGTCATGGCAGCTGAGGCAGAGCTTCGAAATACCGCCCGGCTGTCCCGGAGGGGTACCCTGCGTGAGGTCGGCGTTCAGCTGGTGCTGAATGCTGTTCGGTATCACGGGAGCAGAGGCCAGGGTGTTCGTGTAAGGGGTGTAGCCCGGGCCGACCGGAGCGGCCTGAGTCGAGAAGTCGTGGTTCCAGAGGGGGAAATAGTCTACGCCGTTCGCCTCCGCGTCGACCGCCTTTACCGTATGGTGCGGGGCATGGCAGTAAATACAGATCCTGTCAAGGGCCGGGTCTGCCGCTACGCCTGCATCCCACTCGGAGCCGCGCCCGGTTGCCGAACTGAGATCGTGCGCGGTCTGTTTGATGCCCGTGCCGGGATTTACACCGGCAATGGCCAGCGAGCATACAAGCAGAACGCTGATCGCCAGGAATAGTAATAAAACAATGTGTTTCTTCATATCTTCCTTTTATAAAAACAGGTAACATGCACCAAAGACAGACCTGCCTGGCGCCTTCTCGACACCCCCGTATCTTGAAGGCAATTTTACAAATGGCAGACATTTTTTGTCTGTGAGACTTTAAAGCAAGTCCTGTGCCACAGCAAATCCTGTGAGCCGGGGCCAGACAACCCGGCAGAAAACCTTATTTTTCCGATACGTTGCCCTGTGCCACATCCAGCCGGGCAACGGATATCTTCAGTTCAGCCGTGAAATCACCAAATGCATCACGGAAAAAACCAGTGCATGTTACCTGTTTTTATAAAAGGAAGTCAAGCCAAAAATTAGAGAGGACAAAAAGAGAATGGAGG
>JAMCWJ010000005.1 GCA_023475105.1 Nitrospirota bacterium
CCTTCTTCATCACTACGGTGTGTGCATTCCAGCAAAAACGCTGGGGCAAAACATCTGAACTAAAAAAAAAGAACCGCATAATAATCTGCCCATAACGGGCAGAGTTGCTCTCATCGCGTACCTCATCATAAACTTCTTTCGAGCAGACATTTAAGGACGAGGTAAAGGATTATTTCCTGTCCAGGGAATATTTTATCGCGGCCTCGGAGTGTATTGCCGTCGTGTCAAAGACGGGCACACTCACATCTTCCTGTTTGATCAGCAATGGGATCTCGGTGCATCCCAGTATGACTCCCTCTGCGCCCTCTTCTTTCACTTGACGCTTAATGATCCGGATGAATTGCTCTTTTGATTCCTTGAGTATCTTCCCGGCGCATAATTCATCGAAGATGACCTTATTGATGTAATCCCGCTCGGCTTTATTGGGAATAACTACCTTGAGCCCGTATTTTTTCTCCAGACGGTCCCGGTAAAAATTTTCCTCCATAGTGTATGTCGTGCCCAATAGTGCGACGGTCTTTATCCCTTTTTCTTTTACTTTCTTACCTGTTGCGTCAGCGATATGGAGAACAGGGATCTTGACATCTGCTTCAATGAGATCTGCAGTTGAGTTCATGGTGTTGGAGGCTATCACTATAAAATCCGCGCCTCCCCGCTTAAGTCTTTGTGCGGCATCAATCATCGTTCTTCTCAGGGGTCTCCAGTCCCCCTTTCCCGCCAGCCGCTCCTGTTTTGAGAAATCACCAAATTCGATCGAATACATCAGGACCTTTGCGGAGTGCAATCCGCCAAGTTCGTTCCTGACCATTTCGTTCATCAAGCGGTAATATTCGATCGATGACTCCCAGCTTACCCCGCCGATGATGCCGATTGTTTTCATCTGCGGCTCTTCTGAAGCTGCTTCGCTCGCATTGGAGAGGACTTGATTTGAGGCTTTATCCCCTTTTGTCTCTGCAGCAGGGGGGGCAGCATATCCGCCGATTGCGATGATCGTGAAAAGCAAAACAAAAAAGCCGCTCAATCTAAACCTCGTTTTCATGCTTCCTCCTGAATGATACTAACTGGTTTTTTCCGTGTAACGAAATATACGATGTTCAGCGTCTGTTCTTTGACTTCACTAATATGATATGCCTATATCCATTCGGCTGCAAGTCTTAAAGACGAACAAATGCTCGTCCGCTCCCTGACGACCGGTATGAGGGTCGATCAGATTGGGACTCGCTTTTACTCCTCATTTGCATTCGGCGGGATGCGTCCGGGAACGACCTGAGGGGAGTCAGCCCCTCGGTTTTGCGAGGATCTCAAGGACCTTCAGATCAAAGAACCTCTTCGATGCTGCGGACCTTATCACGAGCACTGTATCCGCGCCCCGTCCCGTGCCCGCGACCGCAAGGACCTCTTCTCCCTCCGGAATAAGACCCGCATCGACTGCCATCATCACGATTTCGCAGCAGACCTTCGATCCCTCACCGAATCTCCGCAACGATTGCGCAACGATGGCCGTCGGGTAAAGACCGTTGAATTTCGACGAGAAAGCCGTCTCGAGAGAATGGGTAAGCATCGGACCCGTGAACACCCGGGCGCCATACGATTCGATCGTCGTTCTCGTATCGGCGGACATCTCGGCTGCGTTCGGTTCCTTAAAGCCCGACGAGTGAGTGACGACCACGGTAGTGACGTCCTTTCCCCCGAGGGCTTCTGAAAAGAGCAGGCCTGTTTCGCCCGTCGTCGAGGCGACGATGAGATGCCTGTAATGTTCTTCCGATATCGCGCGTTTGACGATTGCGAGACAGGCAGCGGAGTTCTCTCTGCCCGGCTTTTCGAAATAAAGGATCTTCTTTTCCATACGGAATACTACCAGAAAAATTCCGCTCTCCGCAAGAAGGCTTGCGGCAATCGCCGGGCCGCAGAGGAAGGAGCGATCTATTTTGATTGAATCTTGAGCGGGAACGGACTAAGATTGAGACTATGGATCAGGAATCAGAGTCAGCCGGTTCCTGGATGTATCCGGGGGGGCGGAGGGCGGTCCTGTCGGTTATGGCGATCGTCGCCTGCATGACGGGCTTCGGCGTTGCGGTCTATGCAAGCGGCGGGACGGCCTTCGCCTGGGTTCACCTGATGTACATTCCGATTATCGTCTCTGGCGCACTTTTCAGACTTCCGGGGGGCGTTGTTTCTGCACTCGCTGCGGGGACGATCCTCGGTCCCTTTATGCCTCTCTCCGTTTCGTCCGGGATTCCCCAGGAAACGGCGAACTGGGTCCTGAGGACAGGTTTTTTTCTGGTTGTCGGGGTGGTGAACGGCTTTCTGTTCAATTCCCTCTCTGCCCACTTCCGGAAACTGAGAACGGCGCACGACGAACTCGTGCAGGCCCACGAAGAGCTTCGGAATGCCCAGTTTCGGCTCATACAGGCGGCGAAGCTCGAGTCGGTAGGGCGGCTGGCTGCAGGGATTGCACACGAGGTGAAGAACCCCCTGGCGACGATCCAGCTCGGCGTCGATTTTTTGTCGAAGACCTTCAGGGACAATCGTGAAATGAGAGAGGTGGCTGAAGACATGGACAACGCCGTGAAAAGGGCGGATACGGTCATCAAGGGGCTCCTCGACTTTTCGCGGGCCGAGAAACTCGACCTCACGGTCACTGATCTGAACGGAGTCATCGAAGACGCGCTCCTGCTCGTAAGGCATGAGTTGGAGAAGAAAAAAATCACGGTCGAAAAAAACCTGGACAGAACAATTCCAACTGCGGAAGCGGATCGCGGAAAGATCGAGCAGGTCTTCATCAACCTCTTTATGAACGCGGTCCATGCAATGGGCGAAGGAGGTCTGTTGGTAGTGAAGACCTACGCGATGCGATCCGGTCGGAATTCAGCTCCGACTGCTGCAGGAAAAGGAGGAGACCGGGGAGGTTCCTTGATCGTGGCAGAGGTGAACGATTCAGGGACGGGCATCCCCGAGGAGAAGCTCGATAAGGTGTTCGACCCCTTTTTCACGACGAAGGGCGTCGGACAGGGCACAGGGCTCGGGCTTTCGGTGTCGCGAAAAATCCTCGAACTGCACCGCGCCTCGATCGACATCAGGAACCGGAAAGAGGGAGGCGTTTCAGTCGTCGTTATGTTACCCCAGGGAAAGGAGGGTTTTGATGCTGAAGAAAAAAATTTTGGTCGTCGATGATGATGCGGGCCTCACCCGGATGCTGAAAAGGAACCTTGAGGCGACGGGAAAGTATGAAGTGAGGGAGGAGAATGCGGGTGCCCGCGCCCTCTCTGCGGCGAAGGAGTTCATTCCCAACCTGATCCTTCTCGACGTGATGATGCCCGGCATTGACGGAGGGAGCGTGGCTGCTCAGATCGGGGACGATGCGGCGCTGAAGCATACGCCGGTCGTTTTCCTGACCGCGATAGTGAGAAAAGAGGAGGTCGGTCCTGAGGGCAGTTCGATCGCGGGCCGCACCTTCCTCGCTAAACCCGTAAGGCTGGAAGACCTGACCGCCTGCATCGAGCGCGAACTCGGGAAGCGCTGAGCCCGCCTAAAGACAGTATCCGTTCGGGAAACCCTGCACGGAAGGGAATGGGCCCTGAAGCGATTTGTCCCTGGAGCTTTCTTTCCGCGAGGGAGGTTCCCGAAGGACCATGATCACGTGCGTCTGCTGCGAGAACCGGCAGATAAACCTTTCCCCTGCTGTTTTGTCTAAAGGAATAAAGGCGTATAATGAGAGCAGGGATCGACTCCCGTCGTTCCGGGAGAAGGAGGGCATATGAAGACTTCAGCAAGACGGGGAGCGGGGGGACTGCGGGTCCTGCGGTGGCTGCCCGTCCCGGCCATGGCGGCGCTGGCCGTTATAGCGGCCTGCAGCGTCGCGTCAGCGGAGTGGAACTGGCCGCGGGAGGTCATCGGCGATGAGGGCAGGCTGACCATCTACCAGCCCCAGCTGGAGTTGTTCAGGGCCGACAAGGTGAATGCGCGCGCTGCGCTATCCGTCCAGAGGAAGAAGGAGAAGGAGCCGGTCTTCGGCGTCTTCTGGTTTTCCGCACGCGTCGTCACCGACCGGGACAGCAGGGTGGTCTCGTTCGGGGACGTGAAGGTCGGAGACATCAAGTTTTCGAAGGCCGCAGGCGAAGAGGACAGGGAGGCCGCCCGGTCCCTCATAAGCCGGGCGACCGCGCTTTCATCCATGTCCATGTCTCTCGACCGTTTCGTCTCGATGACTTCGGCCGTCGAGAGAGAAAAGACGGTCTCGGACAATATCAAGAACGATCCCCCGAGAATCCTTTTTGCCACAACCCCCACGGTCCTGATTCTCATAAACGGCAAGCCGATTCTGAGGGAGGTTGCCGGCACGGGCGTCCGGCGCGTCGTGAATACGCCGTTTGTGATGCTGTATGAGCCGTCCTCGAAAGTTTACTACCTCAAAGGGGCCGACCTCTGGTACCGCGCATCCGACGTCACGGGTCCCTGGAGTTCGCCGGCGTCTCCGCCTGCTGCGGTGAAGTCCGCTGCCCGGCAGATAGCGGAACCTGACGACCCTGCTCTCACACAGTCCCTCCGGACGAAAGCGAAGGTCGCACCCGGTATCATCGTTGCGACCGAACCGACGGAGTTGATCGTTTCCGACGGAGAGCCGCAATACTCGGTGGTTCCGGGTACGGACCTCCTTTATGTGAGCAATACGACGAGTGACCTTTTTATGGACGTGAGGTCCCGGGAGCACTATGTTCTTCTCGCCGGCCGCTGGTTCCGGAGTCCGGCACTGAACGATGGGCCGTGGACGTACGTGCCGTCCCAAAAACTCCCTGCGGCCTTCTATCAGATCCCGGCAGGTTCTGAAAAGGGACACGTGCTCACCTTCATTGCCGACACCAGACAGGCGGAGGAGGCAGTGGCGGAGGCGCAGATTCCGCAGACTGCAGCGATCAGCCGGAACAGCGCGAGGATCGACGTTACCTATGACGGTACGCCGAGGTTCGAACGGATCGGAGGAACCGATATCGATTATGCGGTGAACACGAGTTCCCAGGTGCTCAGGATCAGAGGAAAGTATTACGCCTGTCAGCAGGCCGTATGGTTCGTATCCGACTCTCCCGAAGGTCCGTGGGTGGTTTCGGACTATCGTCCCGAGGAGATCGATGCGATCCCGCCGGAGAGCCCGGTCTATAACGTGAAGTACGTGTATGTATATGATTCCACACCCGATACGGTTTACGTGGGGTATACGCCGGGCTATGTCGGCACGTATGTATGCGGGGGGACGATTTTGTATGGTACGGGGTATCTCTATCCCGGCTGGGCCGGAGATGTATATTATCCAGCTCCGGTTACCTGGGGGTTCTCGCCGTGGTACTATCCTTATTACGGGACGTGGGGTTTCGGCGCCGGGTTTGTATCCGGCACTTTCTTCGGCTTTACGGTCGGCGTCATAGGCTCCCCCTGGTGGGGATGGGGCGGCTGGTGGGGTTCCTGGTGGGGCCCCTGGGGCGGTTGGTGGGGATGGGGAGGTTCGTGGCACCACGGATCGTATGCATTTGACAGGCACGGTCCCCGGCATCATGACCATCCGGGCAACATCTATAACCGTCCCGGGAACCGCGCATGGAGTGCACGGCCCGCGAGAGACTCGCGAACGGCCGTGGCTTCAGGGGCTGCGAGGACTTCAGGGGCCGGCAGGTCCTGGGGAAGCGGACGGCAGTCTGCGGCCGGCGCAAGGTCGGAGGGCTTCAGACAGAACCGGGCCGGGAGATATCAGCAGGGTGTCGGCGGCCCCGCGGAGTCGCGCTCTGTCCGGAGATCCGGCAGTACGAGGCAGAGAGTATACGGCGGGACGGGAAGTTCCGGATGGAGCAGGAGAAACAATGTTTATGCAAGCCGCGACGGTGGCGTGTATCGCAGAACCGAAAAGGGATGGATGCAGCGAGATCGCGGAGGCTGGGCGCGTCCGGAAGCTGTCGACAGGTCCGGTTTTTACCGCAACCGTCAGGGGCTGGAGAGAGACTACTACGTTCGTTCCCGGGGCTATGAAAGGGAAAGCTCCTTTCGGAGTCACGGCACTTTTCAAAGAGGGAGTTCCCGGTCGGGAGCTTACCGCTCGGGCGGCTCCGGAGGAAGGAGCGCCTGGGGAGCCGGCCGAAGCGGCGGGAGTTTCAGGGGTGCGGCTCCGGGACGGGGATCGTCCCGGGGAGGAGCGCCTGCGGGTCAGAGAGGCGGGAGGCGTTAGGGGTCCTTCGCGGTGACTGCGGCCTGCTCAGGACCGGGCGGGTCCCTGCGGACACTGTTCAGCTCGAGAACTTCCTTGCCTCTGCCGACGAGCACGACATGCGCCATATTCAGAAACAAGCCGTGTTCGGCAACGCCGGGCATCCGGTCGAGTTTGCCGGCCAACTGAGCCGGATCGGCAATCTGTCCGAAATTGCTGTCCAGGATATGATGCCCCTCGTCGGTGACGAAGGGCTTTCCCGCACCGTCTCTTCGCAGCTGAACAGAGGCGCCGAGGGCTGCGATGCGAGCAGCGAGCAGGGCCCCGGCAAAAGGCACGATTTCTACAGGGAGCGGAGATCTTCCGAGGATCTGGACCTGTTTGGTCGAATCGGCGATGATCACTACCACGCGTGAGGCCGAGGCGATTATCTTTTCCCTCAGCAGTGCTCCTCCTCCGCCCTTGATGAGATTGAGGGCAGGGTCGATTTCGTCCGCTCCGTCGATCGTCACATCGACCAGGGGGTTTTCCTCGAGGGTCGTGAGCGGAATGGCGGCACTAAGGGCCAGGTCCCTGGAGCGTGCTGAAGTGGGAATGCCGCGGATTTTCAGACCTTCCCGAACACGCTCGCCGATATAACGGATGGCATAGGAGGCAGTCGAGCCGGACCCGAGTCCGACCACATAACCGTCCCTTACAAAGGCCAGGCTCCGACGGGCAGCGGCCTGCTTTTCTCGTTCATTCGCCATGGATGCGTATCAGGATCATCTCCTGTACCCTGAATCTTTTTACCTACGTTGTATCACGGCTGACGGTGGCTGTCAAATCGAGGAAGCGTTTTCCTCTCGGAGAAGCGAACGAGAGCGCCCTTTTTTCTCTGCTATAATGAAAATATCAGCTATTTGACGGAGCGAAAAGGAAATACCCTTGGCAAAGAATTCTGACCCTGAAGCCCCTGATCCGGAAGCCCGCAGAGAAGACAAATCAGGAAGCAACACTGCCGGAAGAGGCCGTTTCGATGTCCGGTCTCCTGCGATGGCCGCGCTTTTCCTGCTGGCGCTTTTTTTTACCGTATACGTTGCCAGGGTCATCCTTCTGCCGATCGTCACTGCCCTCTTCCTGTATTTCCTGCTGAGCCCCGTAATCCGTTCCCTCAAGAAGATCCACGTTCCTGAATTTGTCGGGGCCGGTCTTGTCCTTATCCTACTGCTGGGGACCGTCTCCTACGGGGTGAGCCAGCTCTATGAGCCCGCGACGGAATGGATACACAAGGCCCCGGCGAGTCTGAACCAGGTCGAGAGAAAAATACGGAACATACGAAAATCCGTGGAAGAAGTGAAAAAGACAGCGGAAGAGATCGAGAAAATTACCCAGGTCGAGACAAAACAGACAAAACAGGTCACCGCGGTCCAGATTAAGCGTCCGAGTCTGACCGGCATTCTCCTGAGCGTGACACAGAAGGCGTTCATCCTTGGTGCGATCACTCTTTTCCTCCTTTATTTCCTGCTCACCCATGGAAGCAATTTTGTGAGGAAGATTGTGGTTCTTGTGCCCGGCCTGCGCCAGAAGATCCGGATCCTCAGGATAGAGGAAGAAATCGAATACCAGGTCTCGCGGTATCTGTTTACTGTTACCGTGATCAATGCGTGCCTCGGGGTCGCTATCGCCTTTGCGATGTACCTTCTTGGGATGCCGAACCCTGTTTTGTGGGGAGTGATGGCAGGACTGGTAAACTTTGTCCCGTATCTCGGACAGCTTGCGGGCGTCTCGATTGTGGGACTCGTCGCGCTCATCACCTTCGATACGCTCGGCGAGGCCCTGCCGGCGCCGGCTGTCTATCTTCTGATCGTTGCAATAGAGGGACAGGTCATCACTCCGGCTGTGCTCGGCCGCCGTTTTGCCCTTAACCCCGTCGTGATCTATGTCTGGCTGATTTTTTGGGGGTGGATGTGGGGTATCGTGGGCGCATTTCTCGCGGTCCCGATGCTCACCGTATTCAAGATTTTCTGCGACCACATTCCGGGTCTCGCGCCGCTGGGGTCATTGATAGGCAAGTAATCGGCCAGCCGACTTCCGGCCGTCGAGCCGCCTTTATAGGACCTTTGTCGATCCCTTCGGCGAATGTTTATTGTGCGGCTGCAGATCAGGAAATTTCGAAGGAAGGCCGCCTTCGGCGCGAGAGAGACGGCCCTTCCTTCGAGCGCGGGAAAACAAGGGGAGCAGCATGACCTCTTTTTCTAACGGCAGACCGCCATCTGCACGGAGTCGAAACTGCTTCCCGGAACGATGTCGCTCCATGCAGTCCGGAACTGCTGCAAAGAGTCGACGATATTCCTGCGTACATCGTAAAGGATGGTGACCAATTCCCGGTGTTTTTTCTTCGAACAGTCTATTTCAGACAAAAAACCGGTATAGTCGTACGCAAGGGCCAGGTCGTTTCTGCCTTTTGCTGTCAGTCGGCTTCGCGCATCGAACATCAGATCGCAATGTTCGCCGGGAACTATTCTTACCCAAAGGCTGACCGTATCGCCGGGCTCGCGGACGATGCTCTTTTTCTTGATAGATACATCCGCCGTCAGGGACGTCCACCCTTCCGAATCTTTTCCGGCAAAGGCGCCGGTTCCCGCTGCACAGAAGAGCAATGTCAACGTTATCACGGATACAATGGAAAGAAACTTTGCTTTCATCGCCTCGCCTCCTTATCGTATGCAGTTACCGTAATTCCCCGGTTACTCTCCCTTATCGCCCGTGCGTGACTCATATATCATGGCATCCGACGCATACGGTCCCCTTCGGCATCCGAAGCCTGTAGAGGGCGTCTGCCCCTGCTCGCCGGGACGCGCGCAATGATTCCCTGCTGGTGGGGATTGTGGCAGGTCGAACAGGTAATCCGGTCCCTGTTGAGAAGAGGAAAGTCCACCCCCATCTCTTCCTGTTTCTTTTTAAAGTTAAACTGACCTTAACGTTGCAAAAAATTTGCACAGTAAAACTCGGCAAAGCATTGTACATAGCCGGTTTCCATAGGATTGGACAGGCAAGTGAGGAACTCACAAAAAGTGAACTCCTCTCACTTGTCATTCACGCAAGCGAAGCGCGTCGGGAATCTCTCTGAAAACGAAGAAATCCCGCCGAGGCGGGACCGGACAAGCCGGAATGACAGAGAAGACGTTCCATGCAACGGTAAGGTAAACCTGAATCTTTTCGCATGTAGGAGCGGGCCGCCGTTTCCGCTGAAACCGCTGTCCGCGATCCTGCCGAATATGAGATAATAAGCAAACCCGGTGTAGCCGGAGCCGTCATCTGAGTGGCGAATCAAGCGCGAACGACCCCCTTACGGGAGGGGAAGGAAAGGAGCTGAATCAGGTATGGCAAAGTACACGGCGTCGATCGATGAAGGTACGCGTCAAAGAATCCTTGCCTTGCCGAAAGGCATACACTTCTCCGCCTTCATGCGAAAGGCGATCACCGTCTTTGTCGAAGAACTCGAGAAAGACCCCGCTCTGAGGCCGGAGAATTTCGTCATCACCCGTACGGCCGGGAAGGACGTGTCCGATAAAAGAGGAAGATAGAAACGCCGGGAAGAGCAGGATCCTGATTACGTGCGCAAAGGGGATAGCGCCTTTTCTGAGGGAAGAGCTCGTGCTTCTCGGATTCCCTGTGCTTTCTGAAACGGCGGCGGGGATCGCGACGGAAGGCACTCTCGATGATACGCTCCGGCTCAACCTCCTGCTGCGCACGGGACATCGCGTCCTCTTCCTCATCAGGGACTTTTACGCCGGGGACGCGGAAGCCCTTTATCGTTCGGTTTCGGAGATCGCGTGGGAAGAGCAGATTGCGGGGGAAGGATACGTTTGCGTGAGGTCCAGCGTGGACACTCCCGGCATCAGGGACGCCCGGTACGCAAACGTGAAGTGCAAGGATGCGATCGTCGACCGGATCAGAGAGAAAAGCGGGCGGCGTCCCGATTCAGGACGCGGGCAGGACGGGACGGTAGTGAATCTTTACTGGAAGAAGGGGAGATGCTCCCTCTATTTCGATACCTCAGGGGAGCCCCTCTCTCGCAGGGGATACAGAAAGATCCCCCTGGCAGCTCCGATGCAGGAGACCCTGGCGGCTGCCGTTATCCGGGCATCCCGATGGGACGGCCGGGGCCATTTCATCAATCCGATGTGCGGCAGCGGCACGCTCGCCATAGAAGCGGCCCTCCTGGGGCTGAACAGGGCCTCCGGGCTGTCAAGGGGTAATTATGGGTTCATGCATCTCAGGAGTTTTAGCCCCTCTCTTTGGGGCCGTCTCCGCGCGCAGGCCGAAAGAGATGAAAAAAGGGACCTTGACGTCAGGATCATCGCCACCGATATCAGAAGAGAGGCGATAGAGGCTGCAAAGAAAAACGCTGCGGGTGCCGGTGTCGGACACCTCATAGAGTTCACTGTCTGTGACTATTCCTGCACTCCTCTCCCCGGTGCGGAGGGCTCCGAAAGGCAGGGGATAGTAATCTTCAACCCCGAATACGGAGAAAGGATGGGAAAGATCAGAGAGCTCGAAGGCGTGTACCGGGGGATCGGAGATTTTTTCAAACAGAAGTGCCGTGGGTATGCGGGGTATATCTTTACGGGAAACTCCGGCCTCGCAAAAAAGGTCGGCCTGAGAGCGGGACGAAGGATACCCTTCTTTAACGGCAGCATTGAATGCAGGCTCCTCGAATACGAGTTGTATGAGGGAAGCAGGAAAAACAGGGGCGTCAGGAGAGGAGAAGATGATGAGACGGACAAGGGCCGATGAACACGGAGGTGTGTTGTGAGAGGCAAACGCATACGAGTGAGACCCCGTCCCGGCAAGCCGGCGGACGTGAAAAGCGTTGCGGAAATCGTGAGGGAATTGAAGGGGGAGGGGGCCCCTTCCTCTGATTACCGGGAGCAATCTCTGAAAATCCACGGGCTTATCTGCGCGAAATGCGGCAGAGAGTTCGAGAACAAGGACCGCCATCTCCTGACCGTACATCATAAGGACGGCAACCACAGAAATAATCCTCCCGACGGCTCCAATTGGGAAAACCTCTGCATCTATTGCCATGACGATGAGCACAGCAGGGGGCTTCTCGGGGAGTATCTGAAGGGCAAAGGCAGAGGCCCGACCCAAGACTGAAACTACATTTTTGTTCTGACAAAAAGTGCAGTGCTACAATTATGTAATGCCTCCCGGCTTCAAAAATCCTTCCAAATCAGGGTGATATCTCCTGGCACGGTTTTCGCTTCTTCTCTATCGGAATCCGATCAACTACGAACGGGGAGGAAAAAGAAGAATGAAACGGTCGACAAGTCTTATAGCAGTGGCACTCACTGCAGGATCAGTCGTATGCGCGTGCACGGCGTATGCCGAAGAACGTGCGACTCCTGCTGCAGCAGCCGCGGCGCTGAAGATCGATACGGGCGACACGGCATGGATGATCGTGGCGACGGCATTGGTAATGCTGATGACATTGCCCGGTCTCGCATTATTTTACGGCGGTCTCGCAAAACGGAAAGATATGCTCAATACGATGGCTATGTCTTTTGCGGCCTTTTGCATCGTGAGCGTCCTCTGGGTATTGTACGGCTACACCTTTACGTTCAGCGGCGACATCGGCGGCATCATCGGCGACGGGGCAAAACTCTTTCTTTCGGGTGTCGGAGTGAACAGCATCACCGACCTGGCGAAGACGATACCCGAGTATATCTTCGTCGCGTACCAGCTGACCTTTGCGGCGATCACCGTCGCCCTCGCGAGCGGGGCCTACATCGAACGGATGAAATTCTCGGCATGGATACTTTTTTCCGTCCTGTGGATGACCTTCGCCTACGTGCCGGTTGCTCATTGGGTATGGGGAGGCGGGTTCCTGGCGAAACTCGGCGCCCTTGATTTCGCGGGCGGCACCGTCGTGCATATCAACGCAGGTGTCGCGGCCCTCGTGGGCGCCCTTGTGCTGGGCAGGAGACGGCAGCCCGCGCTTGTGCCGAACAACCTGACCCTGGTTGTGACCGGTGCGGGTCTTCTGTGGTTCGGATGGTTCGGTTTCAACGCGGGTTCCGCCCTTGCGGCAAACGGACTTGCAGGCGCGGCTTTCATCAACACGAACACGGCGACCGCGGTCGCGGCTGCTGCGTGGACGGCGGTCGAATGGATGCACTCGAAGAAGCCGACGGTGCTCGGTCTCGCCTCCGGAGCAGTGGCAGGTCTCGTGGCGATCACGCCGGCGGCGGGGTTTGTCAATGTCTCCGGGGCTTTGTGTATCGGCATGGCGGCCGGCGTCGTCTCTTTCTTCTCGGTGGCGGCGATGAAGCCGAGACTCGGCTATGACGATACCCTCGATGCCTTCGGGATACACGGTGTGGCCGGGACACTCGGCGCGATCCTGACCGGGGTGTTCGCAGACCCTTCGATCAACGAAGCGGGAAAGGGCCTGCTCTACGGCAACCCCGGTCAGCTCTTGACGCAGACCATCGCAGTCGGGGTGACTCTTGTCTATACCGGGACCGTCACCTTCGTCATCTTCATGGTCGTGCGGGCGCTGGTCGGCCTGAGGGTCGATGAAGAAGCCGAGCTTGCGGGCCTCGACGAGACCGAACACGGCGAGAGGGCGTATAACCTTCAGCTCTTTCCCGGGGGCGCTGCGGTCCACAGTCATGGCGAAGAAACGGCGGGAGTCATCCCCTTAGCAGTGGAGAACAAGAGCGTTTGCTCGCAGGAGTAGACAGGAGGCCACGCCCCGGGGAAATGCGGCGGGAGGGGCTGCGGATGCGGCCCCTCAACCGTTCGCCCTTACCTGGCGGCCTTTTTTACGGTCTTTACCGCTGAGGCTATTTTCTTCGAGACCTTTTTCCGGACCTCAGCGGCCTTCTTCGCCGTCTTCTTTGCTACCTTTTTCTGCGTTTTTGCAACCTTCTTTACCGCCTTCTTCACTGCCTTCTTTACCGCTTTCTTTACCGGCATCTCTCCTCCTCCGTGATAGGTGAACAATATAGGGCCGCCGCGCGACCCCACGACAAAGTTATCTTTCTTCGTTCTCGACGAGGACGATCAGTTGCTTGTCGCCGAGCGCAAAGGCCTCCCGGACCGTGCCTTTCACCGTGATTGCGGTCCTTACTTTCGGCAGGGGCCTTTTTGTGACTACCGCTATCTCGCCCGTCTTGTCTTTTACGAGAAAGTACCTGACAAAAACGAGGCCGAAGACGCCCGTCACTTCTCCCGATATCGTCACCGGCTTCCCGCTGTAAACCCTGGGGTTATCGAGGATCTTCGCGATCGGTGTGGCGGACAGGCTTGTGCAGGCGATGAGCAGCAGGAAGACAGCCGGAAGAAAGACGATAAACACACGACAGCGATCTTTTCTCAAACGCACCTTCATTACCTCTCTTCGGTTTCCCGCCATTCTCTCAGCCCGGCGGCGACGGCATCGATGAATTCTTCGGTGAGAGCGAAGTTCCCGACGGCCGGGTCTGCGATCAGCATAAGGTCTTTTGTCATCACGCCGTTTTCGACGGTCCTGACGACGATATCCTCAAGCGCTTTTGCGAACCCGGTTACCCCGGGGGTGGAGTCCATCTCGCCCCGCCTCGCCAGCGCCCCTGTCCATGCAAAGATCGAAGCGATCGAATTCGTCGAAGTAGGGTTGCCCTTCCGATGTTCATAATAATGCCGCATCACGGTGCCGTGCGCCGCCTCGAATTCATACTTGCCGTCGGGAGAGACGAGCACTGAAGTCATAAGGCCGAGGCTTCCGAACGCGGTTGCGACCATGTCCGACATGACGTCCCCGTCGTAGTTCATGCACGCCCAGAGCATGCCTCCCTCAGACTTGATCACCTGCGCCACTGCGTCATCGATCAGAAGATAGCGGTACCGACTTCCCGCCCGCTCGAGTGCGTCCTTCGACCTCTCCACTTCCTCGGCAAAGATGTCTCTGAAAAAGCCGTGGTACTGTTTCGATATGGTATCCTTCGCGCCGAACCAGATGTCGACCTTTTCGGTCAGGGCATAGTTGATGCACGACCGGGCGAAACTCCTGACGGAGGTCTCCGTATTATGCATGCCCATCACAACGCCGGGCCCCCTGAAATCGTGGATCACGAAGGTCTTCTTTTCTCCGCCTTCCGCAGAGGCTAAGACGATTTCCGCAGTACCCGGCCCTTCGACTACCAGTTCGGTGTTCTTGTAAATGTCGCCGTAGGCGTGCCGTGCGATGATGATCGGCTTTTTCCATTTCCGGATCAGAGGGGGAATATTGCGGATGATGATCGGCTTCCTGAAGACAGTACCGTCGAGGATCGAACGTATCGTCCCGTTCGGGCTCTTCCACTCCTGCCTGAGATGGTATTCCTTGACCCGGGCCGCATTCGGGGTTATCGTGGCGCACTTTACACCGACGCCGAACTCTTTGATCGCGTTGGCGGCCTCGACCGTCACCCTGTCGTCGGTCTCGTCCCTATGTGCCATGCCGAGGTCGTAATAACGCAGATCAATATCCAGGAACGGCAGTATCAGCTTCTCCTTGATAAGGCGCCAGATGATTCTGGTCATCTCATCGCCGTCCATTTCGACCAGGGGGTTCTTTACGGTGATCGCAGTTGCCAAGTCTTCCTCCGCTTGCCGGCAATAGAATAGAAAAGCTAATTTAAACGGAACGGGAGCGCCTTGTCAATGCCGGTCTCCGCAGGCCCGCCGGCAAACCGCGAAATACCGCTAGTACTTCTTCAAGAAGCCGATGTAGGGTAACGACCTGTACTTCTGGTCATAATCAATGCCGTACCCGACGATGAACTTATCAGGAAGAATAAAACCCGTGTAGTCTGCGCAGATATCGGTCTTTCTCTTGCAGGGCTTGTCCGTGAGGCAGCAGATCTTCACCGACCGCGCCTTCTTATCCTCCGCAAGATGCCTTTTCAGATGATGCAGGGTCAGTCCCGTATCCACCACGTCCTCGACGATCAGGACGTCTTTTCCCTCGAGGTTTCCCGCGTCCTTTTTTATCGTGATGGTTCCCGTGCTTTCCGTCTTCTCGTACGAGCTCACTTCCATCACTTCAATGAGCACCTGTTTTCCGGAGCACCTGTTGATCTCCCGTATCAGGTCTGCGAAGAAGACTATCGAGCCCTTGAGTATCAGTACGCCATGGATATCTTCGCTAAAATCTTTGCAGATATCCTTCGCGAGACAGGAGATTCTTTTCCTGATCGATGCTTCTGAAACCAGGACACTCACATTGTCGTCAACTGCAATGATTTCTTCGTTTTCCGCCCTGATTCCTTCTTCGGGAACTTTGACGACTTCGCTGAAATCTCGTATCGTAATCACCGCCGGTCCTCCGCGATCATTGTAGCATACTTGCCCTCGTCTGACGAGCAGAGCGCCGTGCGACGAGAGGGAACCCCAGGACTGCGGACATTCGCCGCAGAGCGAAGTCCGGTCTTAATTGACGGTCGGCCGATTTTGGATGTGCTATAATACCGGCAATACGGTTGTGAAGGGAGTTCTATGCAGTTTTTTCTTTTTCTCGCCCTTCTGATAGCGGTCGTCCTTGTGCTCTTCGCCATCCAGAACTCGTTGGTCGTTACGGTGAGCTTCCTTACGTGGCACTTTGCAGGCTCCCTGGCTTTCATTCTTGTGATTGTCTTCGCTGCGGGGTTTGTCGCCGGAGTCCTTGCCTCCGTGCCGGCGGTTTTCAGAAAAGGCGCAGCGCTCCGGGAGCAGAAAAGAAGAGTGAAACAGCTTGAGGAGGATTTGAAGACGCTCTCTCCTTCCCGTCCCCCGGAGAGCGGGGATCGTACCGACGGGCTTTAACGCGCCTGCTTTCGGATGCTTTATTTCGAGATAGTTCGGACGGGCGTGCCGCGTTGGTTCGGACACGCGGCACAGCGCATTGCTGTCAAGCGGGTATACCGACTGACTGAAACTCGAGCTGGTTTACCAATATTTCGGTTACCGGGAAAAACCTGCTTTCCATGGCCGCAATCCGTGGTGAGGTTTACATGTCGTTATCCCACCTTAGCAAGATCAGGCATGCCGGACTCACTTGCGTCGCAAAAGCTGCATCTGGTGGTATATTTGTAACAGTGGAGTTACACCCAATAGACATTTTTTCCCCAGTGACCGACCTCGCGAAATAGGTTCTCTTCTGCCTAAGGTTGACCGAACTATTATCCTTCGCTATCATATGATCAAAAGGAAACCTTACGGGAACCATCAATGCGCTCATTCAAGGAAATCAAGCACGATTACCGTTTCACGGAAGGCGATCAAAAGCGCCTCGCAGTGCTTCAGCCTCTTATGGCGGAGCACACCGAGGAGATCATGAGCACGCTCAACCTCTGGTTCATGGGTACCAAAGGCGTGTTGACTTTCTTCACAGCCGAGACGCTTAAAACCCACGTCTTCAAGACTCAGAAGATGTGGTTTGAGGAGCTTTTTTCCGGGACCTACGACAACCGCTTTTACGAACAACTCATAAAGATAGGTGCCGCCCATGTGCGCCGAAATGTCGACGTCCACTATCTGCAGCGCGCGGCCAACATCATCAAGAACGCATGCACCGGGATTCTCGCCGGCGTAGACCAGCCGGTGGCTGAGATCGCAAGCGATATTATCAGTGTCGGGAAGATCATCGACATCAGCATGAACGTAATCGTAAGCGCATACATCGAGGAAGAGATACGCCTCTACTCCCCAGTTTATAAAGTAAAAAGCGCTCTGCTCAGCTTTTCTGAACGCTTCTCCCAGGCCACCAATTTCATGCTGGTGTTTGCGCTCATTGGTCTGACTCTCGGCGTCGTTTGGCTTTTCCTCCGGGACGTAATCAATATTTTCTCCGGTGATATCGAGCAAAGCGTTATCTCTTCCCTAGGGTCCATGCTCCTCCTCTGGCTCATGATAGAACTCATGAATACCGAGATCTCGCATCTGAAAGGCGGCAAATTCCACATAAGCGTTTTCGTGGGTGTTGCACTTGTGACGATGATCCGGGAGACAATGATCGCCACCCTCCGTCATGAAAAACCGGAGTCGGTCTATTACCTTATAGCCGCTATTCTCGTGATCGGCTTCGTATACTGGATCGTGACCAAGACCGAAGATCTCCACAAATAAACCTTGGATATCGCAAAGAGATTTTTCTTGATGCGGAAGACAGGCTGACGTTCTTAGAACTCCTCAAGGATTATCATGAACGTTACGGAATCCTAATACACAGCTACGTGCCTATGGATAGCCATTATCATTTTATCCTTGAGACGCCGAAGCGCCCGCGTATCGCGTTGAAATACTCCTTTACGGTTTTCCTGCTCATTCAGTAACCTTCCTCCTTTGGGTATTGCAGTGCTGCAAAGTAAGGTTACATTATTAATGTCGCAATGATTATCCATACGGTTACATTTTACGAGGCGCAAGACGAGAGGTTGCTTTTTTTGTTTTCGATAGTGTATTATATCGGTTACAAATCGCATATACGCATCATCCGGTCCTGGATGTCCTGATGAAACCCAATCCGAAAGGTTCAGATAACCAAGGCGCCCGAATAGTCTATGAAATGGAGACGGGGGCCGAAGCACGCTCAAGCTGCATAGCCGCAGTTTGAGCCATCAAAAAAGACTCGTGCAGCGGGAAGGTGAGCGCAGGCGCAGAGTCTTCAGGAGGTGTATATGCGGAAAGACAACACGAAAGGCTGCATAGGCGCAGTCTCCCGAAAAGTGTCGATGATAACGCTGGTCGCAACGTGCCTGATAGTAATACCCGGCTTTGCGCTGGTGTTCGCAGCGAGAGACCTGGGCAAAAGTGCGAGCGAAGCTGATGTGGCTTATGCGGCGGAGATCAATCCTGTTATATTGAAATGGATGAAAGACAACTCCGGGATGTCTGAAGAGGTTCTCTCGGAGATATACCGCACAGCAGCGAGCAATACCAACTCCGATCTCATTCTGGCTATCTGCATGGTGGAGTCCAATTTCAACCCGAAGGTGAAGAGCAACAAGGGCGCATTGGGTCTCATGGGTATTTTGCCCCGTGCCTGGCTGGACGAGTTGAAGGCCCAGGGGATAATACGGGGAAAAGACGACCTCTATCAGATATCGGCCAATATAGCCTCCGGCTCCTATGTCCTGCAGAAGTATCTGGCAAAAAACAAGACCTTCGAGAGGGCCTTGATCGACTATGTGGGAGGGGACCCCGGGTATGTGCGCAAGGTCATGAATGCCTTGGGCGGACTCTATCGGGCAAAGTGGTCGAAGCCGGAAAACGTTTAGAACAGAGCAATCCCTTCTCTTTCTTCCCGCACCTCTCCTGACGGGACATCCGCTCATGTCTCTTTCGCCGGGTCAGGAGGCCTTGCCGGATCCTGTGAGGCATTCTTCAGTCGGCAGGAAGAGAGGCCACTGGACTCTCTTCTGTTTTTTGCTACACTTTGGTTATGGACGCCGGGGCTGTTTTCAGGAGACAAGACAGTAAGGAGGAAGTCATGAAAAGGACGTTGCTTATGCTGGCCTTTCTTTCGCTGTTCGCCGGAGTTGCGGTAGCCGCCGCAGCGCAGCCGGATATCGAAGGGCGGGAAGTCGACTACCGCGCCGGGGACGTGGCGCTGAAGGGCTACCTTGCATACGACAGGAACCTCAAAGGCAAAAGACCGGGCGTGCTCGTCGTCCACGAATGGTGGGGCCTTAACGAATATGCCCGCAAACGCGCGCGGATGCTCGCAGGGTTGGGCTATACGGCTCTCGCTGTCGATATGTACGGAGGCGGAAAACAGGCGACGCATCCCGAGGAGGCCGGAAAATTCTCCTCCGAGCTTATGAAGAACTTCGATGCGGCAAAAGCCCGGTTCATGGCCGCCCTGGAATTCCTCAGGGGACAGGAGACGGTCGACCCGGGAAGGGTTGCCGCAATAGGCTATTGCTTTGGCGGAGGTGTCGTGCTGAACATGGCGCGTCAGGGGGTCGACCTCAAGGGAGTTGCAAGCTTTCACGGAGGCCTCGCCGCGGTGAAGCCTGCCCGGCACGGCGAGGTGAAGGCCAGGATCCTCGTGTTGCACGGAGGGGATGACAAGTTTACGACTCCGGCACAGGTCGAGGCGTTCAAAGAAGAAATGAAACACGCGGGCGCCGATGTCAGGTTTATCGTGTATCCCGGGGCGATGCACAGCTTCACGAACCCGGAGGCGGACGAATACGCGAAAAAGTTCAATCTGCCCCTGGGATACAACGCGGATGCCGACAGGAAGTCATGGGAGGAACTGAAGAAGTTTCTCGATACGATATTCAGGAAATAGCTGCCTCTTTATTCAGGGGAGAAGTCCGGGTCGACCTTCCTTGCGCAATCCGGGCAGATGCCGTGCGTGAAGGAGGCCCCGGTCCGTTCCCTGATATACGTTTCGACCCTCTTCCAGTAACCGCTGTCGTCGCGAATCTTTTTGCACCAGGCGCAAATCGGTATCAGCCCCCTGAGGGCATTGATTTCTTTCAGATTCTTTTCGAGTTGCGTCAGCAGCTTTTGGCGCTCTATCGCATAGCGGATCGCGCGACCCAGCAGTCGGCTGTCGACATACCCCTTCACGAGATAGTCCTGCGCGCCTCCCTGCACCGCACGCAGCGCCAGGTCCTCGTCGCTCAATCCGCTCAGCACGATGATAGGGACATCGGGATACCGGCTGTGCAGTCCGGAGAAGGTGTCGAGGCCCTGACTGTCGGGAAGCCCCAGATCGGACAGGACGACGTCAAAGGACTCCGCCGCAAGGCACTCAAGGGCTGAAGACAATCTGTCCGTACTTTGCACCTCGACGGGAACCCTCATTCCTTTCAGCAGAATCCTGCGTACGAGTGCAGCATCGTCTTCGACGTCCTCGAGCAGAAGGACCTTTATGGATTGTGCCTTGCCCATTCCTGAATTCCGGTCCGCTCGGCGGCGTCCCTGATACCCGTCCGGCGTATCGGAACGCATCAGCAGTGGGGCCGTTGCAGCGGGACCCCGGTATTCCGTTATTGCGTCTAGTTTATCGCTACGACCTCTACGTCGAAATTGAGGGTCTTGCCGGCAAGGGGATGGTTCAGGTTGACGACGATCTCGTCTTTCTTGACCGCGATGACCTTCGCGGAGATGCGCCGTCCGTCTTTTGCCTTCCCGGAGAGCTTCATGCCGACCACCGGTTTTACGTCGGGGGACAATTGGCTTCTCGGCACAGTCTGGATGGCCTTGGGATCTTCCGGGCCGAAACCGTCTTTCGGACTGACCGTGAAGGTCTTTTTCTCACCTACCTTCATTCCCATGACGGCCTTCTCGAAACCGGGTATCATCTGGCGGCTGCCGACTTTGAATTCGAGGGGTCCCTTCCCCTTCGACGTGTCTACGATTTTTCCGTCGACCTTCAGGGTGTAGTCGATCTTGATTGTCTTACCCTCGGCAACGACCGGCACGCCCGACTTTTTCGGCTTCTCGGCTGACCCGGAAGAAACCGGGAAAAAGGACATGATAGCGATCACTCCCAGCAGTGCGGCGAACAATGTTGCGCTCCGCGACTTCATACAACACCTCCTCTTCGTATTTGAAGCCAGGAAAGCAAAAATAAAAAAACGCGAAGTAGAATACTTGGCGTTTTCGTCAAAATACTCCCTTGACTGCACTATCATTGTAATTCATCGGCGAGCCGGTACGCAACCTCGCGGCATTGCCCGGCTCCTTCGCGGGACTCGCAGGGCTCATGCTTGCAACCCCGCTCACCGCAGCGGCCGTGATTCTCGTAAAGATGCTCTATATCGAAGACGACTGGGCGAAGATGCCGATGTGCCGGGAAGAAGAGACACGGGGTTGTTGTGAGCCCTTCATCGCTCTTCATAACGATCACGTTCATGGGCGGTTGTGAAGTCTTTTCCCGTGTCCTGCTCACCTTATAAGGGACTTCCAGTCGGCGGAGAACTTCTCCATCCCTTTGGTCGTCAGTTCATGGGACAGGTCGAAGTCCTGCCAGTTCTTTGCAAGGTCCGGGTCTCTGTATGGGATGGGGGCAAGGCTGCCTGCATTATAGGTGTAATCGCGGCCCGGCATCGGAAGACCCTTCTCGCCCCATTCCCTCAGAATCCCGGCCGGCACGGTGATGATGTCCGAGCCGAGCTTGATCGCATACAGGAGGTGGTCGAGATGGCGCACGCTGGCTGTCAGGACCTCGACGTGGCCGTCCCCTTCCCGATACATCCTGATGATGTTTTCGATCAGACTCATTCCGTTTTCCCCCCAGTCGTCAAGTCTCCCCACGAAGGGCGAGACAAAGACGTCGCCCTTCTTCGCTCCCCGGGTTGCCGCATACGCGGCAGCGGCCTGTTCCTGCCGGAAACAGAGGGTCATGTTCACCCGGAGTCCCTCCTTCACCGCCTTTTCGGCCGCCCTGAACCCCTGATCGGACGATGGGAATTTTATATGGGCGTTCGGTATCCAGCCATTCATCATCTTCCCTTGCGGGAGCATTTGCTCGGCCGCGGTCTGCGGGTCGGCATACACTTCGACCGAGATGGACCCCCCGGGCAGCATACCCGAAATCTCCTCCACCACAGCGCGGTAAAAGCCCAAAATCTCATCCTCGGAAAATCTTTCGCCCCTTTCGAGCCTCCTCCGTGCTTCGGGGTTTTTCGAGATGAGCGTGGGGTTCGTCGTCTGTCCGTCGAGAAATCCGAGCAGGTCCATAATCTCCCTGGTTTCCTGGGGGTCCCCTCCGTCCAGGAATATCCTTGACGTAAGCTCTTTCGGTCTCATCGTATCAGCTCCTTTATTGCGGTTTTCTATCGCGGCGTTCCGGGGATTTCCTCTCCTGTCCCGTTCCCGGCGCCGGGCAGGCGGCGGGCTATTCTTTTTCACAGGGTGGCGATCACCGTCTCACGTGATCCTGATCTCCTTGCTGTTTTCCCATAGCCCGTGGATGTTGCAGAAATTCATGGCGTGAATGGCGCCCCCTTTCGAGAGCATCGCCGTGACCGTAACGGTGTGGTCGGTGTACGCAGGCCCCTTGTTCGGCCCCGCAACAGCCTCACCGTGGGAGGTGAACTCGCAGTTTGCGAGCTGGTACGCATACTTTTCACCCTCGGGATGGAAAAAGACCTGCACCCACCGGATATGATGCTCCGTTGTGTTGGGATGCGAAATCTCCTTGCCCACGGTCACGGTAATCGGGAACTTCTCTCCGCTCTTTACCGAGTCGGGACACTCAATTACCGGGACGTGCTTTTCCTTCTTCCAATCCTCGGTCTGGAACACCTCTCCTAAGTTTTTCATCTGGCGTCCTCCTTTTTTCCTCCACGGTCGCACGGGACGAACCGAAACAGAGTTTTCTCCTCACGGCGGCCGATGAATGAGCCGATTTCGTCTCTTATGTTCGTTTCGTCCGATAGTTTCAGTTTAGCGGAGATACAACGGCTGTCAAGTGGCGAAATGCGGTGTTGTGGGGAGTTCCGCATAGAGCGTGTCAGACGGATACTGACATTACAAATAGATGTCAGCTGATTTTTTTTTGCTTCCTTCCCGTTTTAGATTTGAATAGTAGTACAGTTTTCCGGGTTTTGGCCGGGAGCTTTTTAGACTGGATTTCAGAGTCGAGGTTTCCGACGAAAGGAGGATTTCCGATGAAGGAAAAAAAGAGATCAATCATAGAAGTTTTCGCGGCCCTGCTGGTTGCGGCAGCGGTGCTGATGATTGCGCCGGCCCCCGTAGCGGCGAATGACCGGGAGGATGCACAGGCTGTCGTGGACAGGGCGAAGGTGACGTTCAGCGAGTTCATGCACGACCAGAATTACACATGGTTTCATGAAAACCTGAAGAACGCCAAGGGACTGCTGATATTCCCGGAGGTGCTGAAAGCCGGGTTCATCCTCGGCGGTTCAGGAGGAACGGGGGTGCTCGTGGTGCGGAACGAAAAAACGTGCGACTGGAGCAACCCCGCATTTTACACGATCGGTTCGGTGACGCTCGGCCTGCAGATCGGCGGACAGTCGTCGGAGTTGATCATGATGGTGATGAGCCAAAAGGCGCTCGATTCGCTCTTTGAGTCGTCTGTGAAACTCGGAGGCGATACCTCGGTTGCGCTCGGACCGTACGGGGTAGGGGCAAAATCGAACGTCAGCGCGGATTTCATCTCCTTTGCGAAGACGAAAGGCATTTATGCCGGCATCAACCTCGAGGGCTCTGTTCTCCATGTGAGAGACAGCCTCAACTACGCATATTACGGTGAAGGCGTGACGCCCGTAGAGATCCTCGTGAAGAGAGGTGCCAGCAACGCCGGAACGCACGACTTCCTTGCGACGCTGAGGAGGGAGTCGGTCAACGAGAGGATCTGCCCGGCGTAGCCGTGGCGCCGCCGAGCGTGAAGGCTCGGATGACAGACCTTGCGAAAGAAATCCCCTTCCTTTTCTGAAAGGAAGGGGATTTTCATTGGCGCTGCGGGAACGGCTCCGGGTGGACAAAATCGAAACAGCCGATACTGTTGCCGTTTTTTCGCCGAGGCGGGATTGCCGCCGCAACCGTTTTGGAAGACGGCCCCGGCGGCGGCAGGGCGGAACCGCGCACCAACGTAAAATTACAATTTTACATTGACAGGGACATCTCTCTTTGCCTATTGTATGTGCTATGAAATTCGCGGCAGTGCTGGTTATCGTCGCCCTTTCGGTCTCAACGGTCCCGCTTGTGCGCTGCCTCCCTGCAGAGGTTTCATTGCCTTCTCTTGCGACCCTCGATGTCTGCGACAGCGCGGGTTCAGGGCTCCAGGCGACCCCGGATATTCCGTTTATTTCGGAGTGCCGGTGCAGCCTTCTGCAGACCGGCCCCGATGGGCGGCATGCGGCCCCCCGCATCACGTTCAGGTTCTTCCTCATCACTTCCCTGCCCGAGCGGCCTCCCGAAGTCTAGGCCTGGTTCCGGAGCGGCGGGACTTTCATCTTCCCCTTGCGGAGCATACCGTCCGGGAGAATTGTCTTTTTCCCTGTCGCTTCGGTACACGCCAGGGCTATGTCCGCGTCTGCACGTTTCCCGGAAATTCATATCTCTTGTGGTAAAGGAGGCTTTTTCTATGAAACGGTTCGCGATCATGCTATTTTTCTTATGCGGTGTTGTCCTGCTCCCCTACGCGGCCTTCGGCGCGGGGCTCTGCTGTCAGCTTTCGAGCGGAGTGCAGGAAAGTCTTCTGGGTGTGGCGTCGCCGGAGGCGCAGAGGCTCTCCCTGCAGTTCACGTACAGCTTCACCCTGATGGACAAACTGAGAGAGGGAACGACCGAAAGGTCTGTCGAGGATGTGATGAATGCCGGCAAGTACACTTCCATCCCGACAAGAATGGAGATGATCAAGTATACCCTCACCGCGGCATACGGTTTTACCCCGAAGTTCTCCGTATTCGCCACGATCCCGTACGTGCGCAATACCATGGATATGGAGATGTTCATGAGCATGGGCATGGGCATGCCGAAGGAGTGGATGGAGCATGCCATGGAACCGGTCGAAGACATCGGCGATGTGACCGTCATGGGTCTCTACCGCCTTTACACTGACAGGGACATCAGGCCGACGGACGTTCTCACCTTCGGCGTCGGGGTGAAGACCCCCACGGGCTCTTCGACCAAGAGGACATCGACAGGCAAGTTTGTCCATGCGCATATGCAGCCCGGCACGGGTTCCTGGGACCCTCTCGTTTCGCTCGTCTACACGAAGATGGTGAACCCTTTCCTTTTTCAGGCGGATGCGTCCTACCAGATAACGACGAGGAACTCGAACGGCTATGAGTTCGGCGACTCTTTCAGTGCAAATCTATCGGGGAAGTATGCGGTCACCTCTTTTTTCAATGTCACGGGCGGCTTCACCTATCTGCACCTCAACAGGGCGAGCGACAAGGACGGCAATTACACGAATCTGAAGAGCCTGATGGACGACCCTGCAAATACCGGCGGCGACAGCGTATGGTTCTCGCCGGGGATCCAGTTGTTCCCCTTAAAAAAGGGTTTGATCGACGTGAAGGTTCAGTTTCCGATATGGGAGCGAGTAAACGGGATCCAGCTCGTA